>JBDSGK010000189.1:0-18469 GCA_039919015.1 Ferruginibacter sp.
AACGCTATAAGGTTTTGCTGATCGCAGGGCATCGCTGCAAACCTTATAGGTTTGGATTAAAACATGCAGCTCAAACGCTTGGTTAAAACCTATAAGGTTTGCCGCCTGGCTTTTTTGCGATGGAGAACCTTATAGTGTTTGGGTTAAAACATGCAGCTCAAACGCTATAAGGTTTTGCTGATCGCAGGGCATCGCTGCAAACCTTATAGGTTTGGATTAAAACATGCAGCTCAAATGCTATAAGGTTTTGCTTTCCGCAGGAGCATCGCTGCAAACCTTATCCGCAGGATGCTGTGCATAGGTTTGGGCGCTGTTTAATGAATCACTATTGTCCAACTGTATACACGACCAGGTATAGTTGTAGAAATTTCGTTGCAATTTCATTGTTATGTTAAGATATAGAACTATTTTGTAGGCCTTTCATATCCATAGTATCCCGTGTAAAAATACAAGATCCATTCCCCTCGCGAAAAACTGCATAACCTCCATTGCAAACCAGGTTTCATTATTATTTAATCAATAATTGTCCTGCAGCAGCAGTATAATAACATACTGAAGGGGAGATTATTAATTGTTAAAACAAAAGCATGAAGAAAATTTACTTAGCGCTCATCAGTGCATTATTTTGTGTAACCGGCAGCTTTGCCCAAACAGTTGTTGTTGCAGGCGCAGATCCAGTAACACTAGCCGGTAATCCTTATACTACTTTAAAAGGAGCATTCGATAATATTAACCTGGCATCACAGGCGGGGAATATTATTGTTATTACAGTTACGGGGGTAACTGTTGAAACGCTTACTGCAAGTTTAAACCAAAGTGCCGGTCCGTGGACATTGCTAACGATCATTCCTGTTGGTGCATCCGAGATCACGGGTAATATAAACGGTCACCTGGTTGACCTTAACGGGGCGGATAATGTTACCATCAACGGTTTAAACACTGCCGGTAATACACTGGCATTAAATAATAGTAATGGAGTATCCGCTTCTACTATACGGTTTATAAATGATGCCAGCAATAATACAGTTACCAATTGTAATATTTTAGGATCAAGCGGTTTTACTGCAGGGCCTGGCCTGGGTACTATTTATTTTTCCACAGGTACAGCAACAGGGAATGACAACAATACCATTACCCAATGTAATATTTCAGCGTCTGCAACGGGTACTCCTTTAAATGCGGTCTATTCATTAGGCACAAGTGCGGTTATAGATAATAGTGGCAATACTATTTCTGTAAATAACATCAGCGATTATTTTAATCCCAGCGCTCCTTCTGCAGGTATAAGCCTTAGTTCATTTAATTCTGGCTGGGCCATTACTGGTAACAGTTTATATCAAACTGGTACAAGAACTGCGACTGCTGCCAATACCCACAATGGGATAGTAATTTCATCCGGAGTTGGGTATAATATTTCAAATAATATAATTGGTTTTGCTAACCCGGCGTCAACAGGGACTACCAATATGATCGGTTATGCAAGTGGCACTTTTCCGGGTTCAGGAACTTTTCCTACTTCATATACTCCGGGTGGTGTGGCCAATGCTACCCGTTACAATGCCATCAATTGTTCATTTACAGCAGGTGGTGCGGTTTCATCTATTCAAAATAATACCATTGGTGGGTTTGCATTATATAGCAGCAGCGGGGCTAACACAACTTTTGGTGTGTTTTGCGGTATCGCCGTTACATCGGGTAATGCAGGCATTGGAACCGTAACGGGCAATACCATCGGTTCTGCCAGTGGTACCAGTTCTATTTATGTGGCCAGCACAACAGCCGGAGCCATAGTTTCAGGTATTTATTGTACAACAACCAATACCATAACCATTCAGAATAATACTATCGGTGGGATAGATGTGTCTGGCGCCACTGCCACAGCTGCTGCCGGTTTTAAAGGTATTGAAGGAGCCGGTACCGGTGTGTACACCATTTCCAATAACAATATTGGCAGTTCAGTAGGAGCTAACATACGTGCTGGTTATTTGTTAACAGGAGCTAACTTATCAAATACAGCTACTACAGCTACTACAGCTACTGGTACGTCAGCTATTCAGGGTATATTAGGGGCGTCTGCAGGCGCTACGCTTGATATCAATAACAATACCCTGCGTGGTTTACAAATGAGTGGCTCAGCCACAACTTTTACAGGTATCAATACTACCGGTGCTGTTACAGGTGCCATTACTGTAAGCAATAATAGCCTGGGTACAGGAACACTTGGTTTAATTAGTATAGAATTTGCTACTTCGGGCGCTATTCTTTGTATGAACAATTCAGGAGGCTCAGCTACCTGTACACTTGTTGAAAACAATAATATTTTTCAAGGAGTTTTTTATAATGCCGAAGGTTCGGGTTCATTTCGTTGTATGAACAATTCTGCCACATTACTTTCCTGCACAATGAATAATAATAATTTTAATAATCTTACTATTAATTCTTCGGGCAGCACATTTGGCTTTCTTATTGGTGCCACCAGCAGCACACCCACTGTGGTTCTTAATGGCAATTTTGTAACAACACAATTCAAAAATAATACGGTTACAGGGGCTGCCAATTTGTTTGCAATAGGTTGTGCAACACCAACTATACCTACAGGCTCTACTACCATTACCAATAATATTTTTACCAATATCACTTTCAGAACCACTACCAGTTTTGGTGCTGCGGTTTACTGGGATAACGGGAATGTTACCGGAAGTGTACACAACATCAACATCAGCAATAATACCGTTTCGGGACTTACCAATGTAGGAACAGCTACCACAGCAGGGTTGTATGGCCTGGTGATGGGACACGGTAATATTAACGTAATGGCCAATAATACAGTTAGTGGACTTTTTGGAACTGCCCAGACAATTGGATTGGTTGTTAACTCAGCAAGTTTGAATGTTAACGGTAGCATTTCAATGAATAATAACAGGGTTTATAATATCAATTCATCAACTGCAACTTCGCAGGCACAGGGAATACAATGTGCCGGCGGGCCTACACAAAATATTTTCAAAAATAAAATATATGATATCAATGCTTCAGGTGCAGGAACCGTTATCGGTCTTATTGAAACCAATGCAACAGCCGGTACCACTTCTAATATCTATAATAATTATATAGGCAGGTTATATGCACCGGCAAGTGGTTTTTTCCAGGCTGTACGGGGAATATCATTAAATGGAACCGCTGTTGGCAATATTACCAATGTCTATTATAATACAGTTTACCTGGATGGAAACGCTGCTGCCAATACATACTGTGTTTATATACCGGGTACTGTACCTGTTAATAATTTAAGGAATAATATTTTTGTAAATAATGCTGTAGCTACCGGGGGTTTGGAACAAATAGGCGTTTTCGTGGTTGGAGCTTTGACCCCGCAATATGCTGTTACTTCAAATAACAATATTATTTATGCCGGTACACCGGGACTCCTGCATTTGATATATGGAGATGGCGCCCCCGGTGCAATAACCAATGCCCAGCAAACACTTGCTGCTTTTAAATCTTTTGTGGGGCCAACACGTGAAAATGCCAGCATGACCGAGCTTCCACCTTTTTTAAATACTACCATTGGGGCCAATGCTAATTATCTTCATATTGACCCAAGCATTGGTACGCAGGTAGAAAGTGGGGCAATAAATATTGCTGGTTATACGGATGATTATGATGGCGATATACGTCAGGGTAATGCCGGCTATGCAGGGGCTTCTGTACTTGGGCCCGATGTGGGTGCCGACGAAGGCAATTTTACCCCAGCTGATCTAACTGCACCTGCCATCTTCAACATTGCGTATACCAATAATGGCTGCGACCTTACAAGCCGTATCATTACTGCCACCATAACTGATGGATCGGGTATAAATAATGCAGGCTTCAGTCCAAGAATATATTTCCGCAAAAATGCAGGCGCTTATTTTTCCAGTGCCGGTACTTTAAGTTCGGGTACAGTTTATAATGGGTCATGGACATTTACGATCAATTACGCAACAGTGGGTGGCGTAGTGGCTACTGACCTCATTGAATACTTTATAGTTGCGCAGGATGTTGCAGCAACTCCTAATGCAGGGGGTACACCTTCTGCCGGGCTTACACTTACAGATGTAAATACGATCATTACACCACCAACTACGCCATATTCTTATACGGTTCAAACTTCTATGAGCGGTACTTACCTGGTGGGGGTAGGACAGATAGCACCTAACTATGCAACACTTACTGCAGCCGTTGCTGATTATAACAGCCGCTGTCTTTCCGGGCCGGTTATATTTGAATTGCAGGATGTATTGTATGCAGGCAGTGAAACTTTTCCAATCTCTATCAATTACAATGTTGATGCAAGTGCTGTAAATACGTTAACCATCCAGCCAAAGGCAGCAGTTGCTTCTGTGATCAGTGCCAGTAATGCAACTTCGTTACTGGATCTTACGGGAGCAAGATATGTACGCTTTAATGGACTGAATACGGGCGGTTCTTCTTTATTAATAAGAAATACCAGTTCTGTTGCACCTGGTATGCGTTTGCAAAATGACGCAATATTTAATATAATTACGAACAGTACATTTGAATCGAGCAATACCAATTTTACAACCACAACCAGTGGAGCAATTATGTTCTTTACCTCCACGGGTACATTGGGTAACAGTAATAACACAATCAGTTATTGCGATTTTCGTGACAGGACGGATATCAGTGCACAACCCAGGGTATTACTGCAATCTTATGGCAGTGTTACCGCTCCCAACATAAACAACCTGGTTGATAATTGTAAGTTTTATAATTTTTATCAGAACGGCCTGGGTGCCTATGGCATTTATTTTGGGTTAGGTACAAGCGATTGGACAGTTTCCAATAACAGTTTCTATCAAACAGCTACAAGAACTTCTACTACAACCGGCACCACACTTTTTGGAATATTTACAGCAAATAATGTTGCTAATAATATGCAGATCACTGGTAATTATTTTGGTGGAACGGCTCCATTATGTGCAGGTGGCGCATTAACCTTAACAACAGTTACAGCAGGGGTAGGTAATACCATTAACCCTATTTTTATGTCGAATACGGGAACAACAACGGCCTCTACCATTCAGAATAATACCATTCAGAATATTTCACTTACATCGGCACCCGCTGCCGGTGCAAGTGCGTTTCCTTTTACGCCCATTATTGCAGCTGCAGGAAGCTATGTAATTGATGGAAATATGATGGGGTCTGGTACGGGTAATGGGTCAATTACAGTTAATAATAATGGGGCCCAGGCTGCTACTCACTTCTTTTTTGTAGAGGCCATGGAACTTATTGTAACAGGAACTTTGAGTGTTACCAACAATGTAATCGGGTCATATAATATAGGAGGAACCAATACTGCAGGATTAACCGCTTTCAGAGGTATATTGATCACGGGAGCACCCACGTCAGTAAGTGTTACAGGCAACCTTATCGGTAGTAATTCAACAGCCAACAGTATTCAGAATACAGTAACTACCAGAAATGCACCATTCCTGGTAATGTTACCATCACTTTCTAATTTAACTACGGTAAATCTCACTAACAATGTTATCCGTAACCTTACCAATACAAGTACAAGTACCAATGTCAATAATTATTTTGTTGCATTAAATCTTGCCGGTATTAACCCGTACAATATAACCGGCAATACTTTGCAGGAGCTATCAAGTGCATCGGGTATTACAACTACTACGCCGGGTACTAATGCTATGATCGGTATTTTTCAATCTTCAACAGGTACCAACCATATCATTAGTGCAAATACGATCCGGGGTCTTCGTTCTACCTCGGCAGCAGCGGCTGTTTCGGTATATGGTATTGGTATAAATGGAAGTGGTAGTACCGGGACTGTATCAAAAAACAGCATCTACGATTTAACAGCCCCCTCTACCAACACTACATCAAAAATATACGGCACCAATAATTATATTGCCGGCACATGGTCCTATTCCAACAATATGATATCACTGACAAATGCTGCAAATACAAATGCCGTTGACCTGCAGGGCATGCATGAAGAAGCCGGAGCAGGTATAATAGCTAATTATTATTTTAATTCGGTTCATATTGGAGGGTCTGTATTGGCATCTGCAATTAATACTTATGCATTCAACCGCTCTTTAACAACAACTGTTAATGTTACTAACAATATTTTTTCAAATATCCGCACTGGCGGTACAGGCTATCATGTTGCCCTTGCCAATACCAATGCATCGGCAACAGGATGGCCATCAACAGCATCTGATTATAATGATCTGTACAGTTCAACGGCTTCAAATGTAACGCAGTGGCTTGGTACAGCCGCAGTTAATAATCTCAGTCTTGCAGGTTGGCAGGCAACACAACCCGGTGGTTCGGGTGGAGATGCCAATGCAGTAAACGTTTTACCTGTATTTACAAATGCTGCCACTGGTGACCTGCATTTAGTTGCAAATTCAAATTGCCGTCTGGATGGCTATGGCACACCAATAGCCGTTATCACAACCGATTATGATGGACAAACCCGTGATGCAGGTGCACCTGATATGGGAGCAGATGAATTTACTACTACACCGGTTCCTTCTACAATGACCATGGCTTCCAATTGCGATACAAAAAATGTATCGCCACTTGGTACCAATTATATTGATGGCAGTTGTAACCTGATAGCAAGAATACTACCATCGGGCGGTGCTGCAGTTGGCGGCAAAATAAAAACCTGTGTTACATTGGATGGTACACAACAAACTTTTAATGGCGAACCTTATGTACAAAGGCATTATGATATTGAACCAACCGTAAGTAACCAAACAACCACATCAGCAACCATTACCATATACTTTACTGATGCAGAATTTACATTGTATAATACCACCAACCCGGTATGGCCGGCATTACCCACTGCTGCAGGCGGAGGTAATGCTGATCCAAATATTGCTAATGTAAAGGTTACCCAGTTTCATGGTGTGGCCAGTACTTCGCCTTCAAGCCCGGGAAACTATCCAGGTGTTAGGGTTTTAATAGCAACTCCTGTTGTCTTTTGGAATGGCAGTTACTGGGAAATAACTTTTAATGTTGCAGGTTTTAGCGGTTTCTATGTGCATTCCAACAGGTCTAATACACCATTGCCTGTATCGGTTAATTACCTCAATGGCCGCAAACAGGCCGGCAATCATTTGCTGGATTGGAAAGTAACCTGTGTATCTACACCAAGAGCCACGATGACGCTTGAACGCAGCGGCGATGCCCGTGCCTTCACCGGCATTTACACCATTACTGCTGATGCAGCACGTTGTGCACAACCATTTGATTATACTGATACCAATCCATTGAACGGTATGAATTATTACCGCCTTAAAATTGTGGATGCAGATGGTAAAATAACATACAGTACAACCGTAGCATTGCTGAATGCAAGCAAAGGTTTTGACATTATCAGTATTGCGCCAAACCCGGTTGTTACCGATAATTTTAAACTGAATGTGACCAATGCACAGGCATCAAAAATGGACATCAGCATATTTGATATGCAGGGCCGTTTGGTGAACAGGCAAAGTATTTCCGTAATAGCCGGTTTCAATAGCATACCCATGCAGGCGGGCAACCTGGCTGCAGGTACTTATACGATACAGGCCAGCGTTGCTGATGAAAGATCGAAGATGATCCGGTTTGTAAAACAATAATAAAAGTTGGGTCATTATATTTTTAGTCCTGCCATAAGGCAGGACTATTTTTTTAAAACCTAAAAGGTTTGCTTTCCGCAGGGCATCGCTGCAAACCTGCCTGTCCGGCAGGCAGGCCTTATAGGTTTATCGGTGCCCCACCTACCACTATTTTGTATATTAGTGTTGGAGTTCCGATGTTACAGGCGAACTATGCATGTAAAGAAGTAATTTATTTACAGTAAAAAATACCGGATCAATGATGCGGAAGATCATTTCATTTTTAATTACCTGCCTGTTAATTGGCAATATGGGCCGGGCACAGGTAACCGTAACCAATCCTGCCAATACCGCACCGGCTTTGGCAGCAACTTATTCCAGCCTGGCAGCTGCTGTTACGGCATTGAATACCATTACATCCATCAGTGGGCCGGTGGTAATAACTTTACAGGCAGGCAACCCGGAGATCGCACCTGCGGGAGGATATGCCATCCAGTTTTTGGCAACCACCAGTGCAGTAAATAATATAACCATCACGGGTAACAGCAATCTCATTACTGCATTTACACCGCAGGCAAGTGGTAATTTAAACGATGCTGTGTTTAAACTCATAGGTGTTGACCATATACTCTTACAGGATTTTGTTATGCAGGAAAATCCTGCTAATAACAACAGCACATCCGGTACCAACAACATGACGGAATTTGGCGTGGCTTTGTTAAGAGCCAGCACAACAGACGGAGCACAAAACAATACCGTCCTTAATAATATCATTTCTCTCAACAGGGCCTATACCAATACTTTTGCTGTGTATAGCAGTGTAAGGCATTCCAGTACCAACATCACAGCCAATGACATTACAAATGTTGCCGGGTCTAATTTTGGTAACAGGATCCATGGAAATTCAATCAGTAATGTGAACTACGGCGTGGTTTTTATGGGCTCCACAACCCCGGCCTATATGGATGACGGGAATGATATTGGCGGTAGTTCGGTGGCTACCGGGAATAGCTTTACAAACTGGGGAACGGCAGCGGCTACCAGCAGTTATCCTAATCTTACCGGAAGCAATTACTGCATTTTTATGGTTCACGGCATCAATGAAAATATATCTTATAATATCATTAGCAGTGCAGTACATACAGACCTTAACCTGCTTGGTGGTATTTTAAAAAACTTTACGGTGGCACAACCAACAGGAACCATTATCGCAACCTATAATAACAATACCATCAGCCTGGCCAAGAGTTCAACTTCGGGTGCTGTTACGGGTATCAGTATCCAGGGTTTAAGTCCTGCATTAAGTACGGCAACCATCAACATCAACAATAATTTGATCAGCAGTATTGCAGTTAGTGGCGCCGGCAGCGCCAGTTCCATCACAGGCATATCAAACAGTTCGGACTGCGGTATTTTAAATATGAACAATAATACAGTACGTGGTTGTACTTCTACAGGTACAACTGCCGGGGCAGGTTTTACAGGAATAGAAAATACGGGGGCTGTGGTAAATAATATCAATGTCAACAATAATAAAATTGGTGATGCGGTAAGCGGAGCCATCAGTTACAGTGTTGCTTCAACTGCTAAAATTTACGGTATCATCAATACACAACACCCGGTAACCTGCTCTGTTTCTATTTTCAACAATGATATAAGGGGATTTGTACATAGTGTGGGTTCAAGTGGAGCTCAACTTTATATAGCCAATGTGGGTGCGGGTCCGGTGGGTAACTTAACCATTAATGGAAATACATTTACCAATTTATCAGTAAATACAAGCAGCGGTATTGCATTTATTTCCCGGGAGGGACATATGACGGCAACAGGCAGTTATCAATGCATTAATAACAGCATTGTTGGCAGTTTTACCAATAGCTATGCCGGGCCCACACCAAACACCATGTATTTTTTTTATAGTCAGTCTATTCCTTCGCAGTCGGTTAATGGGTCTGTTATTACGGTAACCGGAAATAATTTCAGCAATGTTACGGTAAACGGCCCCACGTCGATCATTGGCTTTTACGACCTGGAAGGTATCTCGATCAGCAATGCTCCCGTGAAAACTTATACCGGCAATACCATCAACAATATTACCATGGGTACGGGTACCATTTATGCTATGTATATTAACAACAGTGCCCGGGTGATATGTTCAACCAATGTAGTGAGTAATGTTACAACCGGTGGATTTATAGCTGGTATCTGGCATGGCTCAACCAACGGACAGGGGAATGATCATGTGAGCAACAATACCGTTAGTAACCTTGCATCAGGCAGTGCAAATGTGGTGGGTATTATTGCAGGGTCACTGGCAGTTCCCAACCTTAATGTTTCTGGTAATGTTGTCAGTGGTCTATCATCTTCAGGAACCACAAATGTTCAGCTTGTAGGTATTGAAATTATACAGGGGCAAACTATTAATATAAACAACAATTCGATCAGTAATGTGCAGGCATCGGGAAGCGGCCCCACTACATTTGCCTACGGAATTCGTGTAAATACAGGTACTGCTGTACAGGTATATCAAAATAAGATCTTTAATGTCAGGCATATTGGTACTACTGCAGGCGCCACTACCTGTGTTATTGGAATACAGAGTGTAAACCCAACAAATCTTACTGTTTATAATAATTTTATTGCCGATCTTAAAGCCCTCAATTCTGGCCAGGCCGATGCTATAAGGGGTATCAATATAAATGCACTTGGCGTAAATACTTCTTATAAACTGTATTATAATTCTATCTACATAAATGCAACATCATCCGGAACAAATTTTGGCACATCGGGTATTTATCACACAGGCAATGCAACTGCAACCACGGGGCGGCTGGAGATGATCAACAATATCATTGTTAATACCTCCACGGAAAACGGAACGGGTATTACAGCTGCTTTCCGCCATTCTAATCCAACGCTTACAAATTATGCTGCTGCATCCGATCATAATTTATTTTATGCCGGAGTTCCATCGGCAGGCAAGCTCATATTTTATGATGGTACTAACAGTGACCTGACCTTAGCATCATACCAGGCAAGGGTAAGCCCGCGAGACGCCAATTCAATAAGTGTAATGCCTTCTTTTGTTTCTTCAACCGATCTGCATTTAACAGCTGGTAATAATTGTGCTATAGAAGGCCATGGTACGCCCATTGCCACTTACACAACCGACATAGATACAGATACCCGGGATGCAACAACACCTGATATAGGCGCCGATGAATTTACGGCCACTTATAGTTCAACCCTTGCGGGTATAGTTGGTTCAGCAACCTGCGAAAATAAAACAGTATCTGCTTCGGGAACCATGTACATCAGCAATGGCTGCGATCTTATTGCCCGCCTGCAATCTGCCGGTGCCGACCCGGTGAGCGGCAAGGTAAATGTATGTGTTACGCTGGATGATATGAGCGTTGCCTTGCCCGTGTTTAATGCCGAGCCATATCTTACCCGTCATTTTGATATAGAGCCTGCTGTTTCAAATATTACCAGCACTTCGGCTACAGCTACCCTGTATTTTACGCAGGCCGAGTTTGATAATTTTAATGCAAAAAATGCGGCCTGGCCCGATCTGCCAACCGGGCCTGCAGATGCCACCGGCATTGCCAATTTAAAAGTTACACAATATCATGGTATGCCCACAACTACTCCTTCTGAGGCAGGTATGTATACGGGTAACTCAGGTAGAGGGGTGCTGATAAATCCGGCTGATGTAGATATCGTATGGAATGGTAGTTACTGGGCGGTAACTTTTGACATAACCGGCTTTTCGGGCTTTTATGTGCATACCAATATTAACTGGCCGCTGCCCATTACTATCAATTACTTTACCGGTGTAAAACAAGGCAGTGGTCATTTGCTTCACTGGAAAGTTACCTGCAACAGCACGCCAATGGTAACAATGACGTTGGAACGTAGCAGCAACTCACGCAATTTTATTGCGCTGAATAACATTGTTGCTGATGCAGCCCGTTGCAACCAGCCATTTGATCGTACTGATACCGACCCATTGAACGGTATGAATTACTACCGCCTGAAAATGGAAGATGCGAATGGAGCAATATCGTACAGCGGCATTGTGGCATTGCTGAATGCAGGCAAAGGGTTTGACATGATCAGCATAGCGCCAAACCCGGTAATTACCGATAATTTTAAACTGGATGTGAGTAGCGCCCAGGCATCAAAAATGGACATCAGCATATTTGATATGCAGGGCCGTTTGGTGAACAGGCAAACTGTTTCGGTGATAGCGGGTTTCAACAGTATACCAATGCAGGCCGGCAACCTGGGTGCAGGTATGTATACCATACAGGCCACTGTTGCTGATGAAAGATCGAAGATGATCCGGTTTGTAAAACAATAATAAAGGTTGGGTCATTATATTTTAAAAACCTATAAGGTTTGCAGCCCGGCTTTGTGCGATGGAGAACCTTATAGCGTTTGGATTAAGACATACTCCTCAAACGCTATAAGGTTTTGCTGATCGCATGGCCATCGCTGCAAACCTTATAGGTTTTGCCGCCGGGCTTTTGTGCGATGGAGAACCTTATAGTTTGGATTAAAACACAATGCTTAAACACTATCCACAGGATGCTGTGATTAGGTTTTGCGGGGGTTAAAATTTAATGAAAATTTATTCCCTACATTTGCAACGTTTTTATGGCAAAAAGTATCTTGCCCTGTAATCTATGGCAGGAAAATTGCCGTAAATAATTAGTAAAAGATCCCAATATCCCTTATAAAGCTGCTTTACCAGCCTAACCCAATATGTATTTGGGCTATTGAAAACACAAAAAATAAAATATGAAGATCAAAAATTCACTTACTATGAAGAAAATTTACTTTTTATTAATGATGGTATTGACTATAGGGAGTGTGAATGCACAGATTGCTGCCTGGGATTTTAATACCCTTTTAGGAAATGAAGTAACTGTAGCTGCTACAACTTTGAATGCTAACCTTGCAGCAACATCTGTGAGTAGGGGTGCAGGATTAAATGCTAGTGCATTAGCTAATTCTTTTAGTAGTACAAATTTTACTGCAAGTGGAACTTTCGCAGATGCCGTCACGAATAATAAATATGTACAGTTTACAATCGCTGCAAACAGTAGTTTTAAGACATCTTTATCAACACTTGATGTAAATTTTAGAAGATCATCCACTGGACCAAATACATTTCAATGGCAATACAGTTTAGATGGTTTTGCTACAGCAGGTGTTAATATAGGTTCTGCAATAAGTTATACTCTTACCACAACTGGAGGTGATGCTCAAACACAAATTAATTTAAGTGCCATACCTGCATTACAAAATGTTGCTAATCCCACAGTGATAACATTTAGGTTGTATGGATATGGAGCCACTGCTGTAGGGGGGACTTTTGCTTTGGGAAGATTAACTGGTAATGACTTAGCTATTGGGGGTACTGTAGTTGCGTCTGGGCCTAGCCCAACAATTAATGTAACACCTGCAACACTTACCGGATTTACTGCCTTATCAGGAGTTCCATCTGCAGAGCAAAGCTATTCGGTTGATGGCTCAACACTTACGGCTGGTATCGTTATAACACCACCTGTTGGTTTTGAAATTACAACTACAAGTGGTTCGGGTTATGTGGCCAATCCTGGTACAATAACTTTACCGGAAAGTGGCGGTGTGGTAAACCCCACTACAATATATGTGCGGATGAACTCTGCAACTTTAGGCACCAACACAGGTAATATTACACATACAAGCACGGGTGCTAATAATCCAAATGTATCTTTAACTGGCCAAGTAGTTGCTCCCGAACCATTAACGCAAAGTTCTATTACAATTGGCACAGTAACCACTAACAGTATTGTTGTAAATTTTAGCGGCGGCGATGGAGCAAAACGTATCCTGCTGGCTCATTTAACTATTCCTGTTAACAGTGACCCTGTTGATGGTACAACGTATACCGCCAATGCAGTGTTTGGCTCCGGTACACAAATAGGCACCGGTAACTATGTAGTGTATGCCGGAACTGGTAATACGGTTACTGTAACTGGTTTATCACCCTCATCCATTTATAATTTTGCTGTATATGAATATAATGATGCAGGGATAGCAGGAGCAGAAAATTATTTGACCCCGGGGGGTACAGGCCTTGCATTGACGGCTTCAACTGATGGTGATTACAGGTCGGTTGCTACTGGTAACTGGAGCGATATTGCCATCTGGCAAACAAGGGTTGCAAATCTTTGGATACCTGCTGTATTAATACCTATATCAACGTCAAATGTATATATCCAGTTTGGGCATACGGTTACTGTGGATATTCCAACGGCTACCTGTAATGATATTCATATCAACAATGCTACTGCTGTTTTAGCTATTGGTGTAAATACACTTGAGGTTAATGGTAAAATAAGGTCTTATGTTGCAGCAGCTGCTGAAACAACAATAGGTGTTGACGGAATTTTTTATAGTGCACAGGTCAATACAAACCTGGTAAACAGTACTAATATCAGCTCAACAGCAGGGCTCGGAAAAATGAAGTTTGTTGGTACTACAAGAACAATTTCTTACTTAGGCGAGTGGGGTAACAACCCGGCATTATGGGATGTTGAATTTGCACCTACTGCCGGTGAAACACTAACCATTCAGACCGGTTTTAAAGCCCGCAATATTACAGTAATATCAGGTACTACTATCTCAACCAATACAGATATGAGGCCCGATGGCAATGCGGCAGGTGTGGGGACATTAACGGTAAAGAGCGGGGCTACGCTAAATTTTTCCAATAATTCAATTACTATACAAAGGATAGGGGGCCCTAGTGCCACTTCTCATTTTGGAACACTTACTGTAGAAGCAGGAGGCGTATTAGAATTCTCAGGAATAAGTAGCCCCATTATTGGTGCAGCTGCATTTGTATTTAATGGTACCGTAATTTATAGTGGGGCAGGAGCTCAAAATTTCATATTTAAGGGATCAAATAGCGGTGCAGTAGATCCTGTTATCTATACAAATGTTACGATATCAAACAGTGGTGTAAAAACAACTATTGCAACGGTAACAACAACTATAAACGGTACATTTTCTTTACAGGGAACTGCTACATCAGCCTTGGGAGCAAGTGCTACACTCGCTTACGGTGCAGCAGGTATTTTAGAATATAAAGGTTCTGTTGTACAAACAACCGGAGCTACCCCGGCAGAATGGCCAACTGTTAATGGTCCTTTTAATCTTACAATAAATAATACAAACGGAGTTACTTTAAATGCAACAAGTGGCAGAAGAATCAACGGAGCATTAACACTCACGAATGGCATACTCACAACATCCTCTGCATCCACACTTACAATGGGCCCTGGTTCAACTATTCCTACTTTACCAACCAATGCCAGTTTTGTATTTGGCCCGGTTAAAAAGATCGGTAATACAGCTTTCACATTCCCTGTAGGTAATGTAAATGGTTATGTTCCCATCGGTGTAAGTAATTATTCAGTGCTATCATCACCTACAGATGAACTTACTGCAGAATATATCAGGGCAAGTGGTGCTGCATTAGGGCCTGTTACCGCCTTCGGCATCAACAGGGTAAGTGCATGCGAATACTGGACCCTGAATGTAAACAATGGGACACCAACGGTTGACCTTACTTTATACTGGAATGCAAACAATCCATGCAACGGTACTTATATTTCTAACGTAGCAGATATTGAAATTGCACATTTTGGTGCAGGTGCCTGGAATTTGAGCAGTGTAGGATTTAGTTCAAGAACAGGTACTACCGCAGCAGGCAATGTTACGTGGACCAATGTAAGCACATTCAGTCCTTTTACTATAGCAAGTACTTCAGGTGCCAATCCGTTGCCCATTACCATCAACTATTTTACAGGTACAAAAAATAATGGCAATCATTTATTGAACTGGAAAGTTACCTGCGTAAGCACACCAAATGCCAGCATGGAACTACAACGTAGCACTGATGGCAGAAATTTCAACAGCATTTACAGCATTTTTGCAACAGCAGTAGAATGCCAGCAGCCATTCAATTATACCGATAACCAACCTGCAGCAGGGGTGAATTATTACCGTCTTAAAATGACAGATGCCGATGGTAAAGTAACATACAGCAGTATTGTTAGCCTGATCAATGCTGTGAAAGGATTTGAGATCATGAATATTGCACCAAACCCGATCGTGAACCGGGCCTTTAATTTAAAGATCAGTGCTGCAGAAAAAATGCAGGTAGAACTGGTGATCACGGATATGCAGGGCAGGGTAATGCAAAAACAATCAGTGAGCATGATCGCAGGTTTCAATTCAATACCGGTGAATGTTCATAACCTTGCATCAGGCACCTACCAGGTGTTTGGTAACACGGCTGATGGCAGAACAAAAACACTGAGGTTTGTAATACAATAAAAGATACATCGATAGATATAAAGAAAGTCCTGCCAACCGCAGGACTTTCTTTTGCGACTATAAGGTGACACCTCTTCCAAGAGGTGTCACCTTATAGTCGCCTTATAGTCGCAAATTTTATCTAAATTTGCACCTCATGGATATAGCCGCATACATAGCATCCGGTATTTTGGAATCCTATTGCCTGGGCCAGGTTACTGAGCAGCAAAGGGCAGAAGTGGAGCAGTATGCCGATGAGTTCCCGGAAATACGTGCAGAATTAAAACAGATCAGTGATTCATTGGAGTTTTATTCAAATGAGAACAGCAAAGCCCCACATGCCTCGGTTAAAACAAAGCTCTTATTAAAGATCTATGAACAGGAGAGTGGCGCAGGAAAAAAATATCCCCCTTTGATCAAAGAAAAAATTGCAGCAGCAGATTTTACAAAATGGTTATTGGATATTGCCATTGAAGAACCATTACCCGGCTTTGATAATTTGGCAACCTTTGACCTGCCTTCAACTGAAACAGTTACCAATTTTATGGTTTGGGCAAAACAGGGCCACGAGGAAGAAATGCATACCGCATTCAATGAATTCATTGTGATATTAAACGGGCACTGCGATATGTATTTTAACGGAGTAAAAACCCATTACAATAGTGGTGATATTATCGTTATCCCACCCGATATCCCGCACACTGCAGTGATCACTTCCATGGAGCCGATGGTGGCTGTGGTACAGCGCCAGCTACTGGCCGCATAATTATAATTATTTAAGGGTACTGTCTAGTTTGAATAGTTGTCAGTATGCGGCACTCATAAAAAATTTAAGCACTTCCCGATAAGTCGGGACAGGTTACAAATTACAATAAGAAAATTATTTCTCAGCTTCGCTGAGAAAAGAGGTTTGCCACGAAGGCGCAAAGGCACGAAGTAGAAAAATGCTACGCATTTTCCTTTGTGTCTTAGAGTCTTTGTGGCTAAATTCAATTTTGCAAAAATTGAATCTCAATGCTTTAAAATATTTGTCATTAACAGCTTAGACACTACTTTATTTTGTACCGCTGATGATGAAGTAACCAAAATGTTTACGGTATAATCCAAGTATCATTCCCAGCAAGGGTGCAATTACATTGTTCCACCTTTCTTTCTTAAGTTTAAAGCTTTTTTTTCGCCACAGTTCGGTTGCAAAGAATTTAATGCAGGTCCAGGGAACATAAGCTACTGAAGGTGCAATACGCATGCTTATCTCTTCTGTTTTGATGGCGGTTAAACCATATTTTCCCAGCATGCTTTTAAATTCATCCAGGTTTCCAAAGCAGGGCAGGGCCCAGCAATCAATGATCTTACGGTAGATCTTATTGAAAAGCCAGGGAAGTTTTTTATCGTGTTTTAAAAAGCCATCGGCTATACAAAACCGGCCGCCTGCTTTAAGTATCCTTGCCATTTCTGCCACAAACAATTCTTTACTGCTTCCACCTGCATGGCAGGCACTTTCAAGTGCATACACAAAATCAAAATGTGCATCCGTAAAACTGCTGTGTTCAAAATTATCTTTAACCAGTTCTACCTGACCTCCCAGCTTCTCTTTGGCAATAAATTCATTTCCTTTTTCAACCTGGTAATCAACAATGGTTGTACCGGTGATATGTGCTTGTGTATATTTTTTAGCTGTATGCCTGGCAACAGTACCCACACCGCAACCCAGGTCGGCAATAATTATCTTTTTACCGGTTGGTAACTGCAGGCGGTCCAACACTTCATCATTCATCCGTTTCAGCATTTTTTCCAAAGAAAAAATATCGCTAAAATATTTACAATAGCCAAAGTGCATATTAAAATTCGGGCTCCAGGCTTCGTAATCGGGGCCGGCAATATTGTAATAATCCTGGATATTGCTGTAAATTTTGGGAGTTGCTGCATTCGTGTCACCTGTATGGGGCAGGGATATATCAAGCGTTGTCATAACAGTTATTTATACCGTAAAGATAAGTCCTATATTTTATATTTTCAAAAAATACTGAAAATAAAATAAATTAGAAAGGGAGATCAAGTTAATCGGTAGTCAAATACCTTTTTACCATTACAAAGCAGATAATGATCAGAACCAGCAGGATCACAATGCTGAAATAGAGCCAGGGTTGCTCACGCAGTTTTCGTTTTTCTTTTTGCAGTTTCTTTTTTGCCGTTTGCTTTTTCAGGTCCCTGTTCAGCTGTTCAACCAATAACGACAGGTCTTTTTTATTTTTAAAATGCTCCAGGCCTTCCACAGCGTCATTCATGAATTCATCATCTGCCATCTGCTTCTCCACTTCGTGAGCTTCGGCAGCCGACAGTTTTTTATTCAAATAGTCAAGCAGTTTATCCTGCTCAATGTCTTTGTTCAGATTGGATAATATGTCTTTCAGGTCGTCACTCATTGTACCTCACCCCAACCCTCTCCTTAA
>JBDSGK010000190.1:0-9606 GCA_039919015.1 Ferruginibacter sp.
TTCACCTACAGTAAAACGCTTGTTGTAAGATTACAACCTACAACTGATGTACTGATGCAGGTTTCTCCAAATCCATTTATCGAGAATTTAAATGTCAGGTTTACTTCAACCGAAACAGGAATTGCCCAAATTCGTATAATGAATGCAACGGGCCAAACATTGTTATCCAAACAAACAACAATAAGTAAAGGTTACAACAACATCCAGGTGGATGGTCTAAGGGGGTTAGCTACCGGAATGTATGTGGCCCAGTTGGTCATGAACGGAACTGTGATCGACAATCAGCGGGTGATCAAAAACCCATTCTAAACTGCTGTGGAAGCTGTCGGTAATTGCCGCCAGCTTCCTTTTCTTCAAACGGGAATATTTAAAAACAAGACATCATGCTTAAAACACTCGAATCATATTTTATCATTACCATGACAAAATCATTCAGGCTTTTTAAAACAGATAATATAATACCTGCTGGCCAGGCTTTGATTCCAATAAGAATTATATCAGGAAAAACAGGTATAAAATGATGGGTTAATATTGCTTTAGCTTTTTGAAATAGGATAAAATTCTGAAAATTGAATATAATAATACCATCAGCAAAATAATACAACCCTAAGCCACGTTTATAAGCGTACCCCCGCCAGATAAACGTTATGCTTGGTTTACGATGTTTTCTTTGGGGGTTACAGAATCGAAAGATTCTTAACAAAAGCTGCATTTCTATGCGGCTTTTTTGTTTTTTCTCATTATATTTGACAACTTCTTTTCCCTGTGCAAAACCTGTTCATTTCTTTTATCCTTGTAAGGCAACACTACCCCCAGTAAAAGCATCCCCTAACCGGGATTATTGTGTACATTACAAAACAAAATTTATACCAACCACATATGAGAAAAATAATACTTCTCGCCTTTGTTTTTTTTACGTCATTTACTGCTTTTGGGCAGGACTTTAGTAACAAGGGAAAAGAGTTTTGGACATGTTTTCCTAATCATATTCCAAGTGGAGCAGCGGTTGGAAAAATGACGATTTGGATAACTTCAGATCAAGCCAGCAGCGGAACCATAGCTCTTACTAATGGTTCTTTCGCAACAACTTTCTCTGTTGCAGCAAATGGTATCGTACCTATAGATATACCTCATAATGTTGCTCATATATTTAATGCAGAATCGGGAACTGTTATACAAAAATCAATAAAAATAAAAGTCAATCCAGGCCAACCAGCGGTTGTAGCATACGCTCAACAATACGGAGTTGCCCGTAGTGCCGCTACTTTATTGTTACCAACAAATGTTTTGGGAAAAAAATACAGGGCAGTTAGTTTTACACACACAGCTGCAAGCGGTACCGGAGGGCCCGGTCAACCAACTCAAAATTCAAGATCACATTTTCAGATAATAGCGACACAGCCCAACACGCAGGTAGAAATAACTCCATTTGCAAATGGAGTAAAGGGTACACTATTTACAATCTCTTTGCCTAATGCAGGAGATATGTATCAATACCAGTCAACACAAGATGTTACCGGTACTTTAATTGAATCAATAGCAAGTGGCTCAAGTGGCTGTTTACCAATTGCAGTATTTTCGGGCAACTCAAGTGTGACAATTGGAACAACCGCCCCAACTTGTAATGGTAATTCATTCGATCCTTTATTTCAACAATGTTATCCTGTATCCAGTTGGGGTAAAAATTTCGGATTTATTCCTTTAGGTGACTATTGGAATCCTCCTACCAATACCAGGGGAAATCCTTATAGGGTAATGGCTTCTGAAGATAATACTACGGTATATTTTAACGGGGCAATTGTGGCCAATTTAAATGCCGGCCAGATTTACCCGGCTGCATTTACATCTAATCCTGTTTTATTGAATGCGGTTACAAGTATAACTGCCGATAAACCGATTTCTGTTGCAGAATATGCACAAACAAGTGCCTGTTCGGGTTCTAATAATGGTGATCCCGATATGGTTATACTGAATCCTATTGAACAAAATATTAAGGATATTACCGTTTTTGCTTCTACGCAAGAAACCATTAACAGGCAATGGATAAATGTTTTAATTCAAACAACAGCTGCAGCCAGTTTTAAAATAGATGGACTTGCACCTACAACTGCTTTTGTTCCGGCAGCCAATATACCCGGGTATTCTTATTTAAGACATATATTTACTCCAGCAATTAATGGATCACATTATTTAACTGCGGACAGCGGGTTCAATGCAATTTTGTATGGTTTTCAACAAGGGAATTTTGAATCTTACGCATATTCTGCGGGAACCAATGTGCGTGACCTTACGCAAGTGCTGGAATTAGAAACTACTTATGGTATTGAAACTTCTCCATCTGTTTGTACCAATTCTCCTTTTAGATTTAAATTTTATGTTCCTGATTCAACACTGGGAACTCCGCCTGTTGCTATCAGGTTCGATTCTTTAAGGTGGAATATGACTAATCCTGCATTGATAGTGCCAAATAATTTTCCAATCCTTAATATCCCCGCAGTTATAGACTCTACCAATATGAGAAATGGCAGACAGGTTAACTGGTACTCCTTACCTACTACTTATTATTTTACTACGCCACCTGTTGATACACTTTTAGTAACAGGTTATAGCAGCACCAATGAAGGTTGTGGTAGTACGAGGGAATATGTATTTCCAATTCAAATTAACGACCCACCAACTGCCAGTTTTACAACGGCAGCACCTGGTTGTTATTTAGTGCCTGTTGTAGCAACAGAAACCACACCACAATTACCTAAACCTACATATAAACAGTGGTGGGAGTTTTATGACCCTGTTACGAATTTAACAACAATATATTCCGGCCTTGGTGTTAGAGTGGCTACCCACACGTTTACCACGCCAGGCGTTAAAAGAATACGCCATGCCAGTATCACTACACCGGGTTGTTTAAGCGATACTATTGTACAAATGATTACTGTACCCGATTTGCCCAATGCAACCATTAGTGGTAACACAACACCAGTTTGTATAAATACAGCAACAGGTCCTGATGTGGTGTTTAACGGAACACTCGGAACCGCTGAATATATTTTTACCTATACGATCAATGGCGGAGCGCCAATCACAAGTCCGACAAGTGTGGGAGGGGCATTAACAATACAGCATCCAACCAATGTGGCAGGAACTTTTATTTATAACCTGATTAGTGTACGTAACGCGTTACCCGTGGGTACTCCATGTACAAGAGCGATTAGCGGACAAACAGTAAGTGTAACTATAACACCCGATGCAACTGTTACCTTAAGGGCTGGTGATAATAATAACCAAACCGTTTGTATCAATAACCCTATTGCTAATATCAGGTACGATATTGGCGGAAGCGGCAATGGTGGTACTGTAACCGGTTTGCCAACAGGGGTAACCGGTACTTATGCTGCCGGTGTAATAACCATCACGGGAACACCAACCATAAGCGGGGTATTTGTTTATACCATTAACCCAACAGGGCCATGTGCATTTCCGATACCGGCAGTTACAGGTACCATTACTGTAGATAATGATGCCACTATTGCATTAACCTCACCTGCAGGAACAGATAATCAAACAAAATGTATCAATACCCTGATCGATAATATTGATTACCTGGTTGCAGGTGGAGGTACCGGTGCTACTATTGCCTGGACACCTTCAGCACCTCCGGGGATAAGCTTTACCCCATTGGGTGGGGGAAGTTTCAGAATATCCGGTACGCCAACAACAGCCGGTACCTATAATTATACAGTGAGTACAACAGGTCCTTGTATAAAACCAACTGCTTCGGGTACTTTAATTGTAACACCTGATGCCACCGTTACTTTACGGGCCGGGGATAACGATAACCAAACAGTATGTATCAATACGCCCATTGTTAATATCAGGTATGATATTGCCGGAAGTGGCAATGGCGGTACGGTAACCGGTTTGCCAACAGGCGTAACCGGTACTTATGCTGCGGGCGTTATAACCATAACAGGAACACCAACTGTAAGTGGTGTATTCACTTATACCATTAACCCAACAGGGCCATGTGCATTTCCAATACCCGCCCTTACAGGAACAATTACTGTTACCCAGGATGGTACTTTAATATTAACTTCTGCCGTGGGAACTGATGCACAGGAACTTTGCAGAAACGCTACGATCATTCCTATAACTTATGTTTTTGGACAAAGCACAACTGGTGCTTCAGTATCAGGTTTGCCACCGGGTGTTACCTGGTCGGTTGCCGGAAACACGGTAACCATTACCGGAAGCCCCACAGTTTCTTTGCCAGCGGTATATACTTATACTGTTAGTACTACCGGCCCATGTGTTACACCAAGCCTTACCGGTACCATATTGGTAAATGAATTGCCAACTGTTGGTTTTAATTATACAGTTCCTACCTGCGATACCAGGACAATTACATTTACAGATATTTCTGTACCAAATACGGGGACATTGGCAACCTGGTTATGGGACTTTGGAGACCCGGCCAGTATCCCTAATAACACTTCAAATCTTCAAAATCCTACACATATATTTACGGCGCCAAACGCCTATAATGTTACCTTAACTGTTACCACATCAAAAGGGTGTAGCAATGCTGTACCTTTTGCGAGGGTTGTTACCGTTAACGACCGCCCCGAGGCAGGTTTTATAGTGCCCGATGTTTGTATAAATGATGTTGCTACAGTGTTTACAGATACCAGTAAAATTGCAGTGGGTACAATTAACCGCCCGCTTAACGAATGGAACTATGGCGATCCCGGTAGCGGCCCGGCCAATACATCAATAGGTACTAATGGTTTGCATTTATATACAGCTACAGGTGTTTACCAGGTAACGCAGATTGTAACCAGTAACCTGGGTTGCAGGGATACTATTGTATTACCCATCACCATCAACTCTGCCGATCCCGTATCTAATTTCAATATTAGTAATTCGGGTACTTTATGCAGCAGCGATTCGGTATCATTGGTAAACCTGTCAACGGTTGGTTTTGGCAGCGTTACCCGCCTGGAAATTTATTGGGATAATGTAGGTACACCGGCTGTTTTTGAAACCATTAATGCACCGGTATTTAATGGTGTTTATAAACACAAATATCCAACCTTGCCAACCACGCGGAATTATGTTATACGCATGATCGC
Source organism: Ferruginibacter sp. (assembly GCA_039919015.1). Classification (GTDB taxonomy): domain Bacteria; phylum Bacteroidota; class Bacteroidia; order Chitinophagales; family Chitinophagaceae; genus Ferruginibacter. Next base: position 5,133 of record JBDSGK010000190.1, read on the forward strand.
CTATTCGGGTGCTATCTGTTCAAACCAAACAACAAGGAATATAACTGTTTATGCAACTCCAGTAGTACAGTTTAATCCGATACCCGATGCCTGTTTGTTAGTTGCGCCTTTCCTCATCACACAGGGGTCGGAGATAGGTGGCGTACCGGGTACCTTTGCTTATTCAGGCCCGGGAATTACAAATCCAAATGGTACGTTTGATCCACAGATCGCAGGAATTGGTACACACACTATTAAATATACCTGGACAGCCAGTAACCCCGGAGCATGTATTGATACATTAAGCAGGACCATTACTGTGCTGGATACCGCTCAAGCTGTGTTTAGTTTTGTATCACCAACCTGTCAATCAGTGCCGACTTCATTTACAGACCTGTCAACCGCTCCGGCTACAGTTGTACTGGCTAATACGGTATGGAATTTTGGAGACGGCTCACCAAATGAAAACCATGCACCCGGTTCTACATTTGGGCATTTGTTCCCAGCCCCGGGTACTTATACAGTAACGATGTATAATGTTTCGGCTTACGGTTGTAACAGTACACCTACTTCACAACAGGTAACAGTAGATCCTAATCATAGCATTTCAACACCAGCGAATAATATTCAAACCCGATGTATCAATACAGCTATTGCGCCAATGGTATTTACATTAGGCGGCGGTGCTACAGGTGCAAACGTAGTTGTAGGTAATTTACCACCGGGTGTTACCTATACTGTGGTTGGTAATACATTAACCATCAGCGGTGCACCAACGAGTACGGCTGGTTCGCCTTATAACTTTACCCTCGAAACTACCGGTAACAGTTGTATTGTTGCCCAGGCTATTGGAAGGATCACTGTTGATCCGGATCATACCATTGCATTCAGTTCGGGAGATACAGCCCAATCAGTTTGTGTTAACACGCCTATTGATCCTATCATGTATGATCTCGGAGGGGGAGCTGCTGGTGTAACGATCGGTAATTTACCTACCGGTGTTACGTACAGTGTAACAGGAACTATTTTAACCATCAGTGGAACGCCAACAGTACCTAACACGACGGCTCCATCCCAACTATATACAATAACTACAAACGGTAATACCTGTCTTACAGCCAGTGCCATTGGTACTATTGTGGTACATCCTTACCCGGTACCAAGCTTTATAGTTGATAAACCGGCTTATTGTATACCAAATGCCATTGTTAAATTTACGAATGGTTCTACAACACCGGATGGCAGCGGGATGACCTATGTTTGGGATTTTGGAGATGGTTCTGCTCCTGATTTTAGCGTTAGTCCAACACACTGGTATGCTTCAGGAATTGGTCCGTTCACAGTCAATTTATCTGTTACCAGTATTGCCGTTCCCATTCTGAATAGCGGCGCTCAAGGTTGCAATACTGCGATCAATGTGCCGATGACCAGCATTCACCCACAACCAAAAGCAGATTTTGTATTCAGCAAACCGGCTATTTGTATTGGTGATAATGTTACCATAACAGATAATACAGACGGCAGGGATGGGATTGTTAATCAATGGAACTGGGACCTGGGAGACGGATCTACACGCAATACAAGCAGCTTCACTTATACTTACGGCGATACCATTACTTACAATGTAAAACTATATTCTATCAATAGCTTTGGTTGTAACAGTGATACCATCACAAAACCATTTACTGTTTATCCTTACCCGCATGTAAATGCTGGTCCCGACAGGTATATCGTAGAAGGCGGTACCATTACGCTTGACCCTGTGCTTTATGGAAATGACATGACATACTTATGGACGCCAAACCTGTACCTGATAGATAATACGGTTGCCAGGGTAAAAGTGAATAAGCCATTAAGCGATATGACCTACAGGCTCACTGTTACTGTTCGGGGCGGTTGTGCAGCAAGTGATGATGTATTTATAAAACTGTTGAAGTTCCCGGTGATTCCAAATACATTTACACCTAACAATGACGGAATAAATGATACCTGGAGGATAGATTATTTAAATACTTATCCAAACAACAGGGTACAGATATTTACCAGGACAGGGCAATTGGTATTTGAATCAAGAGGTTATGACAAGCCATGGGATGGAACTTTAAAAGGCAAGCCATTACCAATTGATACGTATTATTATATCATTGAACCAGGTAACGGACGTGACCCAATAACCGGTTACGTTACCATACTTAAATAAATAATTTTACAGCGATGCATGTTAAGATATGCATCGCTGTTAGATTTAACTTTAATAAAAGAAATCTTATTGCAGACCCAAGTGAAAAAAGTTGAAGCATCATGAAAAATTCCTTACTTACTATCATCACCTGTTTATTAAGTTTTACGGCATTCAGCCAGGCCAAACCATTTTATACACAGTATATCTTAAACAACTATATTCTTAATCCCGGTCTTACCGGCATTGAAAATTATACAGATGTAAAACTGAGTTACCGCAATCAGTGGGCGGGTATAGCCGGTGCACCGGTAACTACCTATTTCAGTATTCACGGCCCATTAGGTAAAAAGGATGTGCGTACCAGTGCCACTTCATTCCAGGTGCCCGGACAAAATCCCGGTGGCCCGAAAGCATGGGATGAATATGCAGTATCTCCCGCTCACCACGGTATCGGGCTACAGGCAATTAATGACAAGGCAGGATATATCAGCCGTTGGTCAATTGCAGCTTCTTATGCTTATCACAAACCATTGAATTCGAGAACAAGCATAGCAGCAGGCCTTAACATTGGCGTTACCAGTGTAAGTTTAGACAGATCAAAAATAGAGTGGGGGAACCTTGATCCCAATGATCCTGCTGTTGGCTATAACAGCGGAGCCATCAGCAAAGTGAAGCCTGAACTTGGAGCCGGTATCTGGTTATATAATGCCAGGTATTTTTTAGGGGTGTCTGTATTAAATATTGTTCCGGGTAAGGCAAAATTTGTGACCAATGATGCTTACGGAACTTATTTTACACCAAACTATTTTGCTACAGCAGGTTACAGGTTTGCTATGACAGAAGATATTTCTGTATTACCATCTGTGATGGTTCAATACTGGCAGCCACAATTAACAAGTCTGCATGCAAATGTAAAATTACAATACCAGGATTTTTTATGGATCGGTGGCAGCTATCGTTTTGCCAACCTGGTAGGGGGTTATTCAGGAATGATCGGTGTAAATATCTCCAACACTTTCAATATCAGCTACGCTTACGAAAATGCAACAACTTCCCGTTTACAGACCTATACTAAAGGAACACATGAAGTAGTTCTTGGATTTTTACTGGGGAATAAATATGGAAGTTCGTGCCCACAAAATATCTGGTAAGCGTTAGGAGTTAGGAGGTAGGAATTAGGAATTAGGAATTAGGAATTAGGAATTAGGAATTAGCAGATAAAGTTAATGGATTACAAGGTTCGATCCGCAAAATAAAACCTCCACTTTACAATTCGTATTTATTACTGTTGGGCAGGATATATTTTTCTGATCCTGTTGGTTAACGAATCAATCTTTACGGAGAGAGAATCAAGTAATATTTCTTTTGCCATTATAACCCATTCAGGTTGTAAGATCCACTTACCATTTTCATATACGAGGTAATATGTTTTTACCGAAGCTGATCCCGAACCTTCTTCTTTAATGATGATCTGACGGGTAGCATCATTTTCCTGTATGGCAACCGGCATAGCAAAATCTGCTGCTATAGGTTCAGTTACGATATCATCTTTGAGTTCAACCGGTGTACTAATGGGCTGATCTTTTATGTTTGGAGATTCGGCAATTAACTTTGTGTTCTCAATTGTTCCGGTTTTGTTTTCAGTAACAGGCTTCGCACTTATTCCAGGATCAACCTCATCAGCCATGTAATTGTTTACCGGTAAATAAGGTAAAGCAACAGATACATTTGAAGGGAAACGGGTATTGCCCGCCTGAAATAAAATGGCAGTAGATAAAAGAAAAAGCAATACCAGGCCCGTCAAAGGCGCTACAATATTAAACCTCAGTGGCTGATCAGTGATCTTATTACTTGTAAAGAACTGGATGCGTTGTAATAAATGTTTTTTCCTGTTAACCGCAGCCAACTGAAAGTTTGGAACCAGTTGTTTCATTCTTTCTGCCTGCAATAAAGTTTCAGCATATAAAGCGGGGGTATATTCATAAGCGATCACCCGCATGTCACAGTTCTTTTCTCTTTCAAGCCTTATTTTTTTACAAAGACCGGTCACAAAAGGATTAAAAAAGAAGATCGTTTCTGCAACTATTAAGAACCAGTTGAGCAGGTAATCATTTGTACGGATATGCGTTAACTCATGCAGAATAAGGGTTTCGGCCTGCTGCGTGCTGATATGGTTCAGTAAACTTACCGGTAATAATATGATGGGTTTAAAAAATCCAAAAGTAACGGGCGTATGAATTGAAGTGCTTAACCAAAGCTTTACTTTTCTTTTGATACCAAACTGGTAGGCTTTTAATTCGGTAAAAAGTTTTA
>JBDSGK010000191.1:0-3332 GCA_039919015.1 Ferruginibacter sp.
TTTATCATAATTAAGGCGTGGGCCCGATTCTTTTTTGTATTCCATGATGTAGCGGCTCTGTGAGGTCTTAAAAACGGTGTCTTCCTCATAACTGAAATAGCGGCCGCCAAAAGTTGGTTCATCATTAGTAAAATTCAGTACTTCTATCATTTTACGGCTGCTGCGGATATTGTTCTCATCAAAACCAAGCAGCGTATAATAATTCTGGTTACTGCTTCTCTTCAAAATGATCTTATAATAAATGGCACCTATCCATCCGTAGTTATTTCCTACAGTATCTGACACATTGGTAGTAACATCCGATTTGTCGATAAGCGGGTATAATTTTAAAGAGCCATCATAGGTTTTCATCTGTATGGCACCATGCTGGCGAATTATGTTTTCATTAATGACCAGTTGCCAGGTAAAAATACGGAATGCGCTGTCGGGAGAATACAAAATGGAAATTGTTTGCAAAGAATCAAAAGGGTATTGAAAAGAATTCTTTATCCGCAATGCACGTACCAATATACGGGTGAAGGTACTGTCGGCATTAAAACGGTTATCGGCATTTATACCCTGTATTATTTTTACTGCATTAATTTTTATTGAATCTTCTTTTAGCTGCAGCACTTTAAGATCGGCCGGGCTGATACCTTGTGCAAATGACAAAGTGCCGGCAAAAGACATCAATACTAAAGTAAAAAATTGCTTCATGCGATAAAAATAGCTAATCCATTAACAAGATAGCCGTAAAGTTATTGTTTGCATGTGAATTTTAACTAAAGCTTATATAGGTTAATGATTTATAGTTTGAACCACATAGGAACATAGAGTCATAGGTTAACACATAGGTCCATGTATGTTCCTATGTGATTCAAATATTGCAGAAAACAATTAGCTATGATTTTCTAAGTCTGTTGCAAATGCAAATAAGGATCCATAAACAGCATCAATACGCCCATCATGAATATCCACTTCAGGCCGGGTTGTGGGGAGAAATATAGTTTTAACGCCAAGGTTGCGGCCAAACTGCATATCGCTGAGGGTATTCCCTACCATAATAGACTTATCAAGGTCTATTTCAGGAAACCTGCTTAAAGCCTGTGAGCCCATACCGGGGTTTGGTTTTCTGCAGGGGCTGTCATCATTAGGATCGGGACAAAAATAAAGCGCATCAATTCTTCCGCCGGCTTCTTTGATCCCGGCGATCATATTTTTGTGGATGAGCTGAATGTCTTCTATTTTGGTTATGCCCCTTCCAATTCCCCGTTGATTGGTTACCACTATGATGCGTTTGAATTTTTTTGCAAAAACAGCGATGGCTTCTTTCACACCTTCATAAAAAATAAATTCATCCCAGGTATGGATATAGTCTTTATGTTTTTCATGATTGATCACTCCGTCACGGTCGAGGAAGAGCGTCCAGTCATTGTCTATTTGGCTGAGGTCGATCATTTTTATTTATTACACGAATTGTACAGAAAAATAAAATCTACAGTTGTAAGTCCAATTCCTAATTCTTAATTCCTAATTCCATCTGCGCTCTTTCATAATCTTCCGGAATGCCGATATCAATAAAATATTCGTCCTGTGTAAGGCCAAACATTTTTCTTTTATCAAAATATGCTTCCAGGTAATTTTTTTCAAAAGAGAATTTTGGCGGAAGGGGTTCCTGTAAAAAACCGGCAACGTGCAAAGCATATATCCCCCCGTTGATCAACCCCGATTCATATTGTTTTTTTTCTTTAAAACTGGCAATGCTATGGTCATTGTTCAACTCAACAACCCCATAACGGTTAAAATCAAGCATTGGTTTTAGCGAAAGTGTGCAATCGGCACCACGGGAATTGTGAAAGGCGGCTAATTCGGGTATATCAACTTTAAACAGTGTATCCCCGTTAAGTACTAACACATTTTTTTTTGTTACCAGGCTGCAGGCCAGTTTTACTGCACCTCCTGTGCCTAAGGGTTCCTCTTCAATTGAAAATTGGGCATTGAGCATTGGGTATTGATCATTTACATGTGTTATGATCATTTCACCTTTATAACCTACAGAGAAAATGATCTTATCAATTCCCTGTTCCAATAAAAAATCAATTACGATATCCAGGAAAGGCCTGCCTGCAACTGGCGCCATGCACTTGGGTACATCGCTGACAACAGTTCTTAACCTTGTACCTAGTCCTCCTGCCAATATGATCGCCTGATACCCTCCCTGCCTCCTGAAGGGGGAGCTTTGCAGTTCACTGTTTTCAAGATTGTTCATTTATTAAGCAGTTTTTTATAGTGTGATAATTTAAATCACCAGACTCCAGGTTCCCCCTTCGGGGGAACCCGCTTAGGGAACGAACGCAGTTCAGGGGGCAAAGTATTCAGCTTCTACCAATTGACAAATAATATGCCCCAGCATGATATGGCTTTCCTGTATGCGTGGTGTATCGGTGGAAGGAACATTGATCAAATGATCGGTAAGTGCTTTGAGGGTTCCTCCGGTCAATCCGGTAAAAGCGATCGTGGTCATTCCTTTTTCTTTGGCCACTTCAAAAGCATTGTAAATATTCGTACTGTTGCCGGATGTACTTAATCCAACCAGGACATCACCTTTATTGCCAATGCCTTTTATCAACCTGGAATAGATGACATCATAACTGTAATCGTTAGCCACAGCCGTCATGTAGGATGTGTTGCAGTGCAGGGCTTCGGCCGGCAATGCATCCCTGTCTGTATAAAACCTGCCGCTGAACTCTGCCGCCAGGTGTTGAGCATCAGCAGCACTGCCGCCATTGCCACAAAACAAAACCTTGTTGCCGTTCTTAAAAGCATGCACGATTACCGCAATACATTCCTGTACGGTTTGTAATAATTCCTCATTTTGTAAAACCTCCTGTTTTACATTGATAGAGGACTGCACTATATTTTTTATCTGTTCCATAATTTATCTAAATGGGCATTAAATAATAAAGGCTGTAATGTTGCACAAAGGTATATGGTACAAGCGTGCGACGCAACAGTGTTAAATTTAAATACTAAGGCCGGGTTCCAAAAGAAAAAATAATCTTCGTTTTAATCTTCTCCATTTCTTCCTCCGCCATTTGGCGGATTCCCTGCTAAGGGAACGAACGAAGTTGCAGAGGGGGCCGTCCAGGTTGTTAAACCGTATTTAGTAAATGTATAATCCCTTACAACTCCGCCAAAAGTATTCAATGTTTTTATAACAGCATGGCGGCTGTTGCCCGGGCAATAAAATATCATGAAGCCCCCGCCGCCGGCACCGCTTATTTTACCACCCACGGCACCCGCAGACTTAGCTGCGGCATATACTTCTTCAATATTGCTGTTGCTGATATTGG
>JBDSGK010000192.1:0-4571 GCA_039919015.1 Ferruginibacter sp.
GCCTCTTCTTTTGCAATGGCAGTCTCCAGTTCAATACGTTTGTCTACTTCGGCCTTTTGTTTTTCATTCAGGTCGTGGTAGGTTATATTGAATCCTTCCAGTGCTGCTTTGGCCAGCTCAATACTAACTTCCTTGTATTCTTTTTTAATCTCGAAGTATTTCTCTGCTTTTTTGGCCTGGCTTTCGAGGTTTTTTAGCTGGTTGTTGATCTCAAATAAAAGGTCTTCAATACGTGCCAGGTCCTGCTCGGCTGCATCTAATTTTAGTTTGGCTTCTTTTTTCCGCGTTTTATAGATGGAGATCCCCGCTGCCTGTTCCAGCATTTTGCGCCGGCTGCCTTCCTTATCCTTGATAATATCATCTACCATGCCCAGTTCAATGATGGCATAACTGTCGTTGCTGATACCCGTATCCATGAACAGGTTATGAATATCTTTCAGGCGGCAGGCCACGTCATTCAGGCGGTATTCGCTCTCCCCGCTTTTATAATATTTACGGGTTACGGTAACTGTACTAAATTCGGTTGGAAGCAGGTTCTTGGTATTATCAAAAGTAAGACTAACCTCGGCAATACCACTGGCACTGCGGGTTTTGCTGCCATTAAAAACAAGGCTCTCGAGGTTCTCACTACGCAGGTTGCTGATCTTGTGTTCACCTATCACCCATCGGATACTGTCAACAATATTGCTTTTTCCACAACCATTGGGGCCAATTACGCCCGTGATACCTTCATCAAAATTAAGTATGGTCTTATCGGCAAAACTTTTAAATCCTTTGATTTCTAAACTCTTTAAACGCACGTTTTCTATATTTTATAGTAAGACGGCAAATATAATGGAATGGTGCAATAGAAAATTTTGATTTTTTACAGTGATTTGCCATAGTTATTCACAGTTTGAAATGAGCTTAACAGATACCTAAAATAAAAATACCTTTAAACCACCTGTTTTACTTAAACTACATTAGTTTTTAAAATCAAACCAACTAACATGCTTAAAAAAATAACCGTTGCGGCGATCCTGTTGATCAGTATTGCTTCCTGCAAAACAAAGGATGCTTTTAATTACAGCCAGGATTTTGTAAAGAAAGAAACCAGTCTGCTGGCTGACATTACAGCTACAGAGGATAATGTAACACGCTATGTTAGTGCAGAACAATATGACAGCATTGCGGTTGCCGGGGAACGAATGGAAAAACTGGTAGAGGTAAAGCTACAGGAAGTTAAAAAAGCCCCCGCCCCTGACGTTAAGGAAGGGGAAAATTTTAAAGAAGCCTGCATTAAATATTTTCAATACATCAAAAGCATGTATACCGGGTATAAAGAATTTGGCCTGGCCCCTACTGATACCGAAAGGCAGGCGGTGCAGCAACGAATAATGGAACTCTCCCGTAATAAGCAGGCCGCCATAACTGCGATGCAAACTGCCCAAAAGAAATTTGCCGATGCCAATGGATTCAGGATAGAGAAATGATAAATTCTCTCAATCTTATTTGATCTGAATTTTAAGGCAGGGTCTTTAAAAAAAACACTAGATGATTTTGATTTTTTACAGTCATATAAGCTAGCCTATCTCCTCTTTTTAGAATGGCACTCAAATTGCATGTAGGTAAAATACATAAGCTCATAAACATCAGTTAGACTTAATAAATAATTAGTCAGGGAAAAAAATCAAAAAAAATGAACAAATTAGTAAGAGGCTTAATTGCCGGGTATGGAGCAAAAAAATTAGGCGGTGGTTGCCTGGGAACTATTGTGGTTTTTTTAATAATATGGTGGGCACTGGGCAGTTGCTAGCATACTTTTAAGGCTATCGCAAAGGCCAGGCTTTCACAGCGTGGATAATGCTTACAGCAAAAATACCTGCGCACAGCGCCCTGCGGGTAGTAGAACCGGCATTCTTTCCTTCCGGATAAAATGTATTCTACTTAGTAAAAGACCTCAAAAATTTACTTAGTTTCAGTAAATGAGCTCTTTGTCCATAAAAGTTGGTTTTAGCAATAATAAACGGGCTATACATCCGTTCCATTAATGTGATCCTGTCACTGGATTTTTTCATTAAAAACCAATCCTCCTTATGAAAAGACTAGTAATCTATACCTTCTTATTTGCCACAGCGCTAAGCTATTTCTCATGTCAAAATACTGATCCGGCTTCGGTTGATCCTGCTGTACAAAATGCACCAGGATCTAAACAAACAGCGCCCGGTTCTCTACGGGTTACCCAGTATATTATCATACCTGATGATGAAGTTGAAGGGCCTCCAATAATGTACAGACTGCCAGGGTAACGATACCCTTATCCATTTAGCCGTGGTAACCGGGGAATTAAATTTAATTATGGTAGCTGTTCTGCTTTGTAAGAGCAATTAATTATTTGAGAAGCTGTCTCAAAAGTATTTTTTTTACCGCTGAGGCGCAAAGACGCGTAGAAAAACAAGTTTATTTGAACTAAAAACTACGCGTTTTTGCGCCTCAGCGTGTTTTTATTGGCTTTTGAACCAGCCTCATTTTTTGTCTGTTGAAATATCCTCCAACTAAAATTTTGATATTACGAATCAATTCGTATTTTTGGCACCTAATCAACAGATACATGAAAAAAATACTTACCCTTTTATTTTTACCTGCTTCAATTGCAGTTTATGCCCAGCCTAAAGTATTTACCCAGGCAACCGTTAGCACAAAAACAACCATTGTTGCCCCCGAAGGTGATGATGCAGTACAACAATCCACAACTACTGCTGATGGCAATGAAGTACGTGTTATGCGTTTTGGTGGCGATGGCGAAACAAAAACAACTACCTGGCTAAAGAATGACCTTACTAAAACTTTTTCTGAAAGTGAAATGGGCAGAACAACAGTCATCAGGGATAATACAAAAAAGTTGACCACCACCATTATGGAAATGATGGGCAAAAGATCTGGTTTTTATGCCACTGATGCAGACCAGCAGGAAATGCGCAAGCGAATGGACAGTATGATGAATGGCCGGGGCGGACAGAATGTATCAATTGGAGGAGGCCCCAATACACCTGCCATTTATTCAATTACATACCTGGATGAAACTAAAAAGATTTCAGGTTATAACTGTAAAAAAGCATTGGTGATCGGTACACGTTCAACCGGATCAGATACCACTGTTGTGTGGTATTGCCCCGATTTTAAGATACAGCATCTGCCAAGTACGGGTGGGGCTGCTGCAGGCTTTGGAGGCTTTAATGTAACTGCAGGATCAAATGGTATGGAAGACCTGAATGGTTTTCCTATGGAATATCAAAGGAATATGAGAGGTGGCAGAAAAATGACGGTACAGGTTACGAAACTGGTTATTGATAAAGACATTAATGATAAAGAATTTGAGATACCCAAAGACATTGAAATAAAACCCATGAAGGATATGCAAAATGGCGGAGGGCCGGGTTTACAGATCAGGGTTGGACATTAAAGTTATTGGTTACAAATAAGGTTCAGGCCGCTTTAAGCGTTCCGACCCTTAACAAAAAACCTCCTGTTTCCGGGAGGTTTTTAATAATATGGACGTTGTTTTATAATTTATCAACCAGGAGTTTTTGTTTTTCCAATTCAGCTACTTTAGCAGTATTGCCACCCATCTTATAGGCATTGATCAGGATCTCAATGGCCAATTTGTAGTTGGCTTTGTCGGCGAACTTGTACTCCGTAAATGCTGCTAACTGTTTTATAGCAGCCTCCGCATAAGGAATAGTTTCAGCCATCGTTGATTTTCGCTGCGCTATCAGTTCATTTTTTAGCTTTACTTCTGACGCGTTGGTGCCTTTTATCTTAGCGATCTGCTCCTGCAAGTCAAAAGATCTATTATAATAAATATTGGCCAGTTGCAAATTGGCTTCAACGGTTGATTTTAGAGTAATAGCTTTTTTAAAGAGGTCCTCCGTTTTTTTCCGGTATGCTGCTACATCCTTCCCTTTTGAAGCGTCGCTGCTAAGAAATCTATCAATTTCTATAGCATAATTATAAAATACAATGTAGTTATCGGGAAGCTTTTGGGCTAATTCTTCATATTTGGTCAATAAAGCCTCATTCTCCAGGCCTTTTATGGAAAAATCAATTTCCTGTCCGTCCCAATATGGTTTATCAACCGGGTAATGCTTTCTTGCAGCAGCCAGGTATTTTGAAAATAGTTCTGCGTTCTTTTCCCTTTTATATTTCAGGATCAATTCATCATACGCTACAGCATATTTTTCATCACCCAGGTTAGCATCAGCGATTTTTGTATAATAAACCAATGCTTCATCTTTTTTCTTTAATTCATTCGCAAGTACGGCCAGGTTCCACACTACGTCAGTATCATGTAACGAAAATTTTAAATTGTTACCCGCCGCCAGGTTCTTACCATTTATATAATCATGTACTTCCAGCGTTTTTTTAAATAACTCGTATGATTCTGGAAAGTTTTTAGCATTGTATGCTTTAACACCCAGGTCGTAATAACTATAATAGATATTATATACCGTTCCATTTTTTTCTTCGGTCGTCAAAGTCTGTTTTGTATCCAGTTCTGTGTACTTTTTTATCGCATTAAATGCGCCTTGCAG
>JBDSGK010000193.1:0-3170 GCA_039919015.1 Ferruginibacter sp.
AAATTTGCGATTCGTGAAGGTGGCCGTACAGTTGGTGCAGGCCAGGTAACTGAAATTGTAAAATAAACGGCCTCCCCAAACCCCTCCAAAAGAGGGGCTTAAGAAAGCTAATGATAAAACAAAGTACCTTTGGTAATTAAGCCTCTGGTACTTTGTTGTTTTAAAAGTTCAGCCCCCTAAATCCCCCGAAGGGGGACTTCTGCTGTCTGAATTTTGAAAAGTTCTTTAAATATTTATGCTCTTTTAGACCCCTCCTTGGAGGGGATTGAGGAGGCAATACGGGCATGGTGCAACGGTAGCATACGGGTCTCCAAAACCTTTGATCTGGGTTCGAATCCTAGTGCCCGTGCTAAATACACGGTTAATCCGTTTAAACGTCTTAACCAATTAACGGATTAACGGATTAACGGATTAACTAATTAACGGATTAACTAATTAACGGATTAACTAATAAAAACATGAATAAATTCACTGCATACCTTAAAGATTCTTATAAAGAATTGGTGCATAAAGTAACATGGCCCAATTGGGATCAATTGCAACAGTCAACAATGATCGTATTGGGAGCTACCCTGTTTATTACCGCCATAGTTTGGATCATGGATTTCGTAGCCAATAACGCCATGAAATTTATTTACTCGTTATTTAAAGGATAATTATGGAAAGTATAACACCGATAGTAGAAAAGGCAGAGAAAGCTGAGAAGGAGAACAAATGGTATGTGCTGCGTGTAGTTAGTGGTAAAGAGCGGAAGATCAAAGAATACCTCGATAAGGATATCGTTCGTAACGGCTGGACCAACATTGTAAAGCAGGTTTTTTTACCTGTTGAAAAAGTGTACAAGGTTTTGAACGGCAAAAAAGTAATGCGTGAGCGTAACTTCTATCCGGGTTATATTATGATCGAAGTTGCTGATGGTAAACTGAATGATGATATGATCCAGTCTATGAGCAATATCAGCAACGTAATGCACTTTTTAACGGATGGTAAAGGATCTAAAGGAAATATCATCTCATTACGTAAAGCAGAAGTAAATAAAATGCTGGGTAAGGTTGATGAAATGAGCGATGCCGGCGGAATGACCATGAGTGAGCCTTTCATTATCGGCGAAACCATTAAGATCATTGACGGGCCGTTTAACGACTTTAATGGCGTTATTGAAGAGGTTAACGATGAAAAGAAAAAATTAAAAGTACAGGTTAAGATATTCGGAAGGGCCACACCGGTGGAACTTAGCTACATGCAGGTAGAAAAAATTGTTTAAATTACAAAGCCACATTGGTGACTTTTTACTTATAAATTTAATAAAATGAAAAAAATATTATTGCTTATCCCGGTTTTAATGCTGGCATTCACTTTAGCAGCTCAACCTCCCGAAGGTGAGGCAAATGCAGGAATGACATTTGGTGCAAAAATAGATGCTGAAGGTGCTATTACTCCCACTGAACTGGCTGCAAAATTACAAGGTACTAAATCAGTAGATGTAAAAGTTACAGGTAAAGTAAAAGAGGTTTGCAAGGCAGAAGGCTGCTGGTTAAAAATGGAGACAGCAAACGGAGGTACGATGATGATCAAAATGAAAGATCATTCATTTTTAGTCCCTTTATCAATGAATGGCAAGACCATTGTTGTTGATGGCAGTGCAACATTAAAAGAAACATCAGTGGCAATGCTTAAACATTATGCTGAGGACTCAAATAAAAGCAAGGAAGAAATTGATGCGATCAAAGAGCCGAAGAAGGAAATTACTTTGCAGGCAAAAGGGATATTGGTATTGTAATCCTGGAAAAATATTTAAAATAGCCATCCTGTTACAGGATGGCTATTTTTTTAAATGAACTTTTAGTTGGTAACTCTTGTCCACTCCTGCACCAGGGCTGCATCTGTAATTGTTTTAGAATTGATCCTTATCTGGCTGTTTGTTAAAACCGTGATCTCGCCGGGTTTGTAAACCATACTGCCATTACAGGCACTGGCCAGGTGGTTGAAGGTAAATCCACCATTGCTTTTAGACGATAAAGATTTCCAGGCTTCATCGGTAGCCCGGTAACAATAAATGTTGTTTTCCATCAGCTTTACAAAGCCGCCTGCAATAGCAGGGGTAACAGTAACAATGGTTCCAGTTTGGGCATTGTTATCTGTTGTGGAAACCAATCTCCAGTTTCCATTAAGTGAAAAAATACCACCAGAGGTATTGGTTGGCAGGTTTTTTATGGTATCGCAGGAAATGAAAGTGGCGAGAATAACTGCAAAAAGGCTTAAAAGGGTTATCTTTTTCATTGTACAAAGTTTTAATAAATTAAACATTAACTATGCCAAGAAAAAAAACCGGCTAAATGCAATTATTTTTAATTATTTACCTACCTTTGCCGCCCCAAATAGTTCTTTAGTAGTCCCGATAGCTATCGGGATGACTTGGGAGTCACAACATAATGTTGCGACGCTATCACCAAAAAAAGTAAAAAAATGGCAAAAGAGATCACCGGCTATGTCAAGCTCCAGTGTAAAGGAGGACAAGCCAATCCGGCACCACCAATAGGACCCGCCTTAGGTTCTAAAGGTATCAACATCATGGAGTTCTGTAAGCAATTCAACGGCAGAACCCAGGACAAACAGGGTAAAGTGCTTCCTGTATTGATCACCGTTTATGCTGATAAGTCTTTCGACTTCATCATTAAAACCCCACCAGCTGCAGTTCAGCTAATGGACGCTGCCAAGCTTACAAGCGGCAGTAAAGAACCTAACCGTGTTAAAGTTGGAAAAGTTACCTGGAGCCAGGTAGAAGAGATCGCCAAAGATAAAATGGCTGATCTTAATGCTTTTACCACCCACAGCGCCATGAAAATGATCGCTGGTACTGCACGTAGCATGGGTTTAACAGTAGATGGTAAAGCCCCATGGGATAATTAATAATCAACCTAAAATTTGTAAAAAATGATTACGAAAAAAAGAAAAGTAGCAAATACTAAGGTTGATATTAATAAAGCATATTCCCTAAAGGAAGCTTCAACTTTAGTTAAAGAAGTAAACACAACAAAATTCGATAGTTCTGTTGATCTGCATATCAGACTGGGTGTTGACCCGAAGAAAGCTGATCAAGCCATCCGTGGTACAGTATCACTGCCTCACGGAACCGGTAAAACAAAACGTGTATTGGTTTTATGTACGCC
>JBDSGK010000194.1:0-6238 GCA_039919015.1 Ferruginibacter sp.
AAATGAGTACAAAGAAAAGAATTTTATTTATTGCTAACGAAATGTCGCCCTACCTGGAATTGACAGATTTTGCGGAGATCGTTAACAAACTTGCAGTAAAATCCAATGATAGCGGAATGGAAGTACGGTGTATTATGCCAAGGTTTGGTGTAATCAATGAAAGAAGGCACCGTTTGCATGAAGTTGTACGTTTATCAGGAATCAATGTTTCTATTGATAATGATGATTATCCACTCGTAATTAAGGTTGCTTCTTTACCCAATGCCAGGCTGCAGATCTACTTTTTGGACAATGAAGATTATTTTAAGCGCAAATCAATTTTTACTGACGAAAAAGAGAACTGGTTTGATGATAATGGCTTAAGGACTGTATTGTTTTGTAAAGGCGCATTGGAAACCGTAAAGAAATTCGGATGGCCACCCGATATTATCCATTGCAGTGGCTGGATGACAGGCCTTATTCCCATGTTCATCAAAAATGCCTATAAAAAAGAACCTGTTTTCAGTAACAGTAAAATAGTATACACCATTGGTCAAACCACATTCAAAGAAAAACTTGAGAAAGATTTTTTAAAAATGGCTACCATCAATGATTATGTAACCAAAAAAGAGTTAGAGCCATTTAAGGATATCAACAACGTTGCTATGTTCAACGGGGGCGCTACTTTTGCTGATGCCATTACTTTTGGCGCCGAAAAGGTAGATAAAAAATTAACCGAACAATTTGCAAAGGTTAAAGGAAAAAAAATTCTGAAATATGATGCAGGAAGTGATTTAACAGACTATTTGCAATTGTATGCCGACCTTGCAAAGTAGAAAATCTAACAGCATTTCATAAAATTATTATTGTGCAAAAACGTATTCTACCCATAGCGATCACTGCTATTATCCTTATTTCTTTAATTGGCTGGAGCTGTACTAAATTAGATACTACTGATATTGGCAGCGACCTGTTGCCGGCAGTTGATAATGTACACACATTTCTTGATACGCTTCTCATCAACACAACCCAGGGTGTTTTTAATGATTCAACTTATATAGGTAAGTATGATGATTATGCTGTAGGACATATCAGCAATGACCCTGTATTTGGTACAACCAAGGCAAGTATGTTCATGCAGTTAAAGCCTCCATTTTACCCATACTATTATGGTAATCCAAAAGATACCATAGTTGCTTTTGATTCTGTGGTACTTTGTTTAAAGTACAGGGCTTTTTGGGGCGATAGTTTATTAGCCGTTAACCTGGTGGTTAAGGAAGTGAATGACTTTCAATTTGGCGTAGATTCAATTTATAAAGAAAACACCACAGCTTACCAACCCGCCACCGGCGCAACTTTGGCCAGTGCGAATATAGATGTACGCACATTGGGTAATTATGTAAAATTCACGAATGGCAGGGATTCTGTAAATTACCAGATCCGCATAAAAATTACAAACTCCGCGTGGTTAGCAGCATTCTATGGCAGGGATAGCATTAAAGCCAATGCTTCAAACAATGCCTTTTATTCAGATTCTGTGTACAGGCGTTTTTATAATGGCATTGCGGTAATTGGAGGTGGAGGGGGTAATGGGTTAATTTATACCAATCTTTCAGATACCGCTACCAAGCTTGAAGTTCATTACAAAAGAAAAAATGGTGGAAAGATAGATTCTGTTTATTCCTCCTTAAGATTAAATCCTTCATTTGAACAAAATGTGGGGAATGCTCCCGTTTCCAACACAAGTGATTATATTGTGCGCAGCAGACCTGCTATAGTGACTAATCCTCCTGCAGGGGAACATTACATACAGACAGCACCGGGTACATTTGTAAACCTCCATATTCCTGATCTGCCCAATTTATCAAACCGAATCATTCACCGTGCCGAAATAATAGTAGAACAATTGCCCCCCCTTGATCCGCTTGCTGATATATTCTCGGCGCCTAATTTCTTATACCTCGAATTAAAAGATACGATGACCGGCATTCCTAAATGGAAACCAATATACTATGACCTGAATACCTCGGAACTTTATGACCCCGATTATAAATCATTTATACCTTATGTACCCTCACAGATAGATTATCAATATTACGGTGGGTACAGGAAAAGCAGGAATGATGTATTGAGCAGTAGCCCTATTAAGCATTACCATTTTAATATTACCAGGTATGTACAGCAGATCGTAACGGATCGTACCTATTCATATGATATGCGTTTGTCTGCGCCGTTCAACCTGTCGTATCCGCAATATTCATCAATACATATTCCATACGGAAATGATATTGCGTTTGGAAGGGTCAGGATCGGAAGTGGTACCAACCCCAATTACAGGTTGAGGTTGAGAATTGTGTGGTCAAAACTTTAATAACATGTATCAACATAGTTACGCAAGTCCTCCCTTTTTTGGGGAGGACTTTGTTCATTAACACATACAACCTTATCTTTGCAATCTTAAAAAAAAAATATGCCATATCTATTTACGTCAGAGTCGGTAAGTGAAGGACATCCGGATAAAGTTGCTGACCAGATCAGCGATGCTTTAATTGATAATTTTTTAGCTTTTGATCCACAAAGTAAAGTTGCCTGCGAAACGCTGGTAACTACAGGCCAGGTTATTCTGGCTGGTGAAGTAAAAAGTAAGGCCTACCTGGATGTACAGGAAATTGCCAGGGGTGTTATCCGTAAGATCGGTTACACAGTAAGTGATTATATGTTTGAAGCCAATTCATGTGGTATTTTATCTGCTATACATGAACAATCAGCAGACATTAACCAGGGTGTTGACCGTAAGAAAAAAGAAGAACAGGGTGCCGGCGACCAGGGAATGATGTTTGGTTATGCAACCAGCGAAACGGATAATTATATGCCATTGGCTTTAGACCTGGCGCATTATATTTTAATTGAAATGGCTGCCGTACGCAGGGAAAAGAAGCAGATCAAATACCTGCGCCCGGATGCAAAAAGCCAGGTTACTTTGGAATATGATGACAATAACCAGCCTGTAAGAATTGAGGCGATCGTAGTTTCAACACAGCATGATGATTTTGCAGCAGATGAGAAAATGCTGGCCAAGATCAAAAAGGATATCATCAATATTGTGATACCCAGGGTTAAAGCAAAATACCCCAAGTACAATCATCTTTTCAACAACAAGATCAAATATCATATTAACCCAACCGGTAAGTTTGTTATCGGCGGCCCTCATGGAGATACCGGGTTGACCGGCCGTAAGATCATTGTAGATACTTATGGTGGCAAAGGTGCACATGGTGGTGGTGCTTTCAGTGGTAAAGATCCAAGTAAGGTTGACCGCAGTGCTGCTTATGCAACCCGTCATATTGCCAAGAATTTAGTGGCGGCAGGTTTGTGTGATGAGGTTTTGGTACAGGTATCTTATGCGATTGGTGTGGCACAACCAACCAGTATCAATGTGGTTACTTATGGTACAGCTAAAGTAAATTTAACCGACGGACAAATTGCAGATAAAGTAATGAAGATGTCATGTTTTGATATGCGCCCTTATTTTATTGAGCAGCGGTTAAAACTGCGTAACCCAATGTACAGCGAAACTGCCGCGTATGGTCATATGGGCCGTAAGAATGAAACGGTTGAAAAAACATTTACATCACCTGATGGCAAAGTAATCAAAAAGAAAGTTGAATTGTTTACCTGGGAGAAACTGGATGCAGTGAAAGAAGTGAAAAAGGTTTTTGGATTGTAGGCCCCCTAAAAAGGGGGACTTGTAAAGACCATAAGTTTGCAAGAGCTTATGGTTTTTTATTTCTATGGTCTTTAATCCGGTAAATTCTTTAAATCCACCTAAATCACCGGTCAGACAACAATAAAACATAAATTTGCATTGTGAAAAATTTCCGCCAACAACAACATCGCCCCAAAAAAAACATGCTGGTAGTAGGCCGCAAGGCTGTTACCGAAGCCATGCAAACCGGTAAACAACTGGAGCGTATTTATTTGCAAACTACTATCCATGGCGAAACAGTTGATGAAATAAAGAAGCTGGCTGAAAAGACGCAAACACCCATCAACAAGGTTCCTGTTGAAAAACTAAACAATTTCAATGTAAGCAACCATGAGGGTTGTGTGGCGCTGATCGCCAAAGTACAGTACCAGGACCTACAGGATGTGATCTCTTTTGTGGTAGAAAAAGGGGAGACCCCGTTGTTTTTAATTTTAGATGGTATAACTGATATCAGGAATATTGGCGGCATTGCACGTAGTGCTTTTTGTTTTGGTGTTAATGCTATCATCATACCCGATAAGGGAGTAGGGGCCTTAAATGAGGATGCTGTGCTTACATCTGCCGGTGCTTTGGAAGAAATAGCTGTATGCCGGGTTAACAGCCTGATGAAAACCGTTGACGACCTGCACATGAATGGCATTAAAGTTTTTGCCAGTGAGATGAAAGCATCTAAAAAAGTTTTTGAACTGGACATGAAAGAGCCCTGTGCCATTGTTATGGGCGGGGAGGAGAAAGGAATTTATCCAGCCTTATTAAAAATATGTGATGAGCAATTTCAAATACCCATGACCGGCGATTTTGATTCATTGAATGTATCAGTTGCTACGGGTATTGTTTTGTATGAGGTGATGAAGCAAAGAAATTAGTTCTTCTTTTTAAAACGAACCCTGTAGGCAAAACAAGCTTTTACATAAAAATTATCCTTCACAGCAGCATCATATTTTGAAATGCCTTTTACACCTGTTCTTATTTTTCTCAATACTGAATGTCCTGCCTCAACATTCAACACAAAATTCTTATTCATGTAAGTATCAAGGTAAATGCCTAACTGGTTTTCATCGATCCGCCAATAACCATTTGTATTTCCATAAGAATTTGTTATAGCCCTGAAGTTTGCACCATAATAAAAATGTTCATTTATCTTATGCTCGTAAGTAAGGTTACCAGGCAGAACACCGAACAGCGTATTGCGGGCATTTATTTTCCAGTCAATACCTGCAAGGGGCATTACAAAAACACCAAATAATTCATTGTTTAAGTAGATGCCCAGTTTCCAGGTAAGTTTCTCATTTCTTTTATTGCTCACCATGAAAGCCCCGCCAACCTGCATTTTTGTTTTTTGATTGATGTTACTATCATTCATGCGTATAATACCAGTAAGTAAAACAGCCCATTTAGTAAAAGGGACCGTTTTGGAAAGGGTGACCGGTAACGCAATGCTATAATAGCTTTGGCGGTGGTTATTATTTATTTTTGATGACCAGTTTTCGAAGAAAGGGCTGAAGATGACCGCATCTCGCTTATTATTGAACTGTATTGGAAGGTTAGTTCCTGCACTGAGGTACTTAAGTTTTACAGTGTTACCGTTTCGGTTCTGGAAGCCGGTGTTTGGACTGTTGGCATATTTCACGCTAATAATATCCAGGTAAGGTTGTGCATTAATACCGGTTGATGATATTGAAAACATGGCTATCGCAAGCATACTGAAGAAATACTTTTTCATGTTTGTTTTATTTTTAGTTATTTCTGCATTTTAAATTTTTGAAACAATTCGTCAGGTTACCAGGAGTTCCATGATCATGGATGAATTATTGAATCATAGGCAATCAATGGCCTATGATTGCCTATGCATATTTTAGATAGTTGACAGTTTTATTTCCTGCACTTGTCTGATATCAGGTCTTCCTGGTTTTGTATTTTCAGCTGCAGCCTGCTTTTCTAACTCTTTCAGTTTTGTATATTTCATAAATGTGTACCAGGTCGTCATACTTGCACAAACAAATCCTTTCCATCCATCCCGGAAACCCATTTTGAAAAAATAATTCTGAATAAATGCGAATAGGGGAGCAAAATAAATTTTAATAAAGGTCGCTTTTCGCCCCTGGCCCTGGTATTTATCGGCCGAGAGCCAGGCGTACTCCATTGCTTTACGGGCATAGTCAATACTGTTGTTAACGGTATAATGTTTTATATAACCATCTAAGGTTTTAATGTGCAATCCCGGTTGCAGAAATAATTTTTCATGTACAATTTCCTGGTCGATCTGCACGGTCTTACGGTTTGCCATCCTGATGTGTGAATCATTTCCCCATTCACCAAATTTTATCTCTGTTGAACCATAAAAATTTTTATAACGCATATTGTAAACCAGGTTTTCTTTAGCCAGGTCAATATGTAAAATGGCTTCTTTCAACTCATCATCCAGTACCTCATCTGTATCCAGCATAAGTATCCAGTTGCAGGCAGCCAGTTGAGAAGCTTTATACCTGTTTT
>JBDSGK010000195.1:0-5142 GCA_039919015.1 Ferruginibacter sp.
GTTTTAGAAAAGGGATGGTACCCGCCGGGATGATCAGGAAAATGTATGGGGCTTCAATTTTTACTGATGAGATCTTAAAATCGGTAGAAAAAGAATTGTACACCTGGTTAAATAATGAAAAGCCGGAGATGTTTGGACAACCATTACCACTAAGCAATGACCTGCGTGATATGGATATGAACAACCCCGCAGATTATGAATTTGGTTTTGAAATAGGTTTGAAGCCGGAATATGAACTGGCTGACATTGCCAAAGCAAAAGTTACGATGCATAAAGTAAGCGCAACAGATGCAATGGTTGATGAAGAGATCAGCCGTATGCAGATCAAGGGCGGCAACATGACCAAGCCTGAGACCATTGATAATAATGAAAATGTATTGAATATACTTTTTACTGAAGCTGATAAGGATGGTACTGTGGTGGAAGGAGGCGTTACCAAAGAAAATTCGGTAATACTGAAGTATTTGACTTCTGCCACACAGAAAAAATTCATGGGTAAAAAAGTTGGAGAAACAGTTACCGTGCAGTTGAGTAAGGCTTTTGATGATGACAAACTGGATATGTTTTTACAGGACCTTGGTTTTGACAAGGACGATAAAGAAGCTGCAAAAAAATATTTTAACCTGGAGATCGTAAAAATAGGGTTGGTTGAAAAGCGTGCCCTTACTGAAGATTTCTTTAAAGAAATTTATCCCGGCAAAGAAATTAAAACCGAAGCTGAATTAAGAGAATCTATTAAAGAAGAAATAGAAAATTACTGGCTGGGGCAAAGCCGCAACCAATTGCAGGATCAGTTGTATCATTACCTGATCGATGAAACTAAAATGAATTTCCCCGTTGAGTTTTTAAAGCGCTGGTTGCAAACCGGTGGCGATAAAGAAAAAACTGCAGAACAGGTAGAAACTGAATTTCCTGTTTTCAGTAACCAGCTAAAATGGACACTCATCAGCGATAAACTGATCAAAGAAAATAAACTGGAAGTTGGTAATGAAGAATTAAGGGAATACATGAAAGTTGAGATCATGCGTTATTTTGGCACTATGAACCTGGGTGAAGATACCAGCTGGATAGAAAGTTATATTGACCGTATGATGAAGGATGAAAAACAGGTTGACAGCAGCTACCGCCGCTTAATTACAGACAAGCTTTTTAACTGGATAGAAGGGCAGGTAAAGCCAAAAGAAAAAATAGTAACTGCTGAGGAATTGACTGCTATGCAGCACAATCATCAGCATTAATAAGGATATTCAGCATGTAATTAATCTTTAACTTGCATCTTAAGGTTTATATTACCATCTTAAACTACATCTATGAAGTTAATTTTCAAAACAGCCATTGCCATTTTGGTCTTATCTGTATTTATATCTTCTTGCCAAAAAGATATAATAAGTAACCCCCTAACCGCAAATCTAAAACCACCAACTGCCGATGCAGGAGTTTCACAAACTATCATCTTGCCTTCCTCTGCCGGCACCTTAAATGGTACAGGAATTTCTTACAATGGTCCCATTACAGGGTATTTATGGAGTTTAATTTCGGGGCCAAATATTCCTCTTATACACAGTCCGAGTTCGCCAAGTACGATTGTTAGTGGTATGATCCAAGGGAATTATAGATTCCAGTTCATGGTTATTGACAGTGCTGGTTTAACCGGTGTTGACACGACAAGTATCAGGGTGCTGCCAAATCAGAACCCAATTCAAACTTTAACGCTTCAGCCAGCAAACAATACTAATGAAGCTCATTTATCGTGGACAAATTCAGGAAATCAAACAGGTGCTAATTTTGTTTTACAGGAATTTAATGCATCAGCCTGGACATGGAATGGGGAATTGTTCGTGGGGAGAGGGCTTTTTAAATTTGACCTATCGGGAGTACCGGCCAATGCAACCATTATTTCGGCAAAACTTTCATTGTATTCTACTCCAAATCCTTTGAATGGTAACCAGGTGGATGCCAATTTTGGAACAAATAATGCGATGTTTATAGAACGGATTTCATCTAATTGGAATGGAACTTTAAACTGGCCAAATCAACCCTTAGGAGATGTTGCCACACAAGTTTCTGTTGCCCATACAAATCAATCAACTTTAGATTTAATTGATGTAAATGTAATTAACCTGGTAACACCTATGGTCACAGGAAATAACTATGGATTTAAAATACGGTTGCAAAACGAAGTATTTTATAACATGAGAAATTTCTGTTCCAGTAAGCATGCTAATACAACAAAAAGACCAAAGCTGGTTATCACATATCAGTAATCTAACGGAAAATAAGAGATCAATGCTACGCTAATTTGATAATATAATATGTAAAAAATTCCCCTTTATTAGGGGATTTTTTTTACCGGGATTTGTTTAATGATTTGTTAAGAAAACATGCATTTACTACGTAAAAGAATGAGTTCAGAAGGTTAAAAAAGCCCTTGAATAGATGAGTTGGCACGGTTTTGTAACCATTAGTTTTGTAAACAGTTTTATTAACTTTTTTTGCCTGGAGATCAGAAACGGCAAATCATTAAAACGAAACATTATGAAAAAGATATTCTCAATATTAGCGTTGGTAACAACACTGGCAGCTTGTAAAACAAAAGTAAATACAGCCGATAATAAAAATATGGTTTTAGTTGATACAACCAGCTTGTCTAAGTACAATCTATTGGTTAATGTAGGTAACGATAAATTTGTGGCTATAGAAAGACCAGTGGAGCCTTTGTATGTTGAGCCGGTAAATTCCACTCCCGTTAAGAAAGCATCTATTTCGAAGAGAAATAATAATAGTTCAAATACAGTTTATTCTTCCGGTACCAGTACTGTTAGCAATGCGTCTTATCCGCAGGATAAGGGTTGGAGCCATGCAGCAAAAGGTACAGCTGTGGGTGGCGGAAGCGGGGCTATTTTAGGTGCTATTGTAAATAAGAACAACAGGTTAGGCGGTGCAATTGTAGGTAGTGTGATCGGTGCAGGAACTGGTTATTTAATTGGCCGCTCAAAGGACAGGAAAAGCGGAAGGGTTGCGAGGGCCAAAGCGAGGAAAAATGGATATTAAATAAACATAGGAAGTGATCATAAAAAAATATCCCCTTTATTTGAGGGGATATTTTTTATAGTTTTATTTCTTCATCCCATCTACTACAACATTTTTCGTTTAACATTTATTTAGGAGCGGCTTCATATAATAATTTCCATCATGGCGTTTCATCATTATCCCAATTTCACTTAACTATTAAAACGCCAAACCATGTTTACACAACGTATTGCATTTGCATGCGCATTTGCCACATGCCTGCTATTTTCCTGTAACAATAAAAGAAACAAAAATGTTAGTCTAACGGGCTCCGGCAAAGGTTTGATAACCAGCACTACAACTGTTTTGTTAGATGGCCTTTTAGACATTAACCAATATTGTGAAGTTTTTGCCAGGAATGCCACGCAATATTTTACTGTGCCTGCAAAAAAAACAACTGTAGTTACTGCTACAGGGGGATTAAGAATTAGAGTAACTCCTGGAGCCCTTGAAACGGAAGATGGTTCAGCCGTTAACGGAAAGATCAATGTGAAGGTCATTGAATTGACCAACAGTTTTGACCTGTTTAAAAGTAATGCCGCTACTATGAGCAATGGCCGTTTACTTGCTTCTGGCGGCAGTTATTATATTGATATGGAATCTGGTGGTCAGAAGTTGAGATTAAAAAAAGGGAAAGCCATGCAGGTTGATTTTCCATTATTGGCAAAAGCTAAAATGGAATTATTTTACGGAGAAAGAAACAATCAAAACAATATGAACTGGCAACCCGCGGGGGTAGGTTTAAAACCACAACCAGCGGAAACGGTATTGTTTGAATATCATGGAGATGCAAATGATTTTCCACTGGTAAAATCAAATACAATTTTTGGGGAGCACAAAACCTATCTAACACTTAAAGAAGAAGTATATTATTACAATAAAAAAATGACCCTTGCAGAACTTGTAGACACGCTTAACAGGTATCAGCCTAAAGTGTACATTGACACTTTGTATACCTGGCCAAAAGAATTGAAGAATTTACCAGTGGGAGCAAGGGTGGATACGAATTTTCTTTACAGTTATTATGGACCTCCCAGGCAATTTATGCTGAAAACATATAAAAATTTAGCAGGTGAAAAAGGTGAGCTGGCGAAAAAGGAGGCAGCAAGAGCGGCTGCAGTTGAAAACTGGCAACCACAATCCTTAGCCGGACAAATACAGAAATACTATATGCCTTCTTCAATAACTGCCTTGGGCTGGATAAATTGCGACAGGCTATATCGGCCCCTGGAGCAAACAGATATGGAAGTGGAGTTACCTATTACGCTAAACGCCAGCCATATTGAGTTCTTTCTTCTTTTCAGATCAGTAAGCGGGTTAATGAATTTAAGGGCCGATACATCAGGCCCCAAAAAAATATTCAGGAATTTACCACAGGGAGAACCGGTAATATTGCTGGGATTTACAAAAGCCAATGGACAGATATATGAATGCAGGGAAGAATTTATAATTCAAAAAAACAAGAAGCTGCAACTTGATTTTAAGGACATATCGCCCACTGAAATGGCTAAAAAATTCGGAAAGAATGTGAGGATATAGATGTTTATAGTTTTATTTCTTCATCACTATCATCAAAAAAATGAAACTCGGTGAGATGATAATTGGAATTTGCCTTTAGTTTAATGCGCTGTTTATATTTTCTTCTCCATTTACTGAGTTTAGAGAATAAAAATCCTTTAGTAAGATAAGCGTGAAGGATCGGATGTATCTCTATGGTTAACCCTGTATGTTTTTGCATGATCAGGTAACTGAGGTTCTTTTCTATTTCGTCTTCTAAAATAAGTGTGGAAGAAATCTTACCTGTACCACTGCAGCTTGGACAAACTTCGCTGGTGTTGATATTCATCTCAGGCTTCATACGCTGCCTGGTGATCTGCATCAAACCAAATTTGCTGATGGCCAGTACAGCATGCTTTGCCCTGTCGGGCCGCATAAAGCCATCCATAGCATCAGCCAGTTTCTTTTTGTTCTCCATCAACTTCATGTCAATGAAATCAACCACAATAATACCACCCAGGTCTCTCAAACGCATTTGCCTGGCGATCTCATCAGCAGCTTCCAGGTTTGTTTCCA
>JBDSGK010000196.1:0-9740 GCA_039919015.1 Ferruginibacter sp.
TGGTATAAAGCGGACAGCCACCACTTGCTGCAATGCTATAAGTAACCGTATAGGTTCCGGGTGTGCTGGTTGCCAGTGTTACATCTCCGTTTGCGGCATTAATGGTTAATCCCGCAGTAGATGAATAGGTACCACCTGCTGTACCGGTTTGGGTAACTGTTGCTGTACCTCCTACGGTACAATAAGGTGAACCTGCATAAGCAATGGTTGCAGCAGGTGCTGTTGTTATAGTAATGGTTGTTGTTGTGGTAAATAATGCACAGCCACCTGAAGCTGCAATGGTGTAAGTAACCGTATAAGTTCCAGCTGTACTGGTACCCAATGTTACATCACCTGTTGCTGCATTAATGGTTAAGCCGGCAGTAGATGAATAAGTACCACCTGATGTGCCGGTTAGTGTAACCGTTGCCGTACCTGCATTAGAACAATAAGGCGAACCTGTATAAGAAATGGTTGCAGCTGGTACAGCTGTTATTGTAATAGAAGCTGTGGTTGTATATAACGCACAACCACCAGAAGCAGCTATTGTATAAGTAACTGTATAACTACCAGGCGTACTTGTTCCCAAAGTAACAGCACCAGTTGCAGCATTAATGGTTAAGCCTGCGGTAGATGAATAAGTTCCACCGGTAGTACCACTTTGTGTAACAGTTGCCGTACCTGCATTGGCACAATAAGGTGAGCCTGCATAAGATATAGTGGCTGATGGAGGTGCTGTTATGGTAATAGAAGCAGTTGTTGTAAGTAGCGCACATCCTCCTCCAGCTGAAAAAGAGTAAGTAACGGTATAAGTACCAGGAGTGCTGGTGCCTAATGTAACATCACCCGTTGCAGCGTTAATTGTTAAACCTGCCGTAGATGAATATGTTCCGCCGGGAGTACCTGTTTGGGTAACCGTTGCTGTACCAGCGTTACTGCAATAAGGAGAACCTGCATAAGAAATGGTTGCAACTGGTGCTGTACCCACGAATTCGTCTGCACCAATATCTGGTGGATTATTCCTCACCTGGCAATCAATGTCATCTGTTACGCTAACTGCTGTACCTGTTCCGTTCAAACACCAGTTGGCTGCAGCCGTAGTCAAATGCAGATCGGTTGCAGATACAAATGTTGGTAGAAGATTTATTGCATTACCGTCTTTTAATGTTGCTGCCTGCAAGGCGGCAACTGTTGCCTGGTTTGTTGGAGCCGATAAACTTCCTGTTGCACCGATAAAGAATGTAGCACCGGCAGCAACATAATAATCGTTGTGATCTGATGTAACATTGGTATGAGGTGTATAACCATAACCAATAGCATAATTATTTCCGCTACCATTATTCTGGTAATTGACCAATATATTATTTCGTATGTCAACAACCGGATTAGGAGTTGTACCACCTACAGCCAGTGCATAGCTTGGAGATGTGCTACTGGCAAGTGGATTAACGTTGGTCATTGTTACTGTATTATTGTAAAGCCTGGTGACAGACCCATTTCC
The DNA here is from genome assembly GCA_039919015.1 of Ferruginibacter sp. Lineage (GTDB taxonomy): Bacteria > Bacteroidota > Bacteroidia > Chitinophagales > Chitinophagaceae > Ferruginibacter. The sequence goes on from JBDSGK010000196.1 coordinate 1,481, forward strand.
ACCTCCAACTAATATACCAACGGAAAGATCTCCGGGTGTTGGATTTCCAGAAACGCCGCTGATCATATTATTGGAAATGGTATTGGTACCGGACAATGCTGTAGCAAGGAATATTCCGCAGGCAGAGAATGAGTTTCCTGTATTCCGAACAGAACCAATGATATTTTTCGTAACTGTTGCATTGATTACTTCATTACCTGTAAAACCTGTTGTAGTAATGGCTATTCCTCCAAGTGCAATACCAAAAACATCAGGTGAACTTGCCAATGCAATTTCTGAGATTTTATTTCCTGAAATACTGATTCCGTTTTCAAAACCAACAAGGATACCACCTCTTGCCGTGTTGTTTGGAGCAACAGTATTTACCAGGTTTTGATTGATAACTGTGCCGACATTTTTTTGACCAAGGCTTTGTCCCTGTGAGAAAATACCATATTGCGTCTTGCTGACATTATTATTGACAAATGAATTGTTATCGTTACCCACTCCAAGGCTTGCAGTAGAAATGGTAGTTGAGCCACTACCCACGCCTACAAAAGTTTGTGCATTTCCGCTTCCCTCAAGATTCACATTTATTAGGCTATTATTGGTAGCACCATTAAATGTTGCTGTACTTTGCAGCCATACCACCGCACTGGTTGTTGATACATTCGTGTTGGTAAGTGTAAGATCACGAGAAGCAGCAACCGAAGGACAAACCGTATTTACAGTTGCGTTAATAGAACCATTTATCCTTACCCAGTCTGCACCATTGAATACGATCAATGCTGTTGCACTTGTTCCTGTAATGGTCGTGGCTGCAAGTGTTGTTTTGATAGTAAGTGTATTGGTAGCACTTGCATATGGATTTGCTGCTATAGTTATTGGGAATGTTTCACCGGCATAGTTGGCGTCTGTTAATAAGAATGTAACCGGGCCACCCAGACAAGCAGTATTATAAGCCGTTACTGCAGCTGTTAATGTTGTATATGTCTGACCTATACCAACATTGTAGTTTCCGCTCAGTGAAACACCAGTGACTGTGAAGGTATTTGCTGTTGTTGGATGTGTTGTTATGTTGTTTACATCATTTGTGGCTGAAACCGCACCTCCGGCATTGGAAGCAAGATTTGGTGTTGCTACTATATCCTGAGCTACTATGTAATACGATACTATATCTCCTACGATAAGTCCACCCATATCTGCTGCGACGATATTAAAGTCCCATATTCCGTTGGTACCGGTTCCTGATGTTAAAGTTCCCGGTTGAGAGAACCATGAACCTGCACCTTTTCTGTAATAAATTCTGGGACGCAGTGTACCTGTTGTTGGAACACCCGTAGCATCCGTAATATTTATACCACTCACTACCCTGTCTCCAGTACTGCAGGCGTTGGCCAGTAATGGAACAAGATAGATCACTGGTGGTGCAATATCCGAAACCGTGAAATTACCGGCATCCGCACCAATATCAACAGGGGTTAAACCAGCCCTGGCCTGTGCATCAAAATCTTCAGTAATATTTGCGAGGCTATACCCGGCCTGTTCAATAGGGGTAGCTCCTGCTCCAATATGGAGATCAACGGTAACTGATGTGCCCGTTGGATTTGCTAAATTAGGGTTGGCAGAAATTGAGTTCCAATCCTGGTTGGTTGCCGTGCGCCATGTTGCCAGCGTTGTGTAATCAATAGCATTGTTTTGACCTAATACACCACCCGTGCCATTTGTAAAAATGTCATTATAGTTACTAAAAAGAGTGGTACTGTTATTTAAGTACATTCCATAATGTGGGGCCGTGCCAGCTGCATTGGATCGGGCATTATAGAAAATGTTATTCATTATGGTATCCGTTGCACCGGTTGAAACCTTGGCATAACAAGCCGTTAGGTTTGTTCCACTTGCAACCCCAGTTCCTCCGATATAAACCGTATTAAAAAAGGCATTCATTCCCGTGTTGGCCTTATAAAGTCCCAGGATCTGTATAGCATTTGTTATTGATGCTCCGGAGCCATCCACCCCAAGCCTGATCATATTGTTATATACATTGAATGGTCCGGTTGTCAGCGAAATGATACCCGACATTCCGGCTGCCCCAACAGATGAGGCCACATTGAGACTATGAATAAAGTTTTTAGATACATTCGTAATTGGCTGTGGTGCATTCGGTGCCGTAAAAGACATTCCATTAACCCATCCCGCAACCGTAAGGTTGGTATTGGTAAGATTGTAAATGGTATTACCTGAAACAATATTTCCACCTATTAAAGGAGATGTCATTGATAAACCTACAACTGATGCGGCGTTATTGATCGCAACATTAGTACCATTGGTCGTTAAGTTAAAGATTGTATTACCGGTAATGGTGCTTCTGCCTCCGGTGGTCTGTATGTTTACACCTGTAACCGAACCCGTAACCCCGGCATTATTTTGTGTTAAATTCCTTACTGTATTATTAGAGAAAACATTATCTACAGAAGCACCCAGGAACAAAATACCATGAAGTATGTTGTTAGATAACTGCTGTATGCTATTTGCTACAGTTCCTCCCACAAGGTTATTGCTTATATTAAATAAACTTCCCACAACTGGCTGTGCGTAGATCAACCTAAAGCTAATCGAACCAGTGCTGGAGTTTGATACTGTTATACCCCCAATATTATTACCAGTAATATTTACATTACAAGCTGCAGCTCCTAAACCTGTCCCAATAGGCAGGAAGAAAACACCTACAGTAGCATTGGTCAATGTAAATGTTACATCACCTGTTGTTGTTTGTGAACCCAGGGTATTATTGGCAATATTCACATTGCCTCCTGCATGTGAAATAAGACCGCTAAGATTATTTACAGTAGCACTTGTTATAGATATATTCCTTATGGTATTACCTGTAATATTGGAATAAGCGCCAATAGAACCCGTTAATCGGATCATTTTTCCCACAGGTAATCCTGTTGCACTTGCTGTATAGGTCCATGGCGTGCCGGCACATAAAGGAGCACTACCCCCGATGAAATTATTTGATATCGTAAAATTAGTACCAAATAATGTGTTCGTAATGGCAATCGCTCCTTCGTCAGTGGCTGTTGTCATAGTGAATGTACGGGTAGCAGTTTGATAAAAGCTATTACCGGTAATGGTCCAATCTGACCCACCGCTTACAATATTGATCGCCGCACTTAGGGTAGTTGCGGTAGCATTGAACCAGTCGTGTATTAAGTTATTCGAAATGGTATTGTTATTGTTTTGGGAAGCGTAGTCTGCTGTATTACCTGAGCAGTAGACCAGGTTTGTTGGTGTAGTTGCACCATCCCTCAACTCACAATTATCAATTGTATTATTGCTGTTTCCTGTTGTAAGGCCCACTGCATTGCTGAAAAATATTACACCACTGGTGGTTCCTGTATTTACGCCGGATACAGTGCAATATTTAATGGTATTGAATCTTGCACTGTTGATGAATTGTATGGCATAACCGGTAAGGACAGTATTACTGATAGACAATTGTGAAACACCAACGCCTCCTGCACGTCCGTCGAATGTAATATTGTTTCCTCCATCAAAATTTATCGTTCCCGTAGCATTGGCACTTGTTATAGAGAGTGCAACAGCACCAGTTTGCGGACGGATAGTAACACCCCCTACTGCTGTACAAACAGCTGTTGGAAAAGTTATTGGAAAAGTTTCTACAGTACTAAGATAAGTGCTCTGCAATTCAAAAATGACGGCACCGGCTGTTCCTCCCGAAAGCGCTGCGGAAACCGCTGTTAACGATGGATAGGTTCCGGTTGGTCCCACTGTATAAGTTCCGGCCGGAATGCCAGTACAGGCTAGTGTAGTTTGTGAGCCTGTTGTTGGTGAACTGAGATTATATGCGGGAGCACCTGCACAGGCCAGGTTATTATATGCATAAACATAAAAATCGTAATTGGTACTTGGGGTAAGTCCTGTTGCGCTAAACGTGGTTAATGCAGATGATGAAACCACTTTGCCAAGGCCGATTGAAGTACCTGCCACATATGCTGTACCATTAACCGGTGGAGTTGTTGAGCTACCAGCCGGGTATCTTACCACGAGGTAGCCATCAGCAGCTGTTGATGAAAAGCTGCCGTTGATCTGTGAAGTTGATATTGCTGTTAAAACAAGGCCTGTTGCCTGACCCGCTGGAGCCACGCAAGGCGGCGGAGGCGTAAATGTATAGGTTTGACCAGGTGACGGCTTTGTAGGACTACTTGATTCATTGTAAAAAATTGTTGCTGTGTTCACAGCTCCTGCTGCCGGTGAGGCCCAGCTTCCCCCCGTCAATACACTCAGGTTTTTAAAATCAGTACCTGAAGTACCACGCAAACCAACCTCCCCTAAGGTAGAATTAGCTGCATTTACAGCATTTGACCAGGTGCCATAAACAAAGTTAACCACATTGGTTGTCTGAACCAATTGGATCTGCATTTCAAATCTTTCGTTATTTAATGTCGTACCATTATATCTTCTTGTATTCGACCATTGTACTGTAAAGACACCTCCAGCTGATAAATAATCAACGCTTCCCAGGGATACTGTATTTTGCGACTGAAGATCCCGGCCATAGCCAGATACTACGCCAGCTACTGCACTACCACCTGAAATAGGAACATACCCCGAGGTTGAAGAACCAAAAGTCAGGTAACCATTTGGATGAACAAACACAGATGTATAGCCCACGCCATTAAATGTAAAAGTAAAACCGATAGGTACTGATATTGCAGTGTTATCATCCCATGCCCCGGAAAATACGTTGGTTGGTGCGACTAATGCGGTATAAGTTCCAGAAGAAGCTGCAAAATTATAATTAGCTACTTGTGCATTGGTGATTGTTGCTGCAAACAAAATAGTAAGCAGCAAGAAGTATACTTTCTTCATAAAACAGTGTTTAGTTAATGGTAATAATTAGGTAGCCATTTTGGCTTCAATTAGTTAAGGTATTTCTTTTTTTTCAACAAAAAATTTTTTTTTCCGCTTTTTTAAATTATTTGATGCCTGGTAAAAATATATTTAATGTGCCTGTTACCCGGCGAAATAAAAAAAGTCCATCCGCCTGTTGGCGGATGGACTTTTTTTATATTAGGTGAGATCTATTACTGAATCACGACTCTGCACATGGTAATCCTGTTACCATTTGCATCACCAATTTCAACCCAGTATAAACCTTTTCCATAAGCTCTCATGTCAACATCCATTCTATCGTATGGTCTGCCAATGGTGTACATTTTTGTAAACACCCTGTCACCTTTGGCATCATAAACAGTTAATGTTCTTGGCAAGATGTTATTTGCTACACTATAATATCTAACCTGGAATACACCGCTGGTTGGATTAGGATAGATGAAGCATTTACCGCTTGCAGAATCTTTAATGGTTATTGTGTTGGAAGTAGCGATACATCCATTAACATCCTGTACCCTCAATTGGTAATCACCAAGTCCATCAATATCTACACTAAGTGTACCTGTTGAGGCACCCGGAACAGCAACAGCATTGCGTAACCAGGTATAAATGGCTGCAGCATTAGGTGATACAGTAGAAGTTAATGTAGCTATGGAACCAGGTACCAGGCTAGTGCGGTTTGCACTGATCACGATCACCGGCAACGGATTAACCGTTAATGTTCTTGGAGCCGATGTTACAGGACCGCAAGGTGCAGCTCCTGTAATGATCACCCTGTATTGGTAACCACTCATGTTCACCGGAGGTGCTGTAATGGTTAAAGTTGAAGTTGTTGCACCACTATAAACACCACCATTGGTGATATTGGTAAACAACCCACCGCCATTTGTACTAACCTGCCACTGGTATGTGAAAGGACCTGTACCGCCTGCAACTACGGTAAACGTAGCTACTTTATCTGTACAGATGGTCTGCACAGCCGGTTGTGTTACAATTGTTGTTGGATTATTTACAGTTACTGTAACCGTTCTTGCCGGTGAAGTACATGGTACTGTACTGTTGCCTATAAGTAACTTGCCTATAAAGGCTCTTGGTGTATTTAATGGAGCTATTGGAGCAACACCTCCTGCATAACTCACGTTTGTTCCTGCGATTATATCACATCCACCGCCGGAGTTGGTATAAGTACCTGCAGCAACTGTGCTGTACCTCAAGTTACCAACAAGGGCAGCTGTTGTTGATTGGAAAGCAAGACCATAAGTAGCTCCCGCCGGAATAACCAGGCTTAAGCCTGACACCATCGGTTGAGGTACAGTAGTTGTTGTATTTGCAATTGCAGTATAATTACCCGTACCTGCTACGTTCCAGCCATTGGCTGCAGAGATGGCACCCGGTGCTCCGTTAACCGGAGTTGTGTTATAAAACAGTGTTGCAACACTTGCACCATTTGTTGATGCGATACTTTCAAATCCTGTAATAGTTACAGGGAAAGGATTGTTATTCTTAAAATTGGTTGTTACCAATGCAAACTGGTTGTTATTGGTAAACGTTGTTTGTATTGCAGTTGGTGGAAGACTCAAACTCTGAGTAGTTACCTGGTAATTATAAACGCCAGATGCAGCTGGTCTTGTCCATACAGAATCAACAGCAGTACCTGCAACATAAGGAATAGTAGCTGCAGCATCTGAGAATAATCCAAGAACTGGAGTCCATACTGCAGGTGTAGCAGCAATGGCTGAAGTACTCTTCAATTTTATGGCTACGTCACCTAAACACATGGCCACAGGATTAGGAGTAACCGTTGGGGCTGGTGGCGTATAGTTTACCTGAACTGAAGCAGTATTACTGCAACCTGTTGTACCATTTGTACCTGTAACTGTATAAGTAGTAAACACTGTTGGTGCAGCATAAACAACTGGTGTTTGTGTACCCGCAACATATGGTATTGTTGCAATTGAGTTCATATACAATCCAGCCGCAGGAGACCATGTATAAGTAAGTGGGGAACCTGTTGTACCTGGTGTGGTATAATCAATGGTTATTGCCCACGATGCTAAAGTTCCTACGTCACCGGCACCACCATCAGCCATAGCTAATGTCCAGTTACCAGTTGTAGAAGCCGGAGTGCTGTATAAAGCAGCAAAGCCGGTTGCATTAGATACAAAACCTGTAGGGTTTTGAATAGTTGGACCTGCAACGTTTCCGTTGATGGCGTCTGCTTTCCATGCTGTACTGTTATTATAAATGAACGGTGCAACGGCTACACTGCTCCATGCAGTTGTACCCAGTTGACTAACTTTTGCACCATACCATCCCCATGTTGAATTACCTGAAACAGGGCCTGTAAAGACTCCGGTTCCGTATTTATACAGGTTCAGGATCTGTCCGTTTGGTGATTTTAGGTGTATGATCATGTCACCTGGATAAGTATGCGAGAAATTATTCAATGTAACCGTCACATTCGTGATCGTTGCATTGGCAGGGACACCAATCATAGCGATATTATTGCTCACGCCATTTGCTGTATTATCTGGAACGGTAAGATTGATCGTACCTGAGCTTACAGTTACTGCACCGGGTACCGGAGGAGCAGCTGATGCTGTACTTAATTGTGTACCAAAAATACCGGCAACACCACCACATACGGGGCCTGCAGGAGTAATTGTAACAACCGGTAATGGATTAACAGTTAATGCAACACAGTTTGAAATATTTGCAGTTCCAATTGGGGCACAAGTACCCGTAACTATAACTCGGTATCCGTAACCATTCATGTTACCGGCTACTGGGTTAATGGTAAGTGTTGCTGTATTAACATTGCTGTAAGCACCACCATTGGTTAAATTGGTCCACGTACCACCCGTACAACCAGCAGTATTTTCCTGCCATTGGTAGTTAAGACCTGTACCGGTTGCGCCTACTGTAAATGTTGCAGTTGAACCTACACAGTTAACAGATGCAACAGGTTGTGTTGTAACTGTAGGACGTTGATTAACGGTAATAGTAATATTAGCCTGGCGAATACAACCTGCACCATTGTTATGGCTAACAGTATATGTTGTAGTCGTCGTTGGAGAAGCTGCTACAGGATTAGATGTAGTTGAGCTTAAACCTGTTGCTGGTGTCCATAAGAATGTTCCGCCAGTAACAACAGGACCAATTGACCCATAAGTATAATCAAAGTAAACCCTGGATATCGCACCTGCTGGTTCCTGCCATAGTTGTTGTGGAGCTGTTGTTGCCAATGGGAATTGCATACCCATTCTGGTTAATGGCACAGGGAATCCTGCAATGGTTGTTACATTAGGAGTATTTGAATAAGAATTTACATTAATTCGGTTGCCCATGATAGCGATAACCT
>JBDSGK010000197.1:0-20896 GCA_039919015.1 Ferruginibacter sp.
TTTAAATTGCTTTTTCAGCTGCATTTCTTAATTTTAACGTTCAACAAAAAAATATGGCTAAACTGGATGCCAACAGCACTTTAAAACGGTTAAGGAACAGGTACAGGCTGGTGGTTATGAATGAGGACACATATGAAGAAGTGGTTAAGTTCAATCTTAGCCGGCTAAGTGTGTATATATTTTTAAGTACCGTTTTCGTTGTATTAGTGGGTTTGATCATAGCTTTATTGGTTTTTACGCCTTTAAAATATTATTTACCCGGCACGGGTTATGGCAATGTGCGGCAAATGCGGGAGTATAGAGCATTGAAATTCAGAACTGATTCTATGGAGAACGCATTACAATACAAGCAAAAGTATTACGACGACCTGCACAAAGTATTGAATGGCGGACTACCTGATTTAGATACCAATAAACTGAAATTGCCGCCGGTGGAAAATATAACAGAGTAATTTTTTGTAACATAAAACTTAACTATATGTTTAATTCAAAATCCAAGTCATCTTTTGATGCATCCTCAACCAACGCCAGTACCATGATCGGTGCAGGTACAACGATCAACGGCGATCTTGAAAGCAACGGCGACATCCGTATCGACGGTACTTTAAAAGGCAACCTGAAAGGCAGGGCCAAAATTATCATCGGCTCCGAAGGTATTGTAGAAGGCAATATTGAAGGCCTGCAGGCTGATATCATGGGCCATGTATCCGGTTGTATTAAAGTGCAGGAACTTTTATACCTGCATGGAAACACCGAAGTGCAGGGTGATATTTATGCCGGCAAATTACAGGTAGAACCAACCGCAGTTTTTAACGGGAAATGCCATATGGGCGCTAATGTTGTAGAACTGAACAATGGGGTAGCCAATGCCATAAATCAATAAAAACCTTTTAATGAATTTTAGTTTTAAAGCTGTACTTCCTTTATTTATTACGTTTTTTGTTTTAACAGCAATTGTAATTGTGGCCATTTTTTTATTTGCTGATAAAGGAATTGATTATACAGTTGTGATGGCGGGCAACTGCCTGTTCTTTTTAATAAGCCTGTTGGTATTCAGGATGCAATACCTGGCCATGTATAACACAAACCCTAATGTTTTTATACGGAGTGTTATGAGCGGCATGATCATAAAGGTATTCGGCTGTGTTATTGCAGTAATAGGTTATTACCTGGCCAGCGGACCTGCATTTAACAAACCGGCTGTTTATGCATCGATGGTTATTTATATGGTTTACCTGGTGGTGGAAGTAAGGACTATTATGAAGCTGAACAAAACTAAAAATGCCTAAGCAGGAAGCCCCTCTTTTACAGTTACAGTCTTATTTGCCGGATGAAAGTTTTGAACAGGTATTGTATTACCTGCAGCATCATAAAGTGCATCTTACCATCAGCCGCAAAAGACAAAGCATCTTAGGCGATTACCGCCATGCACATTCCGACAAAAATCACCGCATCAGTGTTAATGGCAACCTGAACAAATATGCATTTTTGATCACCCTTTTACATGAACTTGCTCATTTGTTCACCTATGAACAATTTGGCCACCGTGTAATGGCGCATGGTAAAGAGTGGAAAAATGAGTTTGGTAAAATACTGGCTAAGTTCTTATTGCAAAAGATATTTCCTCCTGATATTGAAAAGGCTTTGCTGAACACTTTACATAACCCCGCAGCCAGCAGTTGCGGCGATGAAAAACTGTTGAGGGTATTGCATAAATATGATGAAAAAAAAGAAGGCATTCACCTTGTTGAACAATTGGCTGAAGGAACCTTATTTGGTATTAAGGGTGGAAGGATCTTTAAAAAAGGCGAAAAAATAAGAAAGCGTTTTAAATGTGTGGAAGTGAAGACAGGGAAGTTGTACCTGTTCAGCGGTATGTATGAAGTGCAATTGATCCCGGCTTAATTTATCCACCGGTCCAGCACTTTTTCATCTGCACTTATTTTCGCCAGCACTTTATATTTACTCTTGTCCAGTATCCAGCTTAAAGCAGCTTTTTCTTTTTGCACATTCCTGGTGCCTACAAATGTTGAGTGTATAAAATAGATCACTAGCGTTTTGATGTTGTAAATATAAGTTCTTTGAAAGTTTTGTCTGTATTGAGTTTGAGCGATTTTAGAGCCTGCAACGATTTGAAATTACTGAGATTTTAGTTTAATATAACGCCTTGATAATCAATTTATATGAATCAAGGCACTTATTTATTCTCTCAGCTTATTTCTCTTATTTCTTCAACCAGTTTTAAAACTTGTGTTAGCCGATATAAGGGAGATTATAAAACAAAACATTTTAACTGCTGGCGTCAATACCTCTGCATGGTTTTCGGTCAACTCACTCATCGAGAAAGTTTATCTGACACAATACTTTGTTTAAAAGCAAACTCGAATAAATTATACCACATTGGCATTGGTGAAGCTATTGTGAAAAGTACTTTATCAACTGCTAATGAGAATAGAGACTGGAGAATATTTTCTGATTTTGCATGGGTTCTAATCAAAGAAGCCCAGCAATTATATGCTGATGAAAAAGATCTTGAAATCTCAATTGATAATCCTGTTTTCGCAATTGATGCTTCAACCATTGACATGTGCCTCTCACTATTTCAATGGGCCAATTTTAGATCAACAAAAGCTGGGATTAAACTTCATGTTCAACTTTGCCGCCGTCTGGGCTTCGACCAACGGCGTATCAGGCTCTTTTTTGCCGCCGTCTGGCTTTCAGCCAACGGCAGTATTGAACTTTATAATGCTTACCTAATTGCTTTTGCTAAAAATAACCAAAATAACTGGGAAATTCACCCGGTTCTACTTCAATCCAATTTGTAGTTTTATCTGATGGAATACCCCGTAATCTGGCCGCAATTCTTTACGGCTACAATACTCAAATGGGATCATTTACTATCAAGTAATTCTTATAAAGATATAATCATTGATAGTTTAAGGTTTATGGTAAATGACAAGAGAATTGAGTTAAATGCATTTGTAATAATGAGCAACCATGTCCATTTGATCTGGCAACCATTACAGGATCACACACTTACCAACATCCAGGCTTCATTTTTAACTTATACCGCCAAAGCAATTAAAAAACGGCTTTCTTTTGAAGACCCGGCCTTACTGGAAAAACATAAGATAAACAAATACGATCGTACCTACCAAATATGGAAAAGAGAACCCTTAAGCATTTAATTATTTACAGAAGCAGCTTTTATGCAAAAATTGGAATACATCCATCAAAACCCGGTAGCTGCGGGATTGGTGAAGTTCGCTGAAGAATATCATTATTCATCAGCGAGATTCTATGAATCCGGAATTGATGAATTTAATATGATCACTCATTATATTGGGAATTGAAGATTTTAAACAGTCAAACGCGCCGTTGGCTGAAAGCCAGAAGTTCGCTGAAGAATATCATTATTCATCAGCGAGATTCTATGAATCCGGAATTTATGAATTTAATATGATCACTCATTATATTGGGAATTGAAGATATTAAACAGTCAAACGCGCCGTTGGCTGAAAGCCAGACGGCGGCATTCAAACGACCTACGGCGGCAGAAAAATTCCATAAAATCAATCATCCAGTTCTTTGATCATCCATACATCGCAACCTGTATGGCCACTGCTGCCTTGAGCAGCTTGTAAATAAGTAAAGCCTAATTTTTCATACATGGGGATAGCGATCGTAAGTTCGGGCATCGTCTCCAGGTAGATCTTTTTATAGCCCATTTCTTTTGCGGCAGTTATGCATTTTTCCATCAACATTTTTCCAATACCTTTTCCTCTTCCCGCAGGGGATAAATAAAGTTTCACCAGTTCACAAGTTCCTGCCGGCAGGTTTGGGGTTGGGTAAATGCCACCACCACCGATGATCTCTCCCCCGGTCTCTGCCACATAATAAATGCTTTTATCCACTTTAAAGATCTCAAACAGGCGATCGGTAGTATCATCATAATACACCGTGCCGGGTTTATTGGCTTTAAATTCAGCCAGGCTATCCCGAATGATCGTTGCCAGTGCTTTGTTATCACCGGGTTTTATGGTCCTGATCAAAAAATTGTTCATAAGCTGTGTTCCAGGTATTGTTCAAACCTACGGAAAAAATATAAAGCAGTGAACAAGATGGAGATTCACCTGTTCTATGAAGGTTAACCTACTGTTTAACCCAATAAGTTATCAGGTTTAACAAAAATCATTTATTTTCGGTAATAATTTAACCTTTAAGCACAATTGACTGTAACCTTAAAATATAGTGAAGAAGAACTGGTAATGCTGTTGCAGAACCAGGATCAACAGGCATTTTCATACCTGTATGATAACTATTCTGCAGCCTTGAACGGCATCATTTTCAGGATGGTAGAGAACACAGAGCTTGCAGAAGACATTTTACAGGAGGCTTTTGTGAAGATCTGGAATAATTTCTCCAGTTACGATACCGGTAAAGGAAGGCTTTTTACCTGGATGTTGAATATTACAAGAAATCTTACCATTGATACCTTGCGGAGTAAAGGATATAAGAAACAGTCAAAAATCTCAAGTGATGAAAATTCCGTAGATAATTTGAGCAGTGACAGCAAAATGGCCGAAAGGTTTGATGCGATGGGGATTAGAAAACAATTGGTGAATTTAAAACCTGAGCAGCGAAGTATTATTGACCTGGCCTATTTCAGCGGTTATACCCAGGATGAGATATCGAAAGAAATGGGGATACCGTTGGGCACAGTTAAAACGCGAATGCGTGCTGCCATTATTGAATTAAGAAAAGTATTAGTATATAAATAAATTGAACACACAGGAGATCATATCATCAGGAATTTTGGAGCTTTATTGTATGGGGCTCACCCCGGCAACTGAAACGGCCGAAGTAGCAGCATGGGCCAAACAATACCCTGAAGTGGCAGCAGAAATTGAAGCCATTCAAACCGGGCTGGAAGCCTATGCCCAAACACATGCCATTGCACCCGCTGCATCGGTAAAAGAAAAATTATTTGCAGCTATTGATACCGGAAAAACTGCGCAGGTTGTTGATGTGAAAGCAGCAGACAGAACTACAGCAAAAGTATATGCTATTTCTCCTGCCTGGAAATATGCAGCAGCGGCCAGTATCATTTTATTGATCGGCAGTTTGGTTTTAAATTATACTTTTTATAATAAATACCAATCAGCTAATACAGCACTGGCATCAACCCAAACTGAGCTTCAGCGGGAAAAAGATATCGCTAATTCAATGAATAATGATATGGGGGTAATGACCAATAAGGATGCCATGCATGTTAAACTAAATGGAATGCCTGATGTTCCTGATGCAACTGCCAGGATCTATTGGATGCAGCATTCCAAAGAAGTTTATATTGACCCCTCTAATTTGCCAAAAGCTCCTGCGGGTAAACAATATGAGTTTTGGGCGATCATTGACGGAAAGCCGGTGAATGGCGGTGTTATTACAACTGAGATCAACGGCAAAACGGTTCATGTTCAAAAAATGAAAAGTTTTGGTGCTGTACAGGCCTTTGCTGTATCCCTTGAAGATGCCGGCCCGGCAAAAGTTACACCTGCCAAAGTAATGGCGGCTGGCAATATATAACTACGCTTCATTTTAATTATATTTTTTAAACAGGCTGTTGAACAACAGCCTGTTTTTTTGTACAAAAGCTGCACAATAAAAATATCTGTAAAAATAAATCCAACCCATTTCATCTGCCGTACATAAATCAGATCATTAATCAAAAAAAATAAAATCGAAATTATGAAACAGGTTAAAAAATTACTTTTTGTTGCAGCAGCAGTTATGTTTGTGAATGCTTCTTTTGCACAATCCGAAAAAACTGTTATGGTAGGCGGTGCGGCTATGTATCCCTCAAAGAACATTGTTGAAAATGCGGTTAACAGTAAAGACCATACCACCCTGGTTGCTGCGGTAAAAGCGGCTGACCTGGTTGCCACTTTACAAACTGCAGGTCCATTTACAGTATTTGCACCAACCAATAGTGCTTTTGCCATGTTGCCTGCCGGTACCGTTGATAACTTATTGATGGCCGACAGCAAACCTGCATTAACAACTGTGTTGACCTATCATGTAGTTGCAGGAAAATACAATGTTACCGACATTGCCAAATTAATTAAAAAAGGTAATGGTACTGCACAGTTAAAAACTGTGGCCGGTAAAAATTTATGGGTAATGATGGAAGGGAAGAAGATAGCCATCAAGGATGAAAATGGGGGTGTTGCTTATGTGACAATAACAGATGTAAATCAAAGCAATGGTGTGATCCACGTGATCGATCATGTACTGTTGCCAAAAATGTAATAAGCTAGGTTGGTTTTGTTTTTTATAAGCCCCGTTCTAATGTAGAGCGGGGCTTATAAATTTTTAAGATTGATATTTTATGGAGCAAGCAGGGAATAAACAGCCGAATCAAAAAATTTCCCCCTGAAACAAAAGTTTTCTTTAAAATAAGCATCCCTGGTAAAGCCACACCTTTCTAAAACAATACCCGATACAATATTTGCAGGATTGATATGGCCTTCAATACTGTGCAGTTTCATTCGGTTAAACCCATATTCAATAACGGCCTGTACTGCCTCTTTCATAAGCCCTTTATTCCAGAGATCCGGATGAAGTATGTAACCTACTTCGGCACGGTAATGGTCCTTTAAAATATTCCAGTAACAGATGGTGCCGATCATAGTGCCCGGGTCATCCACCAAAGCAATGGCCCACATGATGGCTTCATTCGTATCAACAGAGGCATTGATCTTTTCAATAAATGCTGCCGCTTCCTCCACTGTTTTTGTTTTTTCCCTGCCTATGTAATGCATTACCCTGTCATCCGACCTGAGAAATAATAATTCAGTAGCGTCATCATTTGTCATTCTCCTGAGCAAAAGCCTGCTGGTCTTTATTTCAGGAAAAGGGGAGAAGTTTAAATCAAGCATATTAGTTAGTATAAACTATAAAAATATTGAAAAATAACGGCAAATAAAAAGAGTGAGCATGTTGTGCTCACTCGTGTATGATCGTTTATAATTTTAATATGCTTTATCCCCTTGGCCTTGGTGGAAGTGGCGGCCTTGGTGGTGCCGGTGGTAATACTACCCGTGGCCTCGGTGCTCTTACAACCGCTGGCCTTGGGGGCCTTGGTGGTAATATTACAACTGCTCCCCGATGGGCAGGGGCACGGTGATATACTTTATGGTGCTTGGGTTTGTAATGCTTTTTATACTTCCTGTTTTGAGCATTAGAACTCAATGCCATTCCAAAGAAGAATGCGATGAATGTGATAATTACTTTTCCTTTCATAAAAATTGATTTTTAATTAGAGTTAAAAACTGGGTTCAATACAATAAATTCAATAATCCTGCCAAAGATTGCCAAAATAAAAAAACCTTACATAATTCATTGATTATGTAAGGCCTTAACAATAAAATGGTAAAACGGGTACATTATGCTACAGCCTTATTAACCAGGCTTGCAGCTTCACTCAACAGGATGGCGCTTTGCACTTTCAACCCGCTTTCATCAATTAATTTTTTAGCAACATCGGCATTGGTGCCCTGCAACCTTACGATGATGGGAATATTGATATTGCCAATGGAAGTATAGGCATCAATGACGCCCTGGGCAACCCTGTCGCAGCGAACGATACCGCCAAAAATATTGATCAGGATCGCTTTTACTTTAGGGTCTTTTAAAATGATCCTGAAACCGGCTTCTACAGTTTGGGCATTTGCTGTACCACCTACATCCAAAAAGTTTGCAGGTTCACCGCCGCTGAGTTTGATCATATCCATCGTTGCCATGGCAAGTCCGGCACCATTAACCATACAGCCAACGTTACCATCTAATTTTACAAAATTCAGGTTAAAGCGTCCGGCTTCAACTTCCGTAGGATCTTCTTCACTGACATCTCTTAACACGGCAATATCCGGGTGCCGCATTAAAGCATTGTCATCAATATTCATCTTACAATCAACAGCAATTATTTTTTCATCACTGGTTTTAAACAGCGGATTTATTTCCAGCATACCACAATCAGAACCTACATATGCACTGTATAAATTAGTAACAAACTTTACGCAGTTTTTAAATGCCACACCGCTCAGGCCTAAATTAAATGCGATCTTTCTTGCCTGGAAGGGCTCTAAACTTCCGCCCGGGAAAACCCATTCTTTAAATATTTTTTCAGGTGTATCATGGGCCACGTCTTCAATGTTCATACCACCTTCGGTACTGTACATAATTACATTTTGGCCGGTACTGCGGTCCAGTAAAATGGAGAGGTAAAATTCTTTTATGGGGTTAGGGCCATCATAATAAACATCCTGAGCCACCAAAACCTTGCTCACTACTTTACCCGCCTCGCCGGTTTGAATGGTTACCAGCGTGCCGCCTAAAATATTCTTTGCTATCTGCAAAACATCTTCGGCTGTTTTACCCACGGCTACACCACGCTGCTCGCTGCCCATGATCTTTCCTTTACCACGGCCACCTGCATGTATCTGGGCTTTTACAACTGCAAACTTGCTTCCGTATTGGGTATGAATTTGCTTATAAGCCTGTTCTGCTTCGCCGGGAGTATTGCAGGGAATGCCTTCCTGAACAGGAACATTGTACTTTTTCAATAATTCTTTTGCCTGGTATTCGTGAAGATTCATAAAGAAAAAATTTTGGCGAAGATAGGAAAGTGTTTTGAGTTTTGGGTTTGAAGTTTTGAGTTAGTACCCCGTTGTTTCAAACTGCTTAGTGGCTACGCTTAGATAAAAGCTCAGTAAGGGATTGCCGTAAAAGTGAGTGACACAACGATGGTGAAATTTGTACAAATGCCGGTAACACAAAACCCCTAACTCCAAACCCCAAACTATACGCTTTCCTTTAACGTTTCTTACCTTACCTTTGGCAATAAAAATATACTTGTTTATGATCGTTAAAATTAATGAAGCGGTTGATTTTATTAAGAAGATATACAGCGATAAACCTGATGTGGGTGTTGTTTTGGGCAGTGGACTGGGAAGTTTTACCAATGAAATAAAAATTGAAAAGGAGATCCCGTACAGTGATATCCCTCATTTTCCGGTAAGCACCGTAGAAGGGCATAGCGGCAAACTTATTTTTGGTGAGTTGGGCGGTAAAAAAGTAGTGGCTATGGCCGGGCGCTTTCATTTGTACGAGGGCTACACATCAGAACAAACCGTTTTCCCCATCAGGGTTTTAAAGTTCTTAGGTATTGATACCTTATTATTAAGCAATGCGGCAGGTGGTGTAAACCCCAGCTTCCAGGTTGGCGACCTGATGATCATTACCGATCACATCAGCCAGTTGGCACCCAACCCGTTGATCGGCAAAAATTATAAAGAACTGGGGCCAAGGTTCCCGGATATGAGCGAGCCTTATAAAAAATACCTGATCAGGAAAGCAAAAGATATTGCAGCCCAAAAAAATATTAATGTACGTGAAGGGGTGTATGTGGCAGTAACCGGCCCAACCTTTGAGACCCGTGCAGAATATAAAATGATCCTTACACTGGGTGGCGATGCTGTAGGCATGAGCACCGTTCAGGAAGTAATTACTGCTGTACACATGGGTTTACCCGTATTTGCCATGAGTGTAATTACCGATGTGGGTATCCGTGAAGAAGAGAACGTGATCACCCACGAAGAAGTTTTGCAGGCAGCCAAAGAAGCTGAACCAAATTTTAAGGCTTTATTTTGCGAACTAATTGCACAACTATAAGTACAGATTGATGAAGCAGCTCATTGCCCTGGTCATATTGGTTTTTTATTTTCAATTTTCCTATGCCCAGGAAACCGATGCTATTAAAGCGATAGGTAACAGGATCGGTAATATTGGCAATGCCAATCCCGGGCGTAAAGACACCATTGGCTTCGAACACCGTAATGATAAAAAGGATTCCATTTCTATTACTTATAAGTATCTTGATTCGATCCGTAGTATTCCTTTCGATTCCAGCATCAACGATTTTGATAAATACTTTTCTGTTCCTTCATCTTACCTGTACATGGGAAATCATGGTGCGGCCGCCTATTCATTGATCTATATGCCCAATGCCAAACCGGGTTGGGATGCAGGTTTTCATGCATTTGATGTGTACCGCTATACACTGGAAGGATCTAAATTCTATAAAACGAACAGGCCGTTCTCACAACTGAGTTACCAGATTGCATCGGGTAAAGAGCAAATGATCAAAGTGTTTCATACACAAAGCCCCAAACCAAACTGGAGTTTTGGCTTTGATTACCGGTTGATCAGTGCACCCGGATTTTTTGTCAATCAAAATGCCAATCATAAAAATTACAGGCTGTTCAGCAATTACCAGGGCAAACGAAAAAGATATGCTGCCTTTTTTATCATGGTGGGTAACACCATAAAGAATTCAGAGAATGGCGGTATCAGATTTGATTCTTCCTTATCTGATCCCAACCAAAAAGACAGGTTTACAGTAGATGTGCATTTAGGGAATGATTATATCTACAAGGCTAATCCATTTAATACCACTGTTAATACGGGTAATGTGTATAAGGATTTTACCATTTTCGTACGACAGACCTACGATATTGGTAAAAAGGATTCTATTGCCATCAATGATACTACAACAGAATATTTATTTTATCCCAAACTGAGGGCACAACATAGTTTTACATACAGTACTTATAATTATTTGTATAAAGATAACCTGGCCGATTCTGCCTTTTACGCAAGCCGGTACGATACCATAGTTAAAAGAGGGGTGGACAGTTTTTTGCTAAAGGACAAATGGACAGTGATGGGCAATGATTTTACTTTACTGTCATTCCCCGATACAAAAAATCCGGGGCAATTCATTTCGGCAGGTGTAAAATTTGAGAACATCAAAGGAGCGTTGAAAACCGGCACGAAAAATTTTTACAATTTTATCATACACGGTGAATACAGGAATAAGACCCGTAATAAACGCTGGGATGTGCTTGCCAAAGTTGAGTTCTATGTAACCGGGGTAAACAATGGAGATTACAGTGCTTATGCAACCATTGCCCGGCATATCAATCATAAACTGGGTGATATACGCCTGTTCTTTAAAAATGTGAACCGGTCGCCTTCTTTTATTTTTGACAATGCTTCCAGCTTTAATTTAAAAAATGGAACCCTCACAAAAAAAGAAAATATTATTTCTTTTGGTGCTGATGCCATCAACCGTTTTATTAATCTTGGATTTAAGAATCATCTCATCACCAACCTCTCTTATTTTACCGATTATTACCATACTGCACAAAGCAGCAAAGTGATCAACCTGTTGCAGGTCTATGCATCAAAAAAAATAAAGATCACCAAAAGGTGGAACCTGTATGCCGATATAACTTTTCAGCAAACAGATGGCGGCGCACCAATAAAGGTACCCTTGCTGTTCACCCGTAACCGTCTTGCATACGAAGGTGTTTTCTTTAAGAATTTAAATTTAAGTACGGGCCTGGAGGTTCGTTATTTTACCCCGTTTGAATCTTATAATTATTCACCGGTGATGGGACAGTTTGCGCCACAGGATACTTTTAAACTAAAGAACCTGCCTGATATTTCGGCCTTTCTTCATTTTCGTATAAAATCATTTACTGCTTTTATACGTGCTGAAAACCTGAACACGGTGAGCCTTTCTAATGGCTTTGATTTTACCAATAATAATTTTGCAGCACCCCATTATCCCACACAGGGCTTTATGTTGAGGTTTGGCATACAGTGGGGATTTGTGAATTAAATGAATACCTGGTAATTAAATACAAAATAACAAGGAAAAATATTCAATAAACGATGATCAATGCTCAATATTCAAACGGGCAGTCAGGTAATTATCAGCAGGGTGCTTCGCCATTGAGTACGATAATTGTCCGCAGGATGCTGCGCAAGCGTTCACTATTGAATATTTACTAATTTTCTCTCATTTGCTGTTAAATTCCTGCTTATAACCTATATCATATTGCTTATCAACATTTCTGTTGTAAATTTGCCCTACAGATGAAAAGGATATATATCGGCATATTGGCTTTGGTTTACATGGCTGTTTCTTCGGGAATAGCTTTGGAACTGCATTACTGCATGGGCAAAAAAGCTGGTGTTGATCTATATGGTTCAGCGAGTGAGACCTGCGGTAAATGCGGTATGACAGAAAAAGATACCGGCTGTTGTCATGATGAATTTAAATTTTACAAATTAAGCGACTCCCATAAAACGGTTTCAAACGATATTGATCTTACCCCATCGTCCTTTGCTGTAGCTACTGATCATTCCTTATTCAACTGGCAAATGCCGGATGCTACTGTACGTATAGCAGTAAACAATAACTCTCCACCTGGTTATACAGGGCCTTCGGCCTGTATCATGAATTGTGTTTTCAGACTATAGAATTGATCCTGAATTTTTACATCGGTAAATGATTTTACCGGGGCATCATGCTTTTGGTCTGACGTCACGTCTGACTAAAAACTAATTTATTCAACATCAAAATTTTATACAATGAAAACATTATCATTATTTGCTGCAATATTATTCAGCATATTCACCATCAATACATCAACTGCACAAACATCAAAAACTGAAACCATCAAAGTATGGGGCAATTGTGGTATGTGCAAAACAACCATTGAAAAAGCTGCAAAAAAAGCAGGCGCAAAAACAGCAGCGTGGGATGAAGACAGCAAGGAACTGAAAGTTAGCTACGCTGCCAATAAAACATCTTCAGCAAAGATCCAGCAAGCCATTGCAAAGTCAGGTTACGATACACAGGATTTTACAGCCGTTAAAACTGCTTATGATAATTTACATGGCTGTTGCAAATACGAAAGGAAAGATGCTGCAGCAACAGGAACAAAATGTTGCGCTGATGAAAAATGTACCATGAAAGCCGGCGATTGCAAGGATATGAGCTGCTGTAAAGAAAAGACCTGTTGCAAATCATAATTTAAAAATTTAAATAACATGAAGAATTTAATTATAATGATCCTTGCTCTTTTTTCGTTTGCAGCAAATGCACAGGTAAAAGGGGTAACCATACAGGCCAGCGGGTTAACCTGCAGCATGTGCAGCAACTCTATATTTAAAGCATTGAAAACACAGGATTTTGTGGAAAAGGTTGATGCTAATATCAAAACATCTTCTTTCGAAGTTTCTTTTAAACCCAATGCAGCAGTGGATTTTGATAAACTTAAGGCCAAGGTTGAAGACGCAGGGTTTTTTGTAGCCAACTTTACGGTCAATTATCATTTTGATGAGCTTACCATTTCAAAAGATAAGCACGTTACTGTAGGCAACAACGTATTTCATTTTTTGAATGTAACTGATGCTGTTCTGTCAGGCGACAAAAAGATACGCCTGCTGGATAAAGGTTTTGTTTCTGCAAAAGAATATAAAAAGAACAGCAGCCTCACAAAAATGGCCTGTTACAAAACAGGGCAAGAGAACGGAAAAAGGATCTTTCATGTAACTATTTAAGTAAACTACTTAACCCCGACAGGGTAATCCTGGGCGAAATTGAAGGGACCCTGTCGGTGGTTGTGTTTAAAGAAACTTTATGAAGTTGTTTTTTACTGCTATCATGTTGTTGACAATCAATGCCGGTAGGGCGCAGGAATTATTTGTATTTACCGAACCGGCCAGTAATATGGCTGCAAAAAGCATAGGTATACGGCTTAATAATTACCTGATGAAAGATAACAGCACAAATAAAATAAACTATCATTTGCTGCCTGAATTAATGTGGGGTGTCTCTAAAAATATCATGGCACATGCCGAAGCTTTTTTAAGCAACCGGGATAACAGATTTGTATATGAAGGAGCTGGTGTTTATATGAAATACCGTTTTTACAGTGTGGATGAAGTTCACAACCATTTCAGGATTGCAGTATTTGGAAGATACAGTTTCAACAATAGCGATATTCATCAGGAAGCAATTGATTTAAACGGGCATAATTCAGGTTATGAAGGCGGGCTGGTGGCAACAAAACTTATTAAAAAAGTAGCCTTTTCTTCTTCTATTTCGGCTTTGCACGCAACCGATAACGTAAAAGAAAAGTTTATCTATGGCGATAAAAAGCGCAATGCTGTTAACTATACTTTATCGGTTGGTAAATTAATGCTTCCAAAAGATTATACCAATTATAACCAAACCAATGTAAACCTGATGGTGGAAATGCTTGGGCAAACCAATGTAAACAGTGCTCATTCATTTTTAGATGTTGCACCCTCCATACAGTTTATATTTTTAAGCCGGATGAGGTTAGATGCAGCATACCGGATCCCATTGGTAACAAATCTGTCAAGGACAGCCCCAGGTGGATTTTTTCTGAGATTGGAGTATAATATATTTAATGCTTATTAATTTTATAAAATGAAAAAAATATTACTGTTCATATTGTCATTATTTCGAAAAAAAAATTGTTGTAAATGAAAAAATTATTTTTAATATTCCTTATTGTATTAGTTTCACTGGTAAGCCAGGGGCAGCTTAGGATGGGAGGACCCGTTCCGGAGATCGCATTACCCAATACGGTTGACAGTATCATAAAACTAACATCATTGACCGGTAAAGTGGTGCTGATAGATTTTTGGGCAAGCTGGTGTGCACCTTGCAGGCAAGCCAATCCTTATGTTCAGAAATTATATAAAAAATATAAAGAACAAGGCTTTGAAGTGTTTGGCGTTTCACTTGATGTAAAAAAAGAAGCCTGGATCAAAGCCATTAAACAGGATAAACTTACCTATACACAGGTATTAGACAACAGCGGCTGGAACTCGAAAGTTGCAGAACGTTTTTTTGTTGATCAGCTTCCAACCAATTTTTTACTGGATAAAACAGGTAAAATAGTGGCTATTAACCTGGAAGGGAAAGAACTGTTTGATAAAGTCAAAAGTTTGGTTGAATAATTACTTGCCTGTTTTAAAACGAACCGATGCTCCAACAGCAATGTACCAATCGGGTGCAGCTTTGCTGATTCCAAAGCCAGAAGACAGATCCAGTTTAAGATCATTGTTTATATAATAGGCAATACCGGCATCTAAGCTGTGCTCCGGCTTGTTTTGTTTTGAAATAAATCCAAACGCTTCAATATAACTATACCATTTTTTGCCCATGTTGAAGCCCGGAGCGAATGTATAGATCCAGGTTGTATTGCTGTTAATCCCATCCCATTCGGCTCCAAGGTTATAGCCAATAGCAATTGAATTGGTAATACTATTTTGCATAGTAAACCTGAAATTAGGTGCAAGGTTATTTAACCGGAAATTCCCGGATGCCAGTTTTGGGATGCCCACATGAAATATCAACGATGTTTTGGGTAACAGTTTTTTTTCTTCCCACAAAGCTATTTTAGCTCCCACTTCAACGGGTGATAATCCTGTTTCTTTTTGTTTGGTAAGTAAATTATTGAAATCCGTGTTTGTTGTAACCGTTGTAATTAATCTAAGTTCTATTTTTTTAGTAATACCATATTTGCTGAGTAGCGTTGGGTGCTGAAATTCATTTTCAAAAGCATTTGTTATTTGGGCTCCTAGCCCCATCTCAAACTGTATCCATTTTTTAGGAACGGTTACAGCACTTTCAGTCTGGTCGGGCCGGTCAGTATCTATTCTATCAATTTGTGAAAAGCCATCAGCAAATGAAAGGGATGCGATCAATAATAACAGGAAATATTTAACCATGATTCTAAAATATAATTTAGCCTTGTCTAAAAATATTATTAAAGATAAAGAAATTATATAAACTGCCAAATCATTTGCCGGTTTGGGGGAATATTTATTTTTTAACTGAGGCTATACCATCTATCAGCAGTTCCAGGTTTTTCTCTTTGCAAAACGTCTTACACAGGTTTTCGGCTGTAGATAAAACCTGCTGAATGGTTATATGGCCTGCTCCTGCAAGTTTATAGGCCTGGGCCAGTGCATCTTTCTCTTTGGATTTGCTCCCGGGGGCCAGTGGGGCGGTTTGTATAATGGCTTCTTTGATCACTTCAGTTTTAAGTCCGGCATCTTTTAAATGCCCCAGTTCTGCGATCAGCCAGCTTAATGCATAATAGCGGTTTTGATCCAGCAATAAAAAATGTTCCATATCCCCGGCATCGGGCATCACATTGTAGGGCGAATTGATAATGGCTTCAGTTAAATATTTAGCAAGGTATTTTGGAGCGGCTTTTTTTGATTGGCTTAACTGGATACAACCCCGCAAAGCCTGTGGGTAAATACTCAGCCAGCGTATCATCCGGCGAAACTCATGCACTTCATTTTCCAGGTCGCTAAAATGAAAGCCTTTCTCATTGATGAACTCCAGTATCTTATTGATAGCCGTGATATAAAATTTGTGAATGCCTTTGATATCGTCTTTTTCTTTTAGCCATTCAACCTCTTCCAGTTTCTTCCTGGTCTTTTTAATACGGGTATTGTCCTCGTCCAGCCAGCCCTTTTCTTTTAAGAGCTCATTCAGGCTTTGAATCTTTTCCCTGCTTTGTGCCTGCAGGTAGCCGGTTATTGCAGCAGGTATTTCTTTATTGCCCAAAAATTGTTTGGCAAATGAATCATAATAATCAATGGCACCAAAAGCATCTTCCAGCAACTTGAACTGCTCTTTCAGTTTTTTAAATTTCTTCTCGTTGTGTATGCCTGCATACAATTTTGCCAATCCTTCCAGCATGAACAGGGGCGTACGGGCATCATGCTGGTACAACCAAAGCGCCGGATTTTTTTGTTTGGAAGAACTTACAAGAAGCGCTTGTAATTTATTGAGATGGTAATCAAATCTTGCTATACCGTTTTTCATGTTTGGTGTATTTTATTTGTAACCGGAAATTTGAACATTGATAGTTGAGAATTGAATATTGGTCATTAGAAAAAAAATATTCAATAAACAATGTTCAATGATCAATATTCAATGATGGGGCATTACATTTCAAAAAAAGCGACATTGCCCCCAACCCATTCCTTATTCTTATTATACCGTGTGCCAATCATTTTTCCTTTGCTCAATCTTGCCAGGTTATGTACTCCTTTCGGCCTGTCCCATCCTTCTTTCCAGAAATAAAATAAGCGTATCTCTGCTTTGGCAGGCCCATCAGGTGTTTCAATAACATCAGCGTATTTCACCTTCTTTTGCAGGATCCAGTTCTCAGGGTCTTTCACGGCTTCAATATCTTTGGGTGTAACATCAATTACCACACCCATGCCGGCAAAAGAAAACAAAGGTTTTAAAACATAATTTTCCAGGTCGGCGGGCATTTGTTTTAACTCATTTAAAAAATAGGTTTGTGGCACATATGGGTTTTGAATGAATGGTAAAGTGAATTTACTGATGCGGTAAAACCAGTTGGGATGCGGGGCCCATTCCACATCATACCGTTTGGTAAGGTCAACAGTTTCGCCAAGGCCTTCCTGTTTTTGCAGGTCATCAAAAATAACGCGGTTATAAATTCTTTTGATGGGTGTCTTTACACCATTGTTCATATAAAATAATTTGTCGCCTTCAGCAATTAATTTGGTGAGACAAACCATTTTAATACCCAGCAACTGTTCGGTGCAATAAAAATCGATCCTTGTTTTTTGCTGCTCCGGAAAGATCTCCAGCAGTATCACATTTGCCGGATCAAGATCACCCACAATAATATCTTTCAACAATTGAACATAAGTTTCTTTATTATATCCATTTAAGTAGGATGAAAAATTAGCGGGCAGCTCTGCATATTCAGCGGTGAGCTCAGAATGAAAAGCCTGGAATGCATACAGGGTAGGGAAGCCCTGCATTTCGATAAGCTGGGGTTCCAGTTCCCCATTTTCATTTTCGCAGATACCAAAATCAAAAACGATGAATTCGGAACGGCTGCTTTCATTGGGCACTTTTACATTAGCCGGGATACCACGGTCAGTAAGTGCAATGAATTTAGGATCAACGATCACATCAATGATATCTTCGCAGGCACCCAACATTTTAACCGTAAACTCTTTTGGAACAAATAAGGGTGTTTCTGCATTCCTGAAATCCAGGGCACCGGGATGCAGGTTCTCCAGCTTTGCCATATAGGCTTCATATTTCTCTTTGGTAAAATTGGCATTGAATTTTGTCCTTAACTCTTTTATCATGTTTGATACAGCTTTGATTTAAAATTACACGAATTGCCGCTAATTACACGGAAAATTAGTTAATCCGTTAACTAGTTAATTGGTTAATCCGTAGGCACCTATTAGCAGATGAACTTTTCAACGTATTAACGTATTAACCGATTAACGGATTAACGGCAGGTTCGCCTGATTCGTGTAATTTTTCTTTAGACTTCAACAGGCTGCAGGCTTTCAACAGCATGAAATAAAAAATTGGGGAGTATATGGGAGTAGGTCCACATGATCTTTTCAGGGTCGTTCAAATGGTCAATCATGGATTGCCATTTTTCTTCGCCATAATTATCTATAACTGTCTTTTTCTTTTCTTCAGTTTGTAAATGTAAACTCATACCAATGGCATCCGCTTCGGGATGAAACTGGGTGCCGATCATATTGTCGTTAAACCTGATCGCCATGATGGCCCTTTCGAGCGGAATATGGGGCCTGTCTTTTTCTATGGCTAAAATTGTTGCGCCCATACCCTGCAGTTTATTGTGGTTAGGTTCTGTCACCTGGAAATCGCGGCTGTCGACCGAATAGAACGGATCTTTTAAACCTTCAAAGATCACTTCGTTCTTACCATCTGATAATAAATGCGTGGGAAAGATTCCAAAGGATGTACTTTTCCGCTGGCTTACTTTGGCAACCTGGTAATGCCTGCAAATGAGTTGAAAAGAATGGCAGATAAAGAAGACCTGCTTTTTTTGAACATGTGCCGGGTTATTGTTCCAACGTTCAATTTTATCGAGCCATGAAAAATAAACTTTCTCCCATTCGCTGCCTTCGCTTTCCAAAGGACTTCCGGGGCCGCCACTGGAGATATAAATATCGTAACTGAGATCAGGAACTTTTTTTTCCTGGCGTACATCAAATTCATCCCAGGTTAGATCGAGTTGGTTATTTTCGCCAAACTGGTTGAGTATTTCACGGATACAACGCATGCCCTGGTTGGCAAAACCTTCATACATATCTAAAATGGCTACACGGATGGATCTCTTTTCGTTCCAATTCATATACAAACATAACAATTTTTTAAAGCCGGCATTTGCCAAAGTCCATACAATTTATCAACGTGTTGTGGATTAAAACAGGTCTAAAAATGTTATTAATCATAATAAGATGATATAATTCTGTATTTCCGATGATGTACCTCAGTTTTATTAGCTATAATTTTTTGCAACTTGTGCCTGAGTTAATGGCAGTATTATGCAAATGAACATCCTGGAGTTAAAGACTCCCCAGACTCTTTTTGATTATTGTACAAGTTGTCAGCCCGAACCCGGTTCGGCAGCTGAGATGCAGGAATTTGAAAAACTGCAACAGGGGTTTTCCAGCCAGTTTGAATTATTTTTCCCGGATAACCTGGCACAAAAGACCATTGTTGTAATTCCAAGCCTTACCCTTGACCAGGAAGTGCTTGCAAAGATTGATGGAGCGCTGCATTACGAGGAAAGGTTGCTGTGCCTGCTCATGTTGTTGCGTATGCCACGTGCCAACGTGATCTATGTAAGCAGTGTACCCATTGATCCGGTTATCATTGATTATTACCTCCATTTGCTGCCGGGTATTACGGGTTATCATGCACTGAAAAGATTGACCATGATCAGTTGTTATGATTCTTCACCGCTTCCGCTTACACAAAAGATCTTACAGCGGCCACGTTTAATTGAAAGGATCAAACAGCATATTCCGGCAGGCCATGTGGCGCATATTGCCTGTTTTAATACCACCCCTCATGAAAGAACCCTGGCCGTAAGATTGGGTTTGCCCATTTATGGCTGTGATCCATCCCTGTTATACCTGGGCACCAAAAGCGGCAGCCGCAGAGCTTTTATTAAAGCAGGCGTGCCTGTGCCGGGAGGGGTCGAAAATTTAAGTTCGTATGATGACATTGTACATGCTGTAGCGGCTTTAAAAGATATGTACCCCGACCTGGAAAAAGCAGTCATCAAATTGAATGATGGATTTTCGGGTGATGGTAATGCCATTATTAAATACCCTGACCACCTATCTAAAAAAGAGATGTACGACTGGTTACGTCATAACCTGTACAAAGAAATGCAACCAGTAGCAAAGGATCTCAGCATAGAATTGTTCCTGGAAAAATTTAAACTGATGGAAGGAATTGTGGAAGCCTTTATTGAAGGGGATGAAAAAGCTTCCCCGTCGGTTCAGTGCAGGATAAACCCGTTGGGAGATATAGATATCATTTCAACGCATAACCAGGTCTTAAGCGGGGATAGCAACCAAATATTTACCGGGGCACATTTTCCTGCCGATGCTGCATACTGTGTTGAGATAGCTGAATTGGCAAGGTCCATTGCCGGCGAATTGAAAAATGGTGGTGTGTTGGGCCGTTTCAGTATTGATTTTATTTCGGTAAAAGAAAAGAATGGTTGGAAACACTATGCCATTGAAATTAACCTGCGCAAGGGCGGCACTACACATCCGTTTTTAATGCTGCAGTTTTTAACTAATGGCCATTATGATGAAGCCACCGGGCTTTTTCAAACGCCCCATAAACAGCCACTTTATTATTATGCATCAGATAATGTACAACAGGAGGCCTACCGGGGTTTAACCCCGCGTGATCTTATTGATATTGCCATGTTTCATGGATTACACTTTGACGGAGCTGCACAGAAAGGGGTGGTGTTTCACATGATCGGCGCTTTATCACAATATGGAAAAATGGGTATCGTGAGTATCGGTTCTTCACCCGAAGAAGCATATTCTTATTATACAAAAACAATTGAGGTACTGGATGCTGAAACTG
>JBDSGK010000198.1:0-5651 GCA_039919015.1 Ferruginibacter sp.
GTAATTGCTGTTTTAAAAGATGGTGCTTTAAAGATCGGTGCCAAGACCGGTACAAGCGGCAAGATTTTTGGTAGTGTAACTTCTGTTCAGATAGCACGTGCGATCAAAGAACAAAAGGGCTACGAGATCGACCGTCGCCGTATCAGCATTATTGATGAAGTAAAAGAATTAGGTACTTTCAAAGCAAGTATTGATTTTGGTAACGGCAACGAAACCGAAGTTGAATTTGAAGTGATCTCAGAATAATTTCCTGATTTAATCTTATACCAGTGGTCCTGCTTTTTTTAAGCAGGACTTTTTTATTGGTCCCTGCCCTGAAGGGCAGGGCAATTACATGAAGGGCAGGGCAATTACATGAAGAGCAGGGCAATTCATTTTACTTCAATAAAAATTCTTTTAATTCATTGCTGTTGGCACTGATCTTCGTACTCAATTTTTCTTTTTTTATTTGCGCTGCAACAGTGTCCGGAACAGGCACGGTTTGTTTTATCAAAGGTTCGATCACATCATAAAACTTTACAGGATGTGCCGTTTCCAGGATGACGCCTTTTGTGCCCGGATGCTGCATTTGATATTCTTGCAAGGCGGTATAAGCTACTGCTCCGTGAGGGTCAAGCAGGTAATTTTGTTCTCCGAATACTGACGTCAATGTTGCTCTTGTTTGATCATCAGAAATGGTATAACCGTTCAATGACCTTTTCAATCCATCAATTTGCTGATGAAAGATCTCCATGATGCGGATAAAATTACTGGGATCTCCAACATCCATCGCATTTGAAATGGTGGCCACTGCTTTTTTAGGCTGATAATTTCCTGAACGCAAAAATTCAGGCACTGTATCATTTGCATTACAGGCTGCAATAAAATGCTGTATGGGCAAACCGGATCGTTGTGCCAGTAAACCGGCACATATATTTCCAAAGTTACCGCTGGGAACTGAAACAACCGGGGAATTGGCTTTTTCCTTCCACTGTTTCCATAAATAAAAATAATAGAATTGTTGAGGCAACCAGCGGGCCACATTAATAGAATTGGCTGAAGTAAGTTTTAATTTTTTATTCAGTTCCACATCAGCAAAAATAGTTTTTACCATTTGCTGGCATTCGTCAAAAGTCCCATCTACTTCGAGGGCACGAATATTTTTGCCCAATGTAGTCAGCTGCTTTTCCTGTACGGAACTTACTTTGCCTGAAGGATATAAGATCACCACATCTACACCAGGTACATTATAAAATCCGTTGGCAACTGCACCGCCTGTATCGCCTGAGGTAGCAACAAGCACAACCAGTTTTTCTTTACTTATTGTAGAAGAAGCAGAATGGGTTGCAAAATAACCCAGGCAGCGACTCATGAACCTGGCTCCCACATCTTTAAATGCCAGCGTAGGTCCATGAAATAATTCGAGTGAAAAAATATCATCTGTGATCTTTATAAGCGGTATCTCAAAATTCACCGTTTCGCTCACCATGTTTTCCAATACATCTTTAGGAATAGTATCACCAATATATGGTGAAATGATCTCCATGGCAATGGCTTCGTTGGAATAGTTTTCGATATTGTTGATCAATTTTTTACTTATCTGTGGAATGGTATCAGGAAAATACAATCCCTTATCAGGTGCCTGCCCCAGTATGGTTGCAGTTGCAAAATCCACAACCGGTGATTGCTTATTTAAACTATAATATTTCATTTGCAATTTTCTTTCTTTATTCGTTGCGGAGAATTTTTATACCCTGCGGATTAATGGTTGTTACATATGTTTTGTATTCAATGCCCATAGCCCTATATACTTCTGACATTACCTGTTCAACCCGTTTAGCAATAGTTTCATTTTCGCTGAGCATAAATATGGATGGGCCGGAACCCGAGATACCTCCACCTAAAGCGCCTGCTTCTTTACTCAATTGCTTTACTACACCAAAGCCGGGGATCAAAATACTTCTTACGGGCTCAACGATAACATCTTCCAGCGAACGGCCGATAAGCGGAATATCATTTTTTAAAATGCCGGTAACCAATCCGGCAATATTGCCCCATTGCTTTATCGCATCTTTTAATTTTACTTCTTTACGTAAAATTTGGCGGGCATCGGCTGTTTTCACTTCTATTTGGGGATGCACAACCGTAACGAACAGATCCGGTGCAGCCAAAGAAATAATATCCAGTGGAAAAACCGAACGAACCAAAGTAATACCGCCGTAGATACAGGGTGCTACATTATCCGCATGCTTAACACCTGTTGCCAGTTTTTCACCATTCATAGCAAACCTTACCAGGTCTTCTTTTGAAAAATGATGACCGAGTAAATGATTGGCAGCAACAACCGCCCCTGCCGAGCCTGCTGCACTGGATCCTAACCCACTGCCTGGTTTTATATTTTTGTGTACAGTAACATTAAACCCGGTATTATTCCCATATTCATCCATCAGCGCCTGTAAAGCAACGCCTGCTACATTTTGTCTTGCATCTCCAGGTAAATCATACCCATCAGTATGTTTAATGTTGATGACGGGTTCATCGGTCAGTTCCAGTTCCATCATATCATATGGCTCATTGAGCGCCATGCCTAAAATATCAAACCCGCAAACAAGATTTGCGACGGTTGCAGGTACTGTTATTTTTATTTTTTTCATGTTGATAAAATTGTAGTGTGCTTTTTTGAACCACAATAGGCACATAGAACACATTAGAGTTTCACATAGTCGTGTATTTTTTATATGTGTTCCTATTATTCTCCTGTGGTTCAACTGTAAGGCACAACTTATTTAAAAGAAAACTGTGGCAGTTCTATTTAAATGGCAGCTGCCCTGATGATATCGGCAAATACACCTGATGCAGTTACTTCAGCCCCGGCGCCGGCACCTTTAACAACCAATGGCTGTTGAGGGTAGCGTTCGGTATAAAACAACACTACATTATCCTTACCATACAAGTGATAAAAATCACTTTGTTCATCTACCTGTTGCAAACCTACAGCAGCTTCCCCTTTATTATAACCGGCAACAAATTTTAATTTTTTACCGGCGCCTTTTGCAGCATCCAGTATTTTTTTAAAATGTGCTTCTTCCTTTTCCATGGCTGCATAAAAATCATCTACTGATCCTGTCATACAGCTTTCAGGCATAAAAGAGTTATTGCTGATATCTTCCATCTCCATCTGCTCTCCTGATTCCCGGGCTAAGATCATGATCTTACGCATAACATCCTTACCGCTTAGATCAAGCCTTGGATCGGGTTCGGTATAACCTTCATCCTGTGCTTGTTTAACAACTGATGCAAAACTATTTGTGCCATCGTAATTATTAAAAACAAAATTCAATGTACCACTAAGTACGGCTTCAATACGGCTGATCTTATCGCCGCTATGCAACAGGTCTTTCAATGTACCGATGATGGGAAGCCCGGCACCTACATTGGTTTCAAATAAAAATAAACTATTGAATTCGTTTGCCAGGTCTTTCAGTTTTTTATAATAAATAAAAGAGGAGGAAGCTGCTACTTTATTACAGGCAACCACTGAAATACTTTTTTGCAGCAGGTCGCCGTACACAGTTGCCAGCTGATCATTGGCTGTAATATCTACAAAGACAGAGTTACGTAAATTTTTAGTTTGGATAGTTGATATAAGATCAGCCAGGTTCATCACTTCTCCTTTTTGTATTTCCTGCTTCCAGTTTGGAATATCTACACCCTCTTCATTAAAAAACATTTTTTTACTGTTGGCAATACCTACAACTCTTACCTGGATCCGGAGTTGTTCCAGTAAGAATTGTTTTTGCTGATGCAGCTGTGCCAATAGTTTTTCACCAACATTTCCCAAGCCTGCAATAAATAAATTCACCTGCTTGTAAGTCGTTTCAAAGAACTCCTCGTGTAAAACGTTGATGGCTTTTTTAACATCGGCCGACCCGATCACCGCAGAAATATTTCTTTCTGATGAACCCTGTGCAATAGCCCGTATGCTTACACCGTTCCTTCCCAATGCCGAGAACATTTTCCCGCTGATACCCGAATGGTTCTTCATATTATCACCAACAATGGCAACAATGGACAATTGTTTTTCTACAATGATGGGGTCTATTTTATTGGTTTCGATCTCGTAAGTAAAAGCTTTATCAACAACTTCTTTGGCTTTTGTACTGGCATGATCATCTATGCCAACACATATGGAATGTTCTGAAGAGCCCTGTGTAATGAGGATCACATTGACAGAAGCATTAGCCAGGGCTTCAAATAATCTTTTTGAAAAACCCGGTATACCAACCATGCCACTGCCTTCCAGGCTCAGCAGTACAATGTTATTAATGCTTGATATCCCCTGGATGATGGTGCCTGTTGCTATTGCTTCATGCTTGATAACTGTGCCCGGCTCATCCGGTGCAAAAGTATTTTTTATCCAGACCGGGATCCCTTTTTTCATTACCGGCTGTATGGTTGGTGGGTAAATTACCTTGGCCCCAAAATGCGAAAGCTCCATCGCTTCCTGGTAAGATATCTGTGGAATATGTTTGATGTTATTAACCAACCTGGGGTCTGCCGTCATCATACCCGAAACATCTGTCCATATTTCAAGCACGGTTGCATCCAGGGCTGCAGCAAGGATAGCGGCGGTGTAATCTGATCCACCCCTGCCCAATGTGGTAGTGATATTATTTTTATCTGCAGCAATAAAGCCCGGCATGATAAACAATGACGAACCAGATGCATTAATGAATGCTGCTACTTTTTTATCAGTAGCTTCATAATCAACGGAAGCCATTCCATAATTACTGTCTGTAACGATCAGGTCTCTTGCATCTATCCAATCTGTTACCAAACCAACGGCATTAAGTTTTGCTGCAATAATTTGGGAAGAAAGTAATTCGCCATAACTTACTATCCTGTCTTTTGTACGCAGAGATAATTCCCTCAATAAATAAATACCGTTACAAATATCTTCGACCTCGTTACAGATCTTTTTTACCAGGCTTAAAACAGCACTTTGCTGTTGAAAAGGTATCAGGTCCTTTACAGCCTGCAGGTGTTTATTTTCTATTTCGAGTAAAATCGTTTTATAAGATTCATCATTTGCTTCGGCAAGAGCTGCCGTTTTTAGTAACAGATCGGTAATACCGCCCAATGCCGAAACAACTACAATTGTTTTTGTATTGGCTGAATTGTTTTTAATGATCTCTACGACCTTTTTTATATTTTCTGCATTGGCAACTGAACTACCACCAAATTTTAAGACCTGCATATATGAGTAATTAAATATTAAAGTAAAGCTAAATTCCCCTTACCGGAGAACAGCATTTTGCCCAAATTATGATATGAAATTGTACAACCCTAACGGGTCGTAGTGGTACCTGTAATTGTATTGGTCACCACATAGCAAGTGCCCGCAGTTGTAGGAAAAATGATATATTTTACTGATATGCTCATTACGTGTTGGCAAGATAAGGAATAAAATATAACAAAAACACCTTGCTGTAAATTAGTTAACTAATTGATTTGCAATGGAATAACTCAATAATTTAAGGAAGTCAATTATTTTAACTGCATTTTGGCAATTTTATAAGGAAAAACCTATCTTTACTTTGCAATTAATGGTTTTAGTTTTTCGCTATTGGCTGAAGTAGCTTTTTTGAAGTCCGATTCAGTACATTGTAACA
>JBDSGK010000199.1:0-37497 GCA_039919015.1 Ferruginibacter sp.
AGAATAGCATCTAAAGGGCGGGATTGTTTGCGTAATGCAGTTATGCATTCGGAAAGCAGTGCCTGACGGTTGTAGGTTACAACCACAGCGATTACCTTTTCCATGGGAATGGTGTTTGGTTTTAATTTAGAATAATTGGACTACTATATAACGGAATGAGAATCCGCTTATTGTATAATATGTAAGGATTTTTATCTCAGCCTTCAAGATTAGGGAAAACCGGCGGCTTTTGCGTATTTTTACTGGCTTCGATAAATGCCTTTGAAAAATCAAGGGCCTCACCAATAACATTGTGCATATCCATGTAGCGGTAAGTGGCCAGGCGGCCCAGGAAGGATACCTGCTGCAGGTTTTCAGCATCTTTACGGTATTGTAAAAGCAGTTCTTTATCAGTTGAAAGCCTTTTTGGATAATAAGGAATATCGGAAGGCTCCGTTTCCTTACTAAACTCTCTAAAACAGATGGTCTTATCGTGTTGCTCCCAGTTGGTAAAATGTTTATGCTCGGTAATGCGTGTATAAGGCACGTTTTCGTCGCAAAAATTCATTTGCGTGGTTCCCTGGAAATCTCCGTCGGCATAAAATGTTTCAAAAGTTACGGTTCTGTAACCCAGCCTGCCGTATTTATAATTGAACCAGGCATCAATAGGCCCGGTAAAAAAAACATGGTCATAACCACTTACATCCATCCCCGGTTCAAATTTTTTATTGAGCGTTACCTGGATGGATTCGTGCCCGATCAGTTTTTTAATGATGGCCGAATATCCATCAACAGGTATACCGGTAAAAATATTATTGTGGTAATTATCGTCGTAATTGAACCGTACCGGTATTCTTTTTAATATAGATGCCGGCAGTTCTGTTGGCTCACATCCCCATTGCTTTTTGGTGTAGCCATAAAAAAAAGCATAATACAGTTCTGTTCCGATAAAACGTAATGCCTGTTCTTCAAAATTTTGAGGATCGGTTATAGATGTATCGGCAAGTGTTTCTAAAAAGGTCTTTGCTTCGGCGGGCGTAAATGATCTGCCAAACAACTGGTTAATGGTATGCAGGTTAACGGGCAATGAATATACTTTACCATTACTCATGGCTTTTACCCGGTGAACATAGGGTCTGAACTCGCCCATGCTGTTCACAAAATCCCATATCTCTTTTCTATCAGTATTAAAAATATGCGGCCCGTATTTGTGTACCATGATGCCGGTTTCTGCATCTCTTTCAGTATGACAGTTACCGCCAATATGGTCCCGTTCATCCCAGATATCAATAGTACAATCTGTATGTTGTGCCAACTGGTTTGCCAATACTGTTCCGGAGAACCCTGCGCCAATGATCAGGTATTTTTTTGCCATAGTAGTCATGCAAAATAAATTATTGCTTTAATATGCTGTTGTAAATGCTGATATATTTTTCTATTGCAGAATCGAGTGCATAAAATGCTGCAGCTCCCTGGCGAATATATCCATGATCATAATCCTGCCCGGATGCAATTTTTTGTATGGCATTTTCAAATTCCTTTTCGTTAAAATCCTCGATCACAATACCCGAATTGTACCTGGTTACTATAGTTTCTACATCTCCCACGCCGCTGTTGGTAATTAACGGTATGCCCATGGCCATGATCTCGCCGTGCTTGGTGGGTGATGATGATTGCTTTGAATAACAGGGTTTAATAAAAAATACAGAATAGTGGCTTAATGAAAGTAACATTGGGACCTGCTGCCTGCCGGCTTTTTGTATCACGATCTTATCGGCAGCAATGCCATACTTTACTGCAGCCGCTCTTATATCATCATGCCGGTGTGGCGAAATGAACAACAATTTTGTTGCAGGAATTTTATTACTGAGCATTTTACAAAACTGCATCATTTCGTCGGTGAGGTACCATCCGCCTATTGAGCCCAGGTAACTGATGATGAAATCATCTTTGCTGATGTTGAGTTCTTTTTTTAAAGCTTCTTTTTGTGATTCGGTTATATTGCCGGGATTAAAAAGTTCCAGGTCGGCACTGCAGGGTATCACCTCAAGGGGAATTTCACTGTTATATTCCTTCCATTCTTTAATAATGGTTTCCGCTGCATAGGTAAGGCAAACGATACCATCGTTTTTTGCAACAGCTTCTGCTTCCTTCTTCTTAAAATAATTATAGATGGAAACATACATGGGGAGCTTTGTGTTCCACATGCCGCCTTCCACCCTGCTATCGGCATAGAATTCCCGTATATCATTTAAAAATTTTACCCCCATGGTCTTCTTCATCCATAACCCTACCAGGGCAGGTACGCCCGGCCGGGTATGCACCAGGTCTATATGATGCTCCAGGTGAATTTTTTTAGCTGCTTTCTTAAGTTTAAAAATATCCAGCAAGGTGGAAAAGACCGGTGGTTTTTTTGTGTAATTGAGCGGTATCCATTTTATATTACTGGCATCAAGCAATTGCTGAATGGTTTCCTGACTTTGAAGGTAAACTTGCTTTTTTTCGCAGCTCAATAAAAATATATGGTACCCTGCCTTGCTAAGCCCCTGCAAATACGGTATCACCTGGCTTTGCCCAAGTGGATCGGTCATCCCATCGTAGGAAATAAATAATATATTTTTTGAACTACTCAAACTATACCTGTTGATTTAATGTTTCTGCATAAATTTTCCTTAAGCCGGCCATATGATGCATTAAAGTAAAATTATGCACAGCCCTTTCTTTTGCAAGCTGTCCCATTTTTTTTAACAGGATATTATCGGCTGCAAGGCCTTTAATTTTTTGTACGCAATCTACTGTATCCTGCAGATCAAAATAAACAGCAGTATCCTCACATTGTTCCCTGAAGGAAGGAATATCGCTTAACAGCAAAGGCATTTGCATGGCCATGGCCTCCAATACACTCAACGAAAACCCTTCAAACAATGAGGCCATGATGTACATATCATATTGACCGAATAAATTTTGAACATCGCTTACTTCGCCCTTTAAAATGACCTTAGCACCTGTTTTATCAATGGCTGCCTGCAATTCAGCCTGCATGGGCCCGTCCCCATAAATATGCAATTCAATGGGCTCAGCTTTAAGTTTTTCAAATACAGCTATCAGGTAATGGTGGTTCTTTGGGTAACGTAGTGTGCCGATGGACATGATCTTAAATACTCCCTCCTCTTGAGCCTTTCCTGCTTCGGGATTATTAAAAACTGTTGTATCAACAAATGTATACAGCACATGCGTTTTAAAAGGTTTTATTTTCAGCAGGTTAAAATATTGTTGCATGGCCCCTTTTGCCACGGCAATAATGGTACTCTTTCGGAAATTATAAGAGCCCTTATCTAAAAACCTGATGATCGGTTTTTTATAATCTTTGGTAAAAGCAACAGATGTATGAATGGTGGTAATTAATGGCACCCGTTTGGGCGTTGCGAACCTGGCCGCAAAAGTTGGCCAGTATAAATGTGAATGAACCAATTGAACCCCGTTTGCCTTAATGATACGGCGGAGTTTTATAATACTGAACGGGAGAAAAAATACAGACTTAAGTTTGAGACAATAGTACTTATCAAATTTCAGGTCATCATCAAACCTGTTCTCTTCATACAGGGTTACCACTACATTATTATACTCTTTTAGCTCTTTTAAAACAGATACCAGCATGGTTTCTGCGCCACCTCTGCCAAAGTTATTGATGATGTGAAGGATGGTTTTTTTATTGCTCATAGATCGCTTATTGGGCCGGTACCAAATTCAGGTCAATTAGATCGGTGCTTGCACAAAATTCGTCTCTTGATATGGGCCGGTCATTATACAAAGCGGTATAATTTAGCTGCTGAACCAGGTCATATATTCCTTCCAGGCTGTCGCCCTTGGCTTTTACCGCCTCGGGATGTATGGCCAAAATAGATTTGGGTTTGAATTTTTTAAAGGTCCCTGTTGCACCTTTCAATGCATCATATTCAACACCTTCCACATCTATCTTAATAAAATCAATTTTAGTAAACTGCTGCTCCTTTACGAATTCATCAATGGTGGTCACCTCTATATCAATCCCATGAAGTGAGGGCCGGTCTTCTTTATATTTAACCAGGCTATTGGCATTATCTGCCTGTGCATCTGAAACAAAGAATGTTGTTTTACCTACTTCGCCGCCTACTGCTTTCTGAAAAGTTGTGATGATATTTTGAGCGTGATTGATAGCTACTGTTTTTTGTAAAAGCTTGTTGGTAGTTGGCGAAGGTTCAAAAGCGTATATTTTTCCTTCGCTGCCAACGGCCTTTGCTGCAATGGCCGAAAACAGGCCGATATGGGCACCGATATCAAGTACCGTATCACCTTTTTTACAGGATGCAAAAAGGAATTTAAAATTTTCACTTTCATAATTATCCGGGAAGAATCGGTAAAACCTGGTTGGAAGACGTACTTCATGTCCATTTATTACCCGTTTCATACCCCGCCCTAATGTAGCGAGGTTAAGCAGTTTGTACAAAAATTCTTTCATCAGTTAGTTTGGTTTGGGACTGTATTCTTTTTAAAGATAAAACTCATTTGCTTACGGGTGAAAATTAAAGTTATCATTAAAACAATCAAATAGCTGCAAAAAACTGAGATGGCTGCCCCATTGGACCCCATGTTTTTCACAAAAAAATAATTGCTGATCAAACTTATACAGGCAAACGTAGCAGACATTGCAATTATTTTACGCTTGTGTTTATAATACAATAAAAAAGAAAAGAACAGGTAGGCAATGGTCCAGAAATAATAACCGATGCAGATGAGCCAATAATAATTGAGGCCCGGCAAATAATCTTTGTGCACCATAAATTTATAAGCCAGTGGTACGAAGAGCAACAAAAACAAAAGCCCGGCTGTCATGATCGCAAAATAACCTACAAACAATTTACGTATAGAAGCATAGTTGATAACGGGCTCCGACAGCATTTTATAGATACGTGGCAGTATATATTGCAATAAGGCGGAACAGAGGGTGATGATGATGGAAGCGAAAATACAGGCAATGGCATACACCCCCACTTCGGCATTATTGTCGTTGGTAAATCTCGACAGGAAAAAAGCATCAGAATAATTCATGCAAAAAACGCTGAACTGCATGGTGATGATGGGCACACTAAAAACAAGTTCGTCTTTGATGACCTGTTTTTTTATTTCGCCAAAAAGATAGCCTTTATGAATAAAATAATAAAATGCATAGATGGCAAATACGCCAAAGGAAATGACAATACCCATGATCCTTCCTTCCCAGGCCATACTTAACCCGCTGATGAATATGATGGCCAATGCTATCTCAATGAACAGCCTGCCTAAAACCGCCCTCATGAACAGGTTGGGCTTCTCTTCATTACGGATGAGGTTAATTACGTGTTGGCTGATAAAGGAAAGAAAGGTAACAACCGGTATCAACCAGATAAAGGAAACCGGGAAATTGTATTTTGCAATAAAGCCATTTCTGAAAAGGAAGAAAACACCCAGCGATAAAATAAAAACTCCTGTTGGCAATAACAGGCTTGTTGTAAAATAATCCCTGAAATCTTTTTTATTCAGTTTAAAATAATCGGTGCTGGCACTTTGTAAAACCCCCATGGAAATAAAAGGCATTAAAAAAATGATGGCGCTGCTGAAGAGACTTATTAAGCCTATATCACTTTTGGTAAGTACATTGGTAAAATAGGGCAGCAATAAAAAAGCCACTCCTTTGCCAAAAAAATTTGTGAATGTATAAATGCCCAGGGACCTTACTGCCGGGTTATTTTTGTATTTTAAAAAAATATTTTTAGTTAGCATGTATCTGAAGCTATGCAGTTAAGGAATGTCAGGCTGAGCTTGTCGAAGCCGGTGCTATTTTTCGTACAATCCGCCTTCGACAAGCTCAGGCTGACATCTTTTTTGTAACTAAAACATTATCAACCGTTGTCTAATTATTATTCATCCACTTATCGTACCACATTTGAAACATCAGTAAGAACCAAACCTTTTCAGCCCGTTCGATCTTGCCTTCATAGAACGATCTTTTGATCCGCTGTATTTCATCATTATTAAAAATATTCTGCCGCTTCACATATGCTTCATCAAAATAAAGATCAACAAAGGGTTTCAGGTCGTTTTGCAGCCAGTTGGCAATAGGGATACCGAAGCCCATTTTGGGGCGATCCATGATCTCCTTTGGAATATATTTATGAACGATCTCTTTAATGATGAATTTTTTATTGCCTTTGTTGTATTTATATTCCATGGGTAATTGGGCAGCCCATTCGATCACACGCTGGTCCAGGAACGGTTCCCTGCCTTCCAGGCTTACACTCATGGTGGCACGGTCAACTTTTTGCAGGATATCATCTACCAGGTAGGTTTGATAATCGATGGCCATCATGTAATTAAGTATGGAATAACTTTCCGCATCCAGTTCTTTGCTGTCAAAGGCAGTTGGTATATCTGCAACGCGGTGTTTAAACAATTTATTGATATGCTTATCATCCATATGCCGGCTCATCCCT
This sequence comes from Ferruginibacter sp., assembly GCA_039919015.1. Taxonomy (GTDB): domain Bacteria; phylum Bacteroidota; class Bacteroidia; order Chitinophagales; family Chitinophagaceae; genus Ferruginibacter. The sequence continues at coordinate 6,489 of JBDSGK010000199.1, forward strand.
TTAAAGAATTTTTCTTCTGAAGGGTCTCTTAAAAGTGATTTCAGTTTTTCGTAGCGGCTATGAAATAAATATTTTTTATTCAGCACCGGGATCGAATCAGCCGGAACCAGGTCCATCAGGGCTGCAACGCCCTTTCTCATAAAGCCCGGGATCCGCTGTAATTTTTTGCCATATTTCAACATATAATCGTAGCGGTTGTAGCCCGCAAATATCTCATCCCCTGCGTCGGCCGATAAAGCCACTGTTACTTTTTCCCGTGCAATTTTACTAACCAGCGATGTGGGTATTGCACTGCTGTCGGCAAAAGGTTCATCATAAAAGAATGGCAGTTGCGGTACAATTTCCAATGCCTCTTTTTGGGTGCAATAATATTCAGTATGGTCGGTACCCAGGTGTTTGGCAATTACTTTGGCAAAGGGTGCTTCATTTAAACCGGCATCCGGAACACCAATGGTAAATGTTTTGATCTTTTCGGTATTGTTGGCTTGCAGCAAAGCGGTAACGCAGCTACTGTCGTAGCCACCGCTTAAAAATACTCCTACCGGCACATCACTTACCATGCGGTATTGAAAAGCGCTGATCAGCAATTTTTCTGTTTCTTCAATAGCTTCCGGCAACGCTATTTTTAAAGTGGGTTTATTATAAGCATCATACACATTCCAGTATTGTTGTTCTTCAACAGTTAGTTTTGCAAGATCCAGTTCCAGGAAATGGCCCGGTTTTAATTTATAGGTATCCAGAAAAATACAATGTGGTGCCGGCACATAGCCGTACTGCATAAAGGCTGCGGCAGCATCTACATTTATTTCTTTGGTAAACTCGGGGTGCTGCAGTAACGCTTTTAATTCGGAACCAAACAAAAACAGGCCATTTTTCCAGTAATAGAAAAGCGGTTTAACCCCTGCCCTGTCCCTGCAACAAAATAATTTTTGATTGGTCTCATCATACATCACCAGGGCAAACATGCCAATGAAACGCTGTAATGCGGCACTGCCCCATTCCCTATAAGCATGTAAAATGACTTCGGAATCGCTGTGGCTTTCAAACTGGTGACCTTTTTGTTCCAGTTCTTTTTTTATTTCGGCGTAGTTATAGATCTCGCCGTTAAATGTAAGATGCAGCGATCCGAATGATTTTGGCTGGCTTCCTCCTTCGCTCAGGTCAATAATACTCAGGCGGCGGTGGCCCAGTCCAACCGTAGCATTTGGATGTTCATACATGCCATATCCATCTCCTTCGGGGCCACGGTGGGCCAGCATACGGTTCATTTTTTCCAAAACAGCCCGTTCTGTTCTTTTATTAAAATCTGTAAAGCCTGAAATGCCACACATAGTTTATAGTAAAATTTAGCAAAGCAAAGGTAATGGTATCGTGTTAAAAAATTTACCGGTTACAACGGGCCGCTCATGTTTGCTAAACCCTAAAAAAACTTATGATTATATTGCACATGTATTAACCGCCGTTTTAAACAAATAACCAGCAACCTGCCCGATGCAGCATATAACCATCATTGATTATCTTTTATTGCCGGTTTACCTGTATATTTTTTATATCCTCGTTAAAAAAAGGGCCATTAATTACACCGATGATGAATTAAGGAAAATTTTTTTTACGGCATTCTTTCTCCGCATGTTTGGCTCATTTGCATATTCCATGATGGTGCAATACTATTATGGTTATGGTGATTCTTTCATGTATTATACGGGTAGTAATTTTTTAAGGGGCCAGTTACTGCAGGACGCCGGCAATATTAAATATTTTTTTGAATCGGCAGAAGACGTAAGAAGCTGGTACGATTTTGAAGTAGGTGATGTCAATTATTCAGGCTATTACGCGGCAAGTTCCAACCTATTTGTAATGAAGATATCCGCCCTTGTTTCTTTCCTTGCTTTCAATAAATTCCTCATCATTTCTATTATATTCGGCTTTTTCTCTTTTGCCGGGCAGTGGAGACTTTTCCTGGTTTTTAATGATATCAATAAAGGTAAATATCAAAAATTAATGGCCTGGGCCGTATTATATACCCCTTCCATCTGGTTTTGGGGCAGCGGGCTGATGAAGGAAGCCATATGCCTGGGAGGACTGGGCTTTATCGTGCATTTTTTATATAAATTCTTTGTAAAAAAGAAATTTTCTTTAAGAGACCTGTTTGCATTGATTTTTCTCATTTATATAGTAGGTACCATTAAAAGTTATATCATTATCATATTGGCAGTAAGCCTATCCACCATTGTTTTTTATACATTCATTGCTCCGTTTAAAAATATAGTGATCAAATCCTTTGTGATATTGATCTTTATTTTTTCAAGTACAGCAATCGCTTATGTTTTAAACTTTGCAGAACAATTGCAGATACTTGCCGAGGAATCAAAAGCGCAGGTAGATACTTTTCAGAAAAATTACCAGGCCACCGAAGAAGAAGGTAAAGGCACTTTATCCGTATCAGAAATTGATGGCAGTTTGGAAGGAATGATATTACACAGCCCCGTGGCCATATTCAACTGCCTTTTCAGGCCGTTCATATGGGAAAGCAGGAAAATCGTCATTTTATTTACTTCACTGGAATCTATGTTGCTTTTATTATCCACACTATACCTGCTTTTTAAAATGCGGTTCTTTGGTTTCTTCGCGGCCATATTTGGCAACCGGTACCTGTTGTTTTCCTTTACCCTGTCCATGCTTTTTGCATTGATCATTGGTTTCACTACTTATAATTTTGGCACCATGGTTCGGTATAAGATTATGCTGATGCCTTTTTATTATTTTATGCTGGTGCAGCTCTATACTAAATACATAGAAAGCAGGAAAGCCTTAATTTAAGTAGTGTCTAAGTTTGAAAAAAGATGTCTCCCACCGATGGCGGGATGTTGAAGGCGGGTTACGAAGATGTAAATGGCTTCGACAATCCCGATAGCCATCGGGACTGACAATCATTTTAAATTATTATTTTTCAAACTGAGACACTACCGTAATTAAAATAGCGGGTTCATGATATACCCAGGCAGTTTTTATAAACAGCTATTGTTTCTTCGGCTGCCTTTATCCAGGAAAACTTACTGAGTTGCTCCCTTGCTTTATTGATCATTAATGTTTTATCGGGCGGGTTGTTGTAAAATTTAATAATGGTATCGGCAATACTTTGGGGATCATGCGGATCAAAATACAATGCCGCATCACCGGCCACTTCCGGCAAAGATGTAGTATCAGAACAAAGTACCGGTTTTTCATAATAGAAAGCTTCCAGCACCGGTATCCCAAATCCTTCTGATAAAGAAGGAAAGATATAAGCATCCGCATTCTTAAAATAGGCTTCCACACAGGCATTGGAAAGATAACCGGTAAAAAATATCCGCTTGCCTGTTTTATTTATTTCGCTGATCAACGACAGGTCCATATTGTTGATATATTTATCACTCCCGCTTATAGCTAATTTTTTATTGGCGGGTATGTGGGGCATCGCCAGTTTAAAGGCCGATAACAGGTTCGACAAATTCTTGTGCTTACGGGATGTACCCAGGTAAAATAAATAATTATCTTTTACCATTAAATCACCTTCACAGGGATTTTCTTCATTTTTATTATAATGGATAAGGTGTTCCCAACCCTCGTATATAACCTGTATCTTATCCTTTGCCGCAACATCCAGGTGATAGCCGCTCAGCAACTCATTCTTTGTTGATTGCGAAACAGCAATAACTGCTTTTGCATATTTCATACAATTGCGCACAACCCAATTCATATATTTGGTTGCCAGGTTAAAGGTGTATTTGGGATTGTCAAAATATTTTCTGAACGTAAGATCATGAATGGTACACACCCCTTTCCTTAAGCTAACCGGGAAATTACTGGAAGTGATATGAACGAGGTCATAATTTTTTTCATGCTTTCGTAAAAACCAGAACATATCCCAGTCTCTTTGGGGGCCAATGGGTGCGATCTTTCTTTCGATCACCCTGAAATTTCCTTGCCTGAGATGATCCGTAAGCTCAGCCCGGTTAATGTTGGGATTCAGCAGCACTGTGTATTCAAAATAGTTGAAACTTTCTTCAGGGAGGTGTTTGATGAGGTTAATAATATAATTGGATAATCCATCAACCTGGAATGTAACTGTCGTTGCGTCTATCAAAATTCTCTTTTTCATTCAGCGGGTTTACATACCGGGTTTTAATTAAAGGGCTTCCAACTGGTTTTTTAAATATTTCAGGGAAGGTGGCTGGGCTGCGGTAATGGGACTGAGGTAAAACCGGTACGGCTGGTAAATCTCCCCAATAGGATATTTTGTAAAAAGATGTGCAAACTCATTGCGGACAAAAAAAGCATTGATACCTGGCAGGTTACAACTCACCAGGGTATACTGATGTTTTTCAAAAAGGTCGGCATAACACTGAAGTGAACAGCCCATATAATCGGAATAGTCCCAAACATGGTTTTTGTTATACTTTATGTTGAGGCTGACCGGTGGAGGAAATTTTGCATTATATTCTACGCAAACTACTTTTGGATATATGGCATTATTAAACAATTCTTCAGCAATATAAAAATCGTTCCCGTCAATATCCAGCGAAAAAAAATCAAGCTCCTGTACCCCAAAAAAATCATGCGCTTTTTTAAATATGTCCACAATATTATCCCGGTCAATAAAAGAATTTACCACATTCAGCTTACCGGGGAAAGAACTGCTCCCTCCCAGGTTTTCTGCTATGGTCTTACAGTATTTCGGGCTGCCTTCTACCCAGGTACCCCTCCAGCCCTTCAGTAATAAATAGAGGGTATTACATTCCACGCCAGTCTGAATACCTATCTCCAGGAAAGTTTTGTTATTGGGTATACGGTTGAATATCTCCTCAATGATACCGTCTTCGTCGGTTTGTGAATATATTTTTTTGCCATACAATGCCGGGTTATCCGGGCAGGTGGTTCTCATTTCTTCACTTAATCTACGGTATTCGGTAACCTGCTGTATTGTTTGCACCTTAACCAATTCATAGGACCCTGTAAATCTTTGAAAATAAACAGCATACTTCTTAAAAAAAGATTTTATCATACTCTACACATTGATTAGTGCAAAAAAACAAAAATTAACTGAATTAAACCGTTTTACCCCCCGGTTAATTTGCTTTATTACCCTTACCTGTTTTATAGGTAACGATTTGCGGCTGTTTAAAACAGTTGCTTATATAATTCCATCATGCGGTTATTCGAAAAATTAGCCTGTGCATAGTCAAAGGCCTGTTGTGCAAAGGAATTGCGGAGCCCGGGGTTTGCCAGGTATTCCTGCAGGGCCCCGGCAAGTTCCTGTTCATTTTGTGCCGGCACCAGTATGCCGGTTACCCTATTTTGGATCATATTGTTAATACCATTTACGTCGGATGCCACTATGGGTAGTTTACATGCCATCGCCTGCATGATCGCCGTACTCATCGTTTCGCCCAATGAAGCATGCACATAAATATCCAGGTTTTGTAAAAAGCCAACAAGTTCCTTTTCCGGTATCATCCCGGTGAACTCAACATCAGTTTCCAGTTCAAGTGCTGCTGTGTATTTTAGCAGTTCCCCTTTAAAATCCCCATCTCCCGCAATTCGCAATTTCAAATTAAATACCGAACCCGTTTGTTCCTTTTTTAATAAAGCAAATGCCTTTAATAAACTAATATGATCCTTAATGCTTACTAACCTGCTCTGCATACCAATTACGATATGGTTACCGACTGTTTTTTCAGCTGGTTTATAAATATCCAGGTTAATCCCATTTGAAATAACCGCTACTTTATTTGTATGGTATAGCCAGCCCAGTTTTTTTTGAATTTGACTTTTAAACTCTTTCGTTAAACAAACAATATGGTTTGCCAAAAACATGGCCCCGGTTAATGATACCCATTGGGCCTTTGTTTTTAAATGATTGGCCTGTGTTTCCCGTACAATGATCTTACAGCTTTTTTTCGCAAACAAAGCAGCAATTTTTGCCGGTAATATATAAGCACTGCCATGTAAAAAGATAATATCCGGGTTGCTTTTTCGAATAAGCTGCATGATCCGGAAATAATACTTAACGTCAAGCTTGATATATTTTTTGGCAAAATACCAAGGTATTTTTTTTTGAGTACAGGCTTCAATAAATTCAGCCCTCACGTCTTCAATACCATAAAACAAAGCCTCATACTCAAATTCATGTTTGGTATCCGCACTAACCATAGCAAAAAAAATATTACCATGACCGCCTAATCCTGAATATAATACATGTAGTATCTTCATTTGGTTTTACTTAGTAAGCGCTGGTTTAATTTTTTTATTAAGGGTTTTTCAATTTTAAGATAAATTATTATTCCAATAAAACAAACGGCAGAAAACAACAGGCCATTCAGCAACAGCAGCAGGATCTTGTTTTGTATCCCGAGTTTTGCAACAACCTTATAAAAAGCAACTACCAATGGTAAATGTATGAGGTAAATAGAATAAGAGGCATCTCCCAAATAAAGAAATATTTTTTTAACCCGTATGGTATCGTTAAGTTCCATTTTAACAAGCGCCAATATCACTAAAAATGACGGAAATCCAAACAATACCACCCTGTTTAATATATAGCTTAGGTGAGTGTTGGTGTTGTGTATTCCATGGTCAAAAATATATGCGCCGGCTAAAAATAAGCAGGTGCCGGTCACCAATAAAGGCCATATCCATCTTTTATTGATCTTATCAACTATCAAAACAATAAATACGCCCAGTAAAAATTCAATATTCATTGGAAAAAAAAGCAGGCCGGTATAAGCATTTCCCTCCGCAAGGTCTAAACCCGCTAATAAAACAACCAGCAGTAAAACAAAATAAGCCAACAATAAATAAAGCGAATATTTTTTAACCGGGATAAGTATGGCGAGTGTAAACAAAAGATAAAAAAACAATTCATTGGTAAGTGACCAGCTAACCCCGTTTATCATGGCATGATCGGGAAGCAATAAATAAGTTGAAAGAAAATTAAAAGCGCTGAGTTCAAAATGCGATTTATAATAAAGTGGAAGAGCAAGTTGTATCAGCAGGAAAACGCTAATGATGATCCAGTAAATGGGATATATCCGGATAAAACGACGCTTAAGAAAAGTCGTCGTTTTTGTTGGCTGTGCCACAAAATCGCGGTTGGCATAGGCAATGATAAATCCACTCAGCACAAAAAATATATCCACCCCGCTACTCCCGAAATTAAAAACATTAAATAAAAAAGAGTGGTTGAATGTTTCGGAAAAATTGAATGTCATATGGAATAACACAACCAGTATGCTGGCAATGCCACGTAACATTTGTATTAATTGTAAATTCTTTTGTTGGGCTATCATTATTATCGGGCATTAATAAAAACAGGATTTTAAGCAGGTTTTTTACAAATGGCTTCTACACCGTTACCCCCATAATTACAGGAAATATCAACGGCACCAAGTTCTTTTAAAACTTTAATGATCTGTTTTTTACTGCGCAGGTTCTTATACCAGTCTGTTAAGGAGTCGTGTGTATCCAATAAGGCCCACTCCTCCTGTTGCTGGTCATTCAATTGCGGAAATGCGGCATAATAAGAAATAACAGGCGATATCCGGTTGAGTAACAAACTGGCAAATTTATTCCCCGCAAATTTTTTATGCCATGGCAAATATCTTTTTACTAATTTTTTGGTATAAGGTATGGTATATGCAGCCGATTTTTTTCTCAGGAATATCCGGTAAACAGAAGCCAGTCGTAAAAAATTTGATTTATCAAAATTATAGTGATCGATCACCATGGAGCCTCCTTTCTTTACTAATTTATATAGGCTTTCAATAGTTTGTTCTGGGCTGGGGGTATGCTGTATCACACCCAAACAGATCACCACATCAAAGCTTTCATCTGCATAAGGCATATCATTAATATCGGCCTGTATGATGATATGATCATCGGAAACAGGAAAATTCTCAATATTTACCTCAACTGCAGAACTAAGGTCGGATGAAACCAGTTTTGCGCCTTTTTTCAATAATACTTCGGTAAAACGGCCTGCCCCGCAACCGGCTTCCAATACAAGTTTACCGGCAAGCCTGTCCTTCAGATCGCCCAGGCAACGGTTAAGCCTTGTTTCGGTAATGGGGGATCCGGAATAGGAATCCAGCTGGGTTTTTTTATATTGCTTCCATTGATCACCAAAAAGAGAAGCGTATGACCCTTCTTTCACAAAACGCGGAATACCGTTAATGATATTGGCGGTCCTGTCTTCACTGGTATATTTACCATCTTTAACTGAATAGGGTTTGTCATTTTTTCTGTCATAGAACATTGGGAACATAGTAGATCTTATTTGAGTGCAATATAAAATATTTGTTTTTGATAAACCGTACTAACTGCCCTACGTCGGTAACTAACAGGTACATATATTCTAATTGGATACTATATATTTTCTTATAGTATCTGCTACAATAGATGAATAAATTCCTGCTCCTTTTACATTTAAATGATTGCCATTGTAAAAATAAGCCTTGTCAGATGCCATTGGTAATGAAGCATAATCTAAAAAAAGAATATCATTTTGTTGAGCCACCTGTTTTATTCTTTCCAATAAACTATAATAGTTTGTATAATAATTACCCGGAAAATCCTTTTTAAAATACGGAGCAATTACAAATACCAGTTTAACATTGGCCTTTTTACATAAGCCGGCAATATCATTTAATATGCTAAAATCATTTTCATTGACCGGGATCTCAGTTTTGCTTAGATCATTCACCGGGGATTCACTAAAATCATTTAAGGTCTGATGCGGGTAAAATCCCTTATAGACCCCATCAATTGTTCTTCCCGGCCTGATCCAGCCATCAACAGCTGCATATTTTGCAAAATCGTCGTATAGTGAAATGTCAAGGAAATTCAGCTTATGTATATACCAGTTAGCAGTTGAGTCCGTCATCAAAAAGTTTTGAAAGTTTTTCTCAAATGGATAATAATATGCATCTTTATATGGATCCTTTGACACATTAAACATATTATAATCAATATTCAGCAATACAAATTTCACATCGTTTTGATAATGCAGGGCATACTTCATGATGTTGAAACATGTTCTAATGGTTACTGCATTTAACCCATAATTATACGAACGTAACCCGGTCACAGAATCCAGTATACGGGTGTCTACATTGACCAATGCTCTTGAAGAGCCCACTATTAAAACATTTGTTTTTTTACCCGTATCAGAAGCTGCATTCATTTTACCGTAAAAATCTACTTGTGAACTTAATAACCCTTTATTGGTAACCCATGACACTCCCCAGGTAATTAAAAATGAAATTATAAATACTGTAAGGAGATATTTGATCAGTTTCATGGCTAAAATTGAAAATAAATAAAGGATAATTTCTGGAATACCCCCAGTAAAAAAATACCTGTAATAACAACTACTCCAAAAACAAGATTAGTTTTATATATTTCTCCCAGCCTGCTTTCAATGATACGATCACTAAATTTCCATTCAGTAATCAGTAACGCAATTACCAGTACAATACTTAAGGCCAGGCTGAATATAGAAAATACTTCGGTTGCCTGCCATCCTCCCCATTGATTGCTGAATATTTTTTTAACAATGTAAAAAGCATCTGAAACCGAATTTGCCCTAAAAAAAATAAATGCAAAAGTGACCAAAGCAAAAGTGGTAAGCAACTGAAAGGAATTATATAAGACAGGCATTTTTGACAGTCCGGTCTTGCTGACAATATATTTTGCCGGCCTGTCTATCAAAATAGCAAAAACAAGGTAAAAGCCATGAAGAGCGCCCCATATCATGAAGGTCCAATTAGCTCCATGCCAAAAGCCGCTTACCAAAAACACGAAAAATAAATTAAAATACCAACGCGGAATAGATACCTTATTACCACCCAATGAAATGTACAGGTAATCTCTAAACCAGGTTGATAATGAAATATGCCAGCGCTTCCAGAATTCGCTTATTGATTTTGACTGGAAAGGATTATCAAAGTTTTTCATCAACGTAAAGCCCATAACCCTGGCAGTACCCAATGCAATTCCTGAATAACCGGAAAAATCACAGTAGATCTGCATTGCAAAAAATACGGTAGCTATGAAAAGCATAGTAGCATTATGTTCTGCCGGGTTATTGTAAACCTGGTTAACCAAAATTGCCAACCTGTCTGCAATTACTACTTTCTTAAAAAGTCCCCATATGATCAATTTAAAACCAATAAAAAAATTATCTGAATTAAAAAATTTCTTCTCATGAAACTGGTGCAACATATTTTGCGGCCTTTCAATAGGGCCCGCAACCAATTGGGGATAAAACATTACATAGAGTGCATATATGCCAAAATGTTTTTCTGCATTTTGGTGCTTTCTATATACTTCAATGGTGTAACTCAGGGCCTGGAAAGTATGAAAAGATAAGCCGATTGGCAATAAAATGTTAAGGTACGGCAGCAGGGATCGGTCAATAGAATTTCCGGTAGCAGCATTAATATTATCTAAGAAAAAATTATAGTATTTAAAAACCGCCAGCACCCCAATATTGGAAATGATACTTATTATTAACAACCACTTTCTCCTTCTCCCACTTGCCCGCTCGATCCAAATGCCTGCAAAGTAATCTATGATAATCGTACCAAATAGTATTAAGATATAAATTGGTACAAAAGCCATATAGAAATAGCAACTTGCGGCCAATAGATGAAACCAGCGGTATTTATGAGGTAAAGCAAAGAAAATTATTGTAACAACTATAAAGAACGCAATAAACTCAAGGGAATTGAAAAGCATGTCTATTGATATTATATGATTTTGCCAATTACGTTTTTTTTAGCTGGCTTACACAGCGTTATCCCGTGATCATGCCTCACCAATGCCGTATTAAACAATGAGAACATAATAAAAGCGCTTATTTGAGTGCAATATAAAAGATTTGCCTTTTATAAGCAGGCAGGAAATTATATGGTTGTTGAAAACAAGGAATTATATAAATTAAAGTTGATTGTAAATATCCAGTAAGGACTTGATATACATTTCTCTTTTAGCTGTTTTACGGGCGTATTCCTGTGCTTCCTGAGCCATGTTGTTGATATCGATCTTGCCTGCTGCAATTTGCCCGATGGTTGCTGCTGTACCTACTGCATCATTCAAATTAAAATACAGTGCATGCTCATGTACAATACTTTTTAAGGATGGCAGGTCTGACAGCATTAACGGGACACCCGATGCCATGGCCTCAAATATAGACAAAGGGAAACCCTCAAATTTTGATGGCATGATGAACAGGTCGTAATTACAAATTATTTCACCCAGGTTATGATTATGCCCCATCATACTTATTTTAATACCTGATTTTTTTATCCGCTGATCGTATTTACTAATATTACCGGCCCCATATATATCCAGTTTTATATCGGCTTCTTTCAAATGTGTAAACACGTCGAGCAGGTAATCAAAGTTCTTTAATTCACTAAGCCTGCCAATGGCAATAATTTTTAAAGGGGCGGTGCCCGGACCATAAACCTTTGCTGTTGGCTTGAAGAAAACATCTTCTACAAAATTATTCAACACAAAAGCTTTTCCCCTGAATGGAACAGCATTTAAAAAATCTTCTTTAATGAATTCTGACAATAAAATAATATTGCATTGCCTCCTTTTAAAGAACAATTCTCTTTCCAGGAAAAGTTTAAAAGGATCCGTTTCGGCATTTTTTGAATATGTGGTATGCAGTGTGTGTACATGTGGGACCGGGCAAACCAGGTGTGTATAAAATCCCGCTGGGTTCAAATGGCTGTGAACAATGTCTATTTTTTGATCCTTGATGATCTTACGTAACTTCATTAATGTTGCGGGTAAGCTTACTATACCTTTGTAATTAAGGCTGTAACAGGTAACCCCTTTGTCTATTTTATTTTCCAGCTCAGATGTGCCCCGGAAATAAACCAGTGTATTATCTGTATGCTCCTGGAGGCCACCCGCTGCCAAAGAGTTAGCCAGTAAAGTTTCGGCACCCCCTGCACATAAAGAGTTAATTACATGAAGTACTTTTTTTTTCATTCCTATTTGGTTAACACAATTAATGAGAAGCCGTTAAATGCTTTAACAGCGAAGCCAGGTTATATTTTATAAATGAAACATCGAACCGGCTGTATTATCCTACCAAAGAAACCCAGGTATAAAACCAATCAAAAACTTCCTGTCTGCTATCAATGTTGGTTTCACTATAATCGTTATTGGTTTTATTGGTCATCTTAATTAATAATAATGCAATGCTAACTTTTAATAAGGTCTGCCAAATATTTAGCCTGGTTTTCCCTGTTGAATAAATTGATATATTCAGTATCAGGGAGTGAATCAATATAACCTTTATCGATCTTTTCTTTGATAAGTTTTTCCAGTTTTTCCTCCAGTATCCCGTCATTATCTGCAATAATACCAAGCCCCGTCCCTGTTAATATCTCTTCCAATATATCGTGGTCATTTGGAAATAACAACACCGGCTTATTAAATTTGATATAGTCGAATATTTTACTGCTTGGAATTCCCTTTACTCCCTGGTATGTAAGCATAAGGAAAACATCTGCTGTTTCATGTATTTTTAATGCGTCAGCATAACTTACCCTGTCCATCAGTATAAAATGTTTTTCAAACCCCGAGAATACCGGGTCATTTTTAAATTTATCATCCTTATAAACGGTTCCCAGGAAAAGTATTTTGATAGTTATTTTATGCTTATAGGTTTCTATCAGTTTTTTAAAAACCTGTACGACTGTCCTGTAATCCTGTGTAGAATACATGGTACCGCTGTATAAAAAGCTGATCTGGGTTTTGTCCTGTTCCGGCAATCTGCGCAAACTATCCTCCCTAAAAAAGCCATTGTAAATTTCATAGCCCTTTTTTCCGATGGTTTTTTCTATACTGTTCTTTAAATATGGAGAGACCGTAATAAAGCAATCTGCGGTATGCAACCATTTCCTTTCAAAATATTTATTGGAGATCCTTTCTAATTTTCCTATAAATCCACTTGGGTAATCGTGATTGCCGCTTGTCCATCCATCGCGATAATCAGCGACCCATGGTATATTATATCTTTTTTTTATGAGGTATCCGATCTTAAATAATTGAAAAGGGCTTGCTGAGACCAGTACCTTATCTACTTTATTATCTCTTACATATTCTAATGCGTAGGTGAATAAATTTTTGTAAGGCAGGAGCGTATGAAATACATTTCTAAAAAGCAATTCTGTCACCAGGAAGAATCTTCTTGGCATTTTATTCTTTGTTGATCCGTGCTTTTCTAATGAGCGGGTTCTGTAATTACCCAGGAAAGGCAGGTAATGAACTTCATATTGTGGATACTTTTCTATGACAACTTCTGCGCCTATAGCTCTCTCTTCATAAAGGTCTGGATTAAATACTGTAGGCCACTGCCTGGTTATAATAACAGGATAGATGCCAAACAGCTGCAAATATTTTGCCCAGGAATAAGCACGGTTTGCAGGGGTTAAAGTACAGGGAGGAAAATAAAGTGTGCAAATTAAGAGGCGCATATTGTTTTGCTATTTTAAACAGGGTAATGCTTTTGTGATATTATTTTATCATTTGGCCGGCCATCCAGAATCTCCATTTATCACCTTTTCCCTGTTCCTTTGCTGTTCGTTTAAGAATATGTTTGTCTACTAATTTATTTTGAGCCGCTTCCATTTTTTTCTTTACTTCATCTCTTTGTAACCAGTTTTGCTGAGGAGGTTCATAGCCTATCTTATCCTTTCGCCAACCAATTTCAGGTGGCAGCTCTCTTTGAAATGTTTGCCGCATGATCCATTTGGTCCAGCCTTCTTTAATTTTCATCCCCGGCGGCAAAGTTAATAAAAACTCAACTAGCTCGTGACTGAGGAACGGAAGCCTTACTTCCCGGCTGTGTGCCATACTATTACGGTCAGCATAACGCAGTAACTCCTGCAGCCCCTGTTTAAAAGTGCTGTGGTATAAAGCGTGATTCAGGTTTTCAAAAACAGGTGTGCTTTCAAAAGATGACTTACGATATGTATTGTAAAACTCCGGGTCAAGTACAGGATCCTTCAGCTGTTTGTAATGATGATACATTTTTCGAAATGCCGGAGCTTGCCGGCCGGCAAATAATTTTATCTTACTCACCAACCCTTTTCTTACATCAGCATTTATTTCGCTGTTACCATGCAAAGCACCATAAGCGGCTAATTCCTTTTTATAGAGACCGGTGTCCTGTTTTTTAAGTGACGCAAAATAAGGCGGGTAAAAAGCATGGTAACCTGCCAGTATTTCATCAGCTCCCTGCCCATCGAGTAAAACAGTTACATTATTTTCTTTTGCCAGTTGCATTACACAATACTGAACATATATACTTGCACTGCCATAAGGCTCTTCCTGGTGCCAGTTGAGTTTATCGATGGCCCCGATCAACCCTTCGTCGGTGGGTGTTACAAAATGAGGGTTTACATGGGTGGCTGCAATTACATGGTCCATGTATTTGCGTTCATCTTTTTTAAATCCCGGAAATACAGCAGAGAAGGTATCCTGCCGCTGGCCGGTTCCTTTTTTTAGGTTATCAATTACTGCAACAACCAGGCTGCTGTCGAGCCCGCCGCTTAAACTGCTGCCCACAGTTACATCGCTGCGTAGCCTGCGTTGTACCGAAGTATAAAATAATTCATGAAATTTTTCTTTAGCCTGGTCAACTGTTATTGAATGATCCGCATTTCGCCAATCAATATCATAATATTGTTTTATTGTCAGCTTACAATCTTTTATAGATAGTTTAATATAGTGGCTATGCGGTAACCGGGTGCAGTTCTCATAAAATGTTTCACTGAGGTCAATGGGATTATCCAGATAACCCAGCGTTAAATAATTATACAGCATCCGGTTATTCACGTTCTTTTCTACACCTGCCTCCCAAAGGCATTTCATTTCGCTGCCAAATAAAAAATGTTTACCGGGTATATAGTTATAAAAGAAGGGTTTTTCACCAAACCGGTCACGTGCCGCAAAGACCTCATTTTCCTTGTCATCGTAAATAACAAAGGCAAACATGCCGTCAATCCACTGCAAGCAGTTCTCTTTATCACGGTCGTATAGCGCCAGTAAAACTTCCGTATCGCTTGCTGTTGTAAAAGTGTATCCTTGTTTTTGGAGTGTGTCTTTCAGTTCCAGGTAATTATATATTTCGCCATTAAATACAAGATGGTACCTGTTCATGTAGTGCATGGGTTGATCTGCTTCATGGCTTAGATCTATGATGGATAAACGTCGGTGGCCAAGGCCCACATTACCATTACCGCTTATCCAATGCCCATCGCCATCAGGGCCACGGTGGGCAATGATATCAGTCATCCCTTTTAGACGACTCTGAGAAACATTATTTGAATTAACCGATACTATACCTGTAATACCACACATTTTCTGAACTATTTAATTATTTATTTCATTTAATAATTTCTTTACTACACTTGATGGTGAATGCATTTCCCTATAATATTTTTTTCCTTTGTTTTTAATCTCATTAAAATCTTCCATATCCAGAAGATTATCAAGAACAAGAAATAAATTATCGATATTGGCATTTATTACGGGACAGGATTCCCCATATATAGTTTTTATTCTATTTTCCAATAAATAACACACTACAACTTTCCCTGATTGTAATGCCTGTTGTGTAGCAACACCGTAAGCACCCCAAATAAGCTGATCTATTAGAATATCTGCTTCTTCTATACTTTTTTGATACGCCGAATTAGTCATTTTATGTAGAAGTGTAAAATTAAAATCACTCCGATGTTGTTTTAATTTTTCTATAGCAGCAAATATAAATTCCGAACCTTTGGCACATGGTGCTGTAGGTGCATGTACTATATTTTTTACAACGTTAATTCCCTTTTCTAAAGTTATAGTGGAAACAGAAGCGTGGGGTATAGTTAAATAACTACCAAATAATAAAGGATTCAAAAAAGGGTATTGATCCCAAACAATAGCTTTAAATTTATTCCTGCTAAATAATCGTTGGACTCTAAAAGAATTCTTTGAAGATTCCCAATTTTTATACTCATAATTCTTATTTCCCCACGCGTATTTGAAATAAGGATTAATGGATAGTTCAACTTCCGGATCACGAATATCTGAACCAGTAAACCATACATATCTTTTTTTTACAAAAACTTTTATCATTAATAATTCCCAAGAGAAGTGTTTTCTTTTTTTACGCAATATATTATAAGAGGGATGTGAATAATATATAACAACATTCGCCCACATTAATCTTTTAATATATAAAAATATCCCTACAAAATAAAGATATCGCCATTGCAATGCTTTTTTAATCCTGCCTGAATTTTTATCCTCTTCTGGATATAAGCATTCAATTTTATCATAATTATTATACTCTGATCTATATTTATCAAATGACAAAGCCTTGCATTTAATGCCTACTTCATCAAAGCCTATTTTTAAGCTGTTCATAGTAGAAGCATGATTTGCACCAAGTATTAATATTTTTGTCATATTATACGTTGCTTTTTTAGTATTATATACATAGCTATTAAATATAAAAAGTACGAGGCACAAAACCCATATACTGCTCCTACTACACCGTAATATTTCATAAAAGCAAAACAAAGTAAAACATAGATGACGCTATATAATATTTCAGAAATTATAAAAGTTATTTTGAGGCCGCGAGCTAACATCAGGTAGGCTAATAGCCAGGAAGCAATTTTAAAGAAATCTCCTAAAAACTGAAAGCCAAACAAAGATTCAGAAGGTAAAAACTCTTCCGTAAGCAGTATTTTAATTATCGGAAATCTACACACCCATATAATTAAAGAAATTATGCCAACTGCTGGCAATATTAAAATATAACCATTAGTAATTTCTTTTTGGAGCTCTGTCTTATTGTCAATCTCTGCTAATCGAGGTAAATAATATATAGCCAAAACAGAAGTTACAAACCCAAGATAATAATCTGAAATCCTGGTGACAGATTGCCAGTACCCTGCATCCAGAAAAGAAGAATCTGCGATTATTTTATTTCTGACAATCAATTGTATAGCTGGTATAAGAATACCCGAAACCAGAGTCATTAAGATAAAGCCGTAGAATAATCTTAATACTTTTTTATCAAATCCTTTAAACAGGTCTCTAAACGAAAACCATTTATATTTTTTAATAAAATAAAAGTGCAATAATAAAAGTGCCAGGGAAGTGAAATTTGTTGAAATTAATACCCCAATAACTCCATAGAAATGAGCCATTAGAATAGTAATGATCAATCCAATGATTGTTGTAGCAATATTTATTATTGTCAGGTACTTAATTAATTTCAATCCGTTCAATATTGAATTTAACAATGAGGATATTGTAGAAATGATTAAAAAACTACCCCAAAATATATACACCAATTTGTACTCATTTGTCTTAAATGCTTTAATAGAAAAAAAATCTGATGCCAGTATAACTGAAACGCCAATAATTAATGAACAGGTTACGATAATCCAAAATGCAGTTCTTATTACTTTAAACTGCATCTCCTTATCATCTTTAAATTCTGCTAGGTACTTAACTATTCCTACCCCGATTGCTCCTGAGGCAAATAGAGTTAATAAAGCTGTTGTATTCGAAAACTGACCTGTCATAGCAATTCCTCCCGGGCCTATTTTTGAGGAGATGACTTTAATAGCTATTAATCCCGCTAAAATTGATAAGGCTTGAGATACAGAAGTATATAAACTGGTTTTTATTAGGTTCAAGGCTGATAATTATTTACAACATC
The DNA here is from genome assembly GCA_039919015.1 of Ferruginibacter sp. Classification (GTDB taxonomy): domain Bacteria; phylum Bacteroidota; class Bacteroidia; order Chitinophagales; family Chitinophagaceae; genus Ferruginibacter. The sequence goes on from JBDSGK010000199.1 coordinate 24,277, forward strand.
TACAACTTTTTTACATTCCTGCTGTTCCATCACAGGGCTAATGGGTAGCGAAATAATTTCATTATGTATTTGTTCGGAAATCGGATAATAAATATCATGCCACTCAGTATATGCAGGTTGCTTATGAGGAGGAATTGGATAATGAATTACGGTTTGTATCTCATTTCTAAGTAAATAGTCCTGGAAATGTTGTCGATTTAAAACTCTGATTACAAAGACATGCCAAACATGACTAAATAAATTAGCCACTTGAAAATCCGGATTAAAAGGAAGAATTATTGAGTTGTTTTTAATGTTGTTAATATAAAACTGGGCAATATCTCTTCTTCGTTGATTCTCTCTATCAAGATTATTTAATTTTACGGATAAAAAAGCTGCCTGAATTTCATCCAATCTGCTGTTAATCCCCAAATATAGATTTTGATACTTTACATGAGAGCCATAATTACGAAGGGCCTTAATAATTTCAAAAAGCTTATTATCATTAGTAGTAATTGCACCTGCATCCCCCAATGCTCCTAAATTTTTCCCCGGGTAAAAACTAAATCCACTTGCGTCACCAAAATTCCCCGACTTAATCCCATTGAATAAGGCACCATGAGATTGTGCACTATCCTCAATAACTTTTAAGTTGTGCTTCTTTGCAATCCGGCAAATTTTTTCCATATCACATAGCTGACCATATAAATGAACTGGTAGAATAGCCCGGGTTCTGTTAGTGATTTTTTCTTCAATTAGAGCTGGATCTATCAAGTATGTTGCAATATCAGGTTCAACCAGAATAGGTTTCAGGCCGGCTTTTGAAATTGCTAAAATACTTGCTATATAGGTATTAGAAGGTACAATTACTTCATCGCCATCTTTCATAAACCCCATTTCCTTATAGCCTTCCAAAATTAGAATTAAGGCATCTAAGCCGTTGGCTACCCCAATGCAATGAGCAGTGCCACAAAAATGAGCAAATATATCTTCAAATTTTTTTACTTCTTGGCCCAATATGAACCAACCTGATTGCAAAACTTTTTCAAAAGAATTTAATAACTCATCCTTAGTTTTATTATTAATAGCTTTAAGATTCAGAAACTCAATCATAATTGTTTCTTTTTAATTATTGTGATTACTTTTTTACTCTTGTCTTTCGATTGCAGGATTACCATAAACAACTGTATTGGCGTTTACATTCTTAGTAACAACACTCCCAGCACCAACCATTGCATTTTCTCCAACAGTTATCCCTCCCATTATAGTTGCATTAGCCCCTATGGATGCGCCTTTACAAATTTTTACACCCTGAAATTCTTTGGGATAATTCTTTGATTTGGGATATTTATCATTCACGAATGTTGCATTGGGTCCAATAAAAACATCATCTTCAATTTCTATTCCGTCCCACAAAAAAACACCTGCCTTTATAGTAACATTATTGCCAATCCTAACATCATTTTCAATAAATGTGTGGCAATTAATATTGCAATTGTTTCCAATTACAGCACCGGGCAAAATGACAGAAAACTGCCAAATCACAGTTCCCTCCCCAATATCTTTTGAATGTACCTCTGCGGTAGGGTGTATCATTATTTTAATACTTTAAATTTCTCATAATCTCTTATATAGTCCTCTTCATCATAAGCCATGTTTGCAATACACATTTGTGTTGAATTGTGACTGTACTTCATTGTATGCCAACAAAATTTTGGGAGATAAAGCCCAACATTTGGAGATTCTAATATAAATCTATCAGTTTCGCCGCCTGGAATTTCCGTAGTTACAATAATCTTTCCTGAAATAGCTATCAGTATTTGCTCCAAGTTATAATGGGCATGTCTTCCTCTTTCAACACTTTCCGGTGTATAATAAGTCCAATATATCCTCCGTACTTCAAAGGGCAAAGCTTGATTTTCCGCAACCGAAATATATCCGAGTTGAGAGTTGCCAATTTTTGGATATTCTATTATATGTGGTTTTTTAAACATGTGCATGTTTTATTTATATTTTCTAATGTTATGAACTACTTCAATGGCCTTTAGTGTTTCGCTGATAGGAAACCCATTTCCCTTCAATATCTCCTCATAACTTTTTGTATGCAACTCTGTAAACCCATCGCTGAATTCAAAACCTTCGCCATCTATTGTTAATGTTCTGTACGTGCGTTTACCAGCAGCTTTTGCATCGGGAGGTAAAGTATTGGCATTAATACTTAACATCCATGTAATGTTTGCTTTTTCAAGTTCCAACTCCCCTGAAGCAGTTTGTGCTGTATGCTCCAGAACGGTATTCGTTTTTACATCCCCAAAAATCCATATAAGCATATCAAAAAAATGAACGCCGATATTTGTTGCAATGCCCCCGCTTTTTTCTATATCACCTTTCCAGCTGGTATGATACCAATGCCCGCGTGATGTAATGTATTGCAGGCTAACCGTGTGTGTTTTGCCGGCCGGCGCTGCAGCGATCTTTTCCTTTAACGCTATGATGGCCGGGTGCAGTCTCAGTTGCAGTATGGTAAACACCTGGCCGGCCGTCTCTTTTTCAATCTCTATCAATGCCTCAATATTCCAGGGATTAAGCACCACCGGTTTTTCGCAAATAACATTGGCGCCAATACGCAATCCAAACCGAATATGTGCATCGTGTAAATAATTAGGGCTGCATACAGTTACAAAATCTGTTTTCGTTCCCAGTCGTTTTTGTTTTTCAAGGTGCCGGTCAAATCTTTCAAACTCGGTAAAAAAATCAGCATCAGGAAAATAACTGTCAAGGATTCCTACCGAGTCATGTTTATCAAGCGCTGCAATTAAATTATTGCCTGTATCCTTAATAGCCTTCATATGCCTTGGTGCTATATAACCACCTGCTCCTATTAATGCAAAATTTTTCATGCTGATTTTATTCTTTTAACCTTATTATTTTTCACTACCTACCTCTCTAAACCTTCTAAACTTTCTAAACCCTCTAAACCTCCCTAAAACCCTAAACATCTTCCGTCTACCTGCTCCATATCAGCAGCTTCTCATTAATATTTTTAGTTTGTTTTAATCCTGCAAATTCTTCGGGCGAATAGATAACGTACCTGATCTTTCTTTTAACCAGGGGTTCTGCTTTTTGGATCAGTTCTGTGAGGTAATTGGTATTTACAATACCTACTAATTCCAAATCTATCATATTGGCATTGTTACCTTTAGCAAATTCTCCTGTCAGGTATACCTTTTCCACTTCTCCCAGTTGTGAGATCACATTTTCAATGATCGTATCAATACCCACGTATTTCCGGATAATGCTGTTAAGATCAAAGAAGAGCGGGTGTTTTATATTGGCCGTAAAATATTTTTTGTTACCCTGCACATCGCTGCTCACCATTCCAGCTTTTTCCAGCTTATTCAATTCAAGCCGAATGGCATTTGTGCTTTCTCCAAACTCTTCTTCAAGGCCACGCAAGTATGCCCTGTTGCTACTGTTTAGAAAAAACTTCAGCAACAACTTAATACGTGTTTTGGAAGAAATGAGTGCTTCTATCATTGAAAATGAGTAAATAAACTACTCAAAAATAAACATTATTTTGATTTATTTACCCAGCAAAGACGTAATTCCTGATTAAATAGTTGTGTGAGAAAGAAAAAAAAATATTGTTTTTGTTCAGTTTAACTGGAGAGCTGAGCCCCGGATTAAGATCGTAAGTGGTTTATTTACAGTCTGCTAACTGTATTCCCTTCGAGTTTATATTGCATACCGCTTTCGCTGTAGGTTGCCTTACCCTGGTCATCAAACTTTAATTTTTGGCCGAACTCGCCCATACAGACTGGCTTGTTCAATATTCCCTGTTCATTATTAAGTCACCCGTAGGGCTTTGTGCTTTCTTTTCGAAAACCATTGCGCCTTTTTTAGTTGATTTTATGTAACCCCAAAGTTCACAAAGAAAAAACGCAAAGTATCGCAAAGACTGGATCCCGGATTACTTACTTTTTCCTACTACTATTATATTATCCTTTTCACCTTGCTATTTTCCAATACATATTCCTGACCGCTTTCTGAACAAACCGCTTTGTTATTGGCATCAAACTTTAATTTTTGGCCAAATTCACTCATCCAGCCGGTTTGCCTCCCTGGGTTGCCAATTATTAATGCATAAGCGAGAACATCTTTGGTAACAACGGTGCCTGCGCCTATAAAAGCATATTCACCAATGGTGTTACCGCAAACAATAGTGGCATTAGCACCAATGCTAGCACCTTTTTTAATCAATGTTGTTTTATATTCATTTTTACGGCTTACCGCACTCCTGGGATTTATTACATTGGTCAATACCATACTTGGCCCCAGGAAAACATCATCTTCACAGATCACGCCTTCATAAATACTCACATTGTTTTGCACCCGCACATTATTGCCCAACACCACTTTGGGTGATACCACCACATTTTGTCCAAGGTTACAATTGTTACCGATTATAGCACCGCTCATTATATGAGAAAAATGCCAGATCTTGGTTCCCTCTCCGATCTGGCAATTGTCATCAATTATCGAAGTAGGATGTACGTAATAATTCATATCAAAAAGTTTAGAGGGTTTAGATGGTTTAGGAAGTTTAGAAGGTTTAGAGGGTTTAGTTTAAGGCATTCCCCTTCTAAACTTCCCTAAACTTTCTAAACCTACTAAACCTACTTTGCGATCTTTTTTAAATACTCCCCATACCCACTCTTCTCCAGTTCTTTAGCCTGTTTCAACAACTCATCCCGGGTTATAAATTTCATACGCCAGGCTATCTCTTCGAGACAACCAATTTTAAGGCCCTGTCTTTTTTCTATCACCCGTACATATTCACTGGCGTCATTCAGGGATTCAAATGTTCCTGTATCCAGCCAGGCAAAGCCACGGTCTAATACCGCAACCTTTAATTTTTTTTGTTGCAGGTAATGATCGTTAACCGTTGTTATTTCATATTCACCTCTTGCACTCGGGGCAATGTTTTTTGCAATATCAACCACTGCATTATCATAAAAATATAAACCGGGCACTGCAAAATTGCTTTTGGGCTTTGCCGGTTTTTCTTCGATACTTACGGCATTTTTATCGTCATCAAATTCCACCACACCATAACGTTCCGGATCGCTTACGGGGTAAGCAAAGATCACAGCACCATCAGGATCAATACTTGCCTGCAACAATTTACTAAACCCGCTTCCGTAAAAAATATTGTCGCCGAGAACCAATGCCACGCTGTCTTTTCCGATAAATGTTTCGCCAATAACAAATGCCTGTGCCAATCCGTTGGGCACTTCCTGTTTGGCATACTCAATATGACAACCCCACTGGCTTCCATCACCCAGCAATCTTTTAAACTGATTCTGGTCTTCGGGTGTAGTAATGACCAACACTTCTTTTATACCCGCCAGCATTAATGTGCTCAATGGGTAATAGATCATCGGCTTATCATAAATGGGCATGAGTTGTTTGCTGATACCCTTTGTGATCGGGTAGAGCCTTGTGCCGGAGCCGCCTGCCAAAATGATTCCTTTCATTGGAGTTGTTTAGAAGTTTAGTGGTTTAGAGGTTTAGAAAGTTTAGGATTGAGCGAAGTCCGAATCTTTGCTGTGATTTTCGTAAGCCTGCAATTAAAGCTGTTTGTTTTTCTATCTTTTCTCTTCCCTCCATATATTTTTCATTGGGTAAAAAATTTAAATCATTTGCAATAATCAAATCATTTAATAACTCTATTGTACTGCTGTATGATATGGTGCTGAAATGAGATTGGTCTTTTGCTGTTTTTCTAGAAGTTCCTTCGGCAATATTTGATGCAATGGAAATTGCAGCCCTGCGCATTTGTGATATCATACCAAACTTTTCTTCCGAAGGAAAATTTGTAGTTGCATTGTATACCCAAACTGCCAGCTCTCTAGCTTGCTGCCAGCACTCTAATTTTTCAAAAGAATAAACTTTCATAAAATTAAATTTTGATTATATAATGAAAATCCAAAGCTAAACTTCTAAACTTTCTAAACCTCTAAACCTTATACATCTCAACATAATATTTTTGATAATCCCCGCTGGTTACATGATTAAGCCACTCGGCATTTTCAAGAAACCAATCAATTGTTTTTGAAATTCCTTCTTCAAACTGTAGACTCGGTGTCCATCCCAGTTCCTCTTTTAATTTGGTTGCATCAATGGCATAGCGCATATCATGGCCGGCACGGTCTGTAACATAAGTAATTAATTTTTCAGATTCGCCTATTTCCCTGCCGAGTTTTTCATCCATCTGCCTGCACAATTCTTTTACCAGGTTAATATTTGTCCATTCATTATGGCCCCCAATATTGTAGGTCTCGCCAATTTTTCCTTTATGAAATACCACATCTATGGCACGTACATGATCTTCAACATACAACCAATCTCTTATATTTTCTCCTTTGCCATAAATGGGTAAGGGTTTATTGTTGATGATATTGTGAATGCAGAGCGGTATCAGTTTTTCGGGAAAGTGAAATGGCCCGTAGTTATTGCTGCAGTTGCTGATCTTTACCGGCAACTTATAGGTATGGTAAAATGCACGTACAATATGATCAGATGAGGCTTTTGATGCGGAGTACGGGCTACGTGGGTCGTAAGGGGTATCTTCTGTAAAAAATCCTTCTTCGCCCAGTGAACCATATACTTCATCTGTTGAGATATGATAGAATATCTTATTTCCCATGTCCCCTGTCCAGGCTTCTTTTGCGGCCTGCAGTAGACAAGCTGTGCCCAGTACATTGGTTGTTATAAATGCCAGGGGGTCGGTAATCGACCTGTCTACATGGCTTTCGGCAGCACAATGCAGTACTGCGGTGAATTTATGTTCTTCGAATAATTTACGCAACAGCTCCAGGTTGGTAATATCTGCTTTTACAAACAGGTAGTTAGGCTCATTTTCAATATCCCTTAAGTTCTCCAGGTTGCCTGCATAAGTAAGGTTATCAAGATTAATGATCTTGTACTGCGGATATTTAAGTACAAATAACCGGGTTAAATGCGAGCCGATAAAGCCTGCGCCGCCTGTTAATAATATTTTATGCATTAAACTAATTGGTTTTGCGGAGCAAAAATAAGTTTTAGTTTTAGAAAGATGTTTAGAAGTTTATAGGTTTAGAGTTTAGGCGGTTAGGGGTTTAGAAGTGGGAATACTAAACTTCTAAACACGCTCTCCTACAATCCTGTAAATGCCACATGAAAATACTGTTTGATCTCATCCACATCAAACTGCTCGGCTCTTGTAGCGGCTTTTGCTGCAAACTGGTTGCGAAGTGCTGTATCCAGGTACATTTTTTTCATAGCGGAGGCTAAAGCAATTACATCATTAACGGGGGTTAAGATGCCATATTCGCCAATTTCATAATCATTAATGGCCCGGTGGTGCAGGTCGGTTGCCGGCGCAAGCAATTCTCTGGGGCCCGAGCTGCAATCGGTGGAAATTACGGGCTTACTACAAGCTAATGCTTCTATTAATACATTGGGAAAACCCTCCACATCGGAACTCAATACAAAACAGTCGCTTCGACTTACATATTTGAACGGGTTTTTATCAAAACCACAAAAGCTCACCTTGTCCCGCAGCCCCAGGTTATACACTTTTTGTTTTAGTTCCTCTTCCATAACTCCTCCCCCAACAATCAGCAGCTTGCAGGGCAGGTTCTTTAAAATAAAAAATGCCTGTATTAACAACAGGTGATTTTTCTCTTTCCTGAATCCCCCCACATTTATAAAATAGAATACATTTTTATCAAACACATAATCCGGCACTTCATCAACATGGGTTTTAATGAACTGGAGATCGATCGGATTGTAAATAACCCGAACCGGCGTTTTTATTTTAAAATTTTCGATAAGGTCGGTTTGCATGGCATAAGAATTTGCCAGCACAAGGTCGGCCCGCTTGTACGAGAACATCACCATAAATTTGGAGAACGCCCGGTAGATGGATGATTGGGCCTGTTGCATGGTTGTCTGGTGCGTTCTTTCACACATGATCACATGCCCTTTATAACCCCAAAGACTTTTCATTAATGCATTGATATAACAGGGGCGGTATAAAAACGCAACTGAAATATTGATCTCGTTCTTTTTGCAATAGCGATAAACTTTCCAGGAAATATAGGGCAATTTTAAAAACCGGATGGTTTTATCCTGCACTAGTGGCTGCTGCAGGTTCAATAATTTTATCCCTGAAGGAATTTCGTATTCTATGATATTGCTGTACAGCGCCAGGTGAATGTCAAAATCATCTTTTAAATGGCCCAGCAAAAGAGAGACCACCCGCTCTGCACCCCCGGATTGAAGTGTATTGATAAAGATCAGCAGTTTGGGTTTTATGCCATTCATTCGTTTTCATTTTGTAGCCTCAGTCAATGTCATTAAGTTAATGAATGTCAGGCTGAGCTTGTCGAAGCCGGTGCTATTTTTCGTATAACCCGCCTTCGACATCCCCCCAACGGCGGGAGACAGCTTTTTAATTTGTTAACCAAATGACGTTGGCATTAACAGTACAAATATCCGTAATTTATTTTCGGTAAGCTAAAAGAAAAAGTTTTTTGTACAGACCCTTTGCGTTCTTTGCGAAACCCTTAGCGACCTTTGCGGTTAATTTTACCGCAAAGAACGAGCGCAAAGTACGCAAAGAAGGCTCTTACAACTGTAATAACAGTTTTTCCAGTTTTGCCATCATGACCTCTATAGAAAAACGTTTCTGTGTAGTTTCTATTATTTTTTGGCGATTGAAATTTGCCAACAAACCGTTCTTTATCGCAGTTGCATATCCCAGCAGGTCGTTATCATCAACCAATAACCCATTCTCTCCATCTTCAATTATTTCAACAATACCACCCGGAACCCGGAAAGCAATAGCCGGGATACCCAATGCCCCTGCTTCCGCCAGAACATTGGGAAAGCCTTCATAATAAGAGCCCATTAAAAAAAGATCCGCATCCTCCATTCCGATAAAAGGATCCGTTTTCTCTCCCAATAAAAAAATCTTATCCTGTAACTGTAATTCATTGATCAGTTGCTGAAGCTCATTTTTTTTATTGCCGTCACCAATAATAAAATATTGAAAAGGCATTGTAAGCAGGCCGACAATATGTACCAGTCTTTCTATTCCTTTTTCTTCAGATAACCTGCCTACCGTGATAAATTTATGCAGCTTGCCGGGATCAACTATGGTTGCTGATATACCATTTGAATTTGCGGCAGTAGCATTATGTATTACACTCGTTTTGCTTTCGTGAACATGGTAATTTTTGCAGAGGTCCTGTTGCATATAGGCCGACTGGCAAATGATATGATCAAAACGGCGGTAATATTTTTTGAGCAGGCGGCTGTATAACCGCGGCATAGCTGTTCTCTGGCTGTTGATACTCACAATGCTCGATTCACGTGCAATGAACTTTATACCGGCACTAAATTGATCTCTGAAGATGGCCAGGTATATGTTCAGGTGATTGGCCGTAGAAAATATTATAGCAGGCTTATATTTTTTAACTACGGTTTTTATAGCAGGCAATGAAAAAAGTACCCGCTCTTTTTTAAGGTCAATAATTTCTATGTCAGGATTGGTAATGGTATAAAATGCCCGGGTATTATTAACTACAACCAGGCAAACAGAAAAGACCTGGGTATTGATATGGTTACAGAACAACGAAACAAATTTTTCGGAGCCCCCGCATTGCATGGTGGGCGTTAAAATGAGGAGTTTTATTTTTCTTGTATCGTTCAACTGCTATAGTTTGCTTTTGTGAATGGCGATATAATCATCCAGGCCAGCCATGTGCTTATTATGTTTTCCGGTGTGTTGTACATGATATCCCAGCCCGGCCAGGAACGCCAAACATTTTTCCTGCACCCCGGGTAAATGACAATCGTGTGTGGCCAGCAGAATGTAAGGATGGTCTTTTTGAAGAACCTCTTTTGCTCCCTGTAACACATCGTACTCAGCTCCTTCCACATCAATTTTAATAATGCCGGGCTTTTCATACCCCTGCTTTATCAGCCCGTCTATCGACTGGCATTGAACCGTTATCCTGTTGTTCGTTTCCAGAAAAACATAAGATGTTGCAATATAGGTATTGCCATCGCTGTGGTTTGTGTCATTCGAAAACTGAACCTGCTTTTCTTCATTGGAAAGAGCGATAGGCAATAAGGAGATATTATGATTGCGGATAAGTTTATGGTTGAGGCTAATATGTTTTTCAAAAACAGCACGCACATCAGGCATAGGTTCAAAAGCATAAATTTTGCCGCTTTCTATTACACGGTTTGCCGTTAACGAATGAAAACCCACATTAGCGCCAATATCATAAAAAACTGAATCGGGTTTTAACCAGGATAAAAACATGCTCATGGTTTCCACATCTTCATATTGGCCCAAAATATAATCATAGCTATAGGAGGTTGACCAGAGGTATCCTTTTAAGGGGCCCGAAATTACCCGCAAAAATTTTTGGCCGAAAATGTACCGGTAGATCTTGATCCCCACGTGTTTAATAAAATTCTTGTTAAGCATGTTTAAGAATATAACCGAGTTCCGTATTCAGTTTAAATTTTTTATTAAGGATAAGTAAGATAATAAGATACAGTAAAAACCCGAATATGATATTCAGCAGTCCATCCAGCATAAAATAATGGAGTGCTGCATATAAAGCGCCGGCTATGATCGCATTTATTAAAATAAGGAGACCTGTATATTTTAATAAAGCTGCATAATTTATCTGCGGAACCAGTTTCCGGCAAATAAAATACATGGCCATAAAATTTATCATGTTCACGATGGTGATGGCATAAGGATATCCATAAGCTCCATAATATTTTGTACAGATCCAGATAACTGCGATCAATAAAATATTCAAAGCCGCCTGGTAAAAGAAAGCCTGCCTGATCGCCTGCACGGCAATAAATAATCTTGTCACCATTGCATTAATACCAATGCTGAAAATAGTTATCGCCAAAAACTTTAAGAAAAAGACAGATTCTGTTACTGCCATTGCATTAAAATTGCGGCTTTGGTAAAATAACGCCACAAGCGGGGTAGCAAAAACAAAACAATAGAATCCGATCGGCACCAAAATAAAAACGATCAGTTTTGATGTTCGTAAAAATGTATCGTTCATGCCTGCGGTATCATTGCGGGCAAATTCTTCATTCAATTTTATGCCGCTTACATTGGCAAACTGTGCGGTGATCAGCGTATTGGGGATATCGGCAATATTTTTCCCGTAGTTCATCACGCTGATTACCCCGCTACCAAAGCCACTCAATAAATATAAAGGGAACATACTGCTGGCAACGGTTGTAAGCTGTCCAAGCTCTGCATAGAATACATTATTCCAAACACTTTTCTTAATACGGCTTGCCCTCGTCATAAAGTTCCACCCGGCAATTTCCTTCAATACATAGATTTGTATGAGCAGGTTTACCGCATAAGATATCAATCCACCTATAAAAACTGCCAGCACATCATATTTCGCCCTCAATAAAAAGATACAAACAATAACAACGCAGCTTTTAAAACTGCTGATGAGCATGGGCAAGCTGAAGTATTTTAAAGAAGTAAGAATGGAATTCAGGTAGTTGGTAAGCACATTAAAAATAAAGAACAGCGAACCGATCCAGAAATAATTGCGGTAGGTAATGATATCAGCTTCTGAGAATTTTGAGATCCACCCGAATACCGTTGTGCCGAAAAAATACATGACAACCGTGAACAGGATACCGATGATAAAATAGATCAGCAAAAAGAAATTCAGGAAAGCCGCTGCCGTTTCATTTCCCTCTTTTTCCCGAAGGCGCATTGATTCCGGGATGAGTACCGCTGTATCAATATTGTTGATGAAGCCCGAAAACAGGACCATGCTGGCAAAAACAAAAAAGTAAATATCTGTTTTGATATTACTGCCAAAATACCGGGCAATGATGATGGTTAACAGGAACAGGATACCCTTGGAAATAATATTGAACAAAACAGAAAGAACTGTTCCTTTTTTATACGATTCTGATCTGATCAACCTCGAAAAACTCATTAGCCTTTATTTACCATGAAGTTAATTTAATTCCCTGCGGGAATTTTTGTTTGCCACAGAGGCACGGAAGCACAGAGAAATACAATTGAGATTTTCCCTTCTGTGTTTCTGTGCCTCTGTGGCAATATTCTTTTGCCGAAGGCGAAATATCTACCTCAAAAATAGTGGTTCAAATCTAAAATCAATTCTGCTGCGAACATTTACTCCTTTACCTTTGCCGCCTATGCATTACGCTTCAATAGAGAACCTCGCCAAATCTTTTGGTATAAGAACACTTTTTAAGAACATTTCCTTTTATGTGGAAGAAGGTGATAAGATCGCTTTGGTAGCCCGCAACGGCAGTGGTAAATCTACTTTACTGAAAATTATCGCCGGCCTCGATACTGCCGACAGCGGTACACTTTGGGTACATAAAGACATTAAAGTGATCATGCTGCAACAGGAAACTGTTTTTGAAGAGAACCGAAGCATTTGGGACAATGTGCTGAAAATGGACAACCCCGTTGTAAAAGTGGTGAAGGAATACGAAATGTGCCTGGAGCAGGAAGAAGAGAATATTGAAAAGCTTACCGACCTGATGGCAAAAGTTGATGAACTGAATGCCTGGAATTTTGAAAGCGAGTTAAAACAGATATTGGGTAAACTCAACCTGCATCATTTGAATGAGCCGGTCAAAAACCTCAGCGGCGGACAACGCAAAAGAGTTGCACTTGCGCAGGCATTGATAGAGGCCCAGCTGCACGAAGGAAAATGTTTGCTGATATTGGATGAGCCCACCAACCACCTGGATGTACAAATGATCGAGTGGCTGGAAGATTATTTATCGGCCCAAAAAGTTACCCTGCTTTGTGTAACGCATGACCGTTATTTTTTAGATGCCGTGTGTAACGAGATACTGGAAATGGACGATGAAAAAATATATGTGTACAAGGGTAACTATGATTATTTTTTAGAACAAAAAAGTCTACGCCAGGAAGTGCAGGCCAGTGAGTTACAAAAAGATAAAAATATTTTTCGCAAGGAACTGGAGTGGATGCGTAAGCAACCAAAAGCAAGAACAACAAAATCAAAAAGCCGGCAGGATGCATTTGCAGATATTGAAGACCGTGTAAGCCAGCGTAAAGAGGAAACAGAAGTAAGCCTGCAGGTAAAAATGACAAGGCTTGGTGGCAAGGTGCTTGAA
>JBDSGK010000200.1:0-5445 GCA_039919015.1 Ferruginibacter sp.
ATTGTATAGCTTTGGACAAATCTGAAAAAATGAACCTGGATCTTACGAATAAAACCGCCCTGGTATGTGGCAGCACGCAGGGGCTTGGATATGCCAGTGCTGTTGAACTTGCTTTATTGGGTTGCCATGTTGTATTAATGGCACGCAATGAAGACAAATTAAAAGAAACCATTCAAAAACTCGACAGCTCAAAAGGCCAGCAACACCGGTACCTGGTTGCAGATTTTAGCGATATTGATGCGGTTAGGTCAGCCATTGATGGTTTTGTAAAAAATAATCCCATTCATATCCTGGTTAATAATACCGGAGGCCCTCCGGGCGGTGCCGCATTAACTGCCAAACCGGAAGAATTTTTATCCGCTTTCAGCAATCACCTCATCAATAACCATAACCTTACCCAGGCAGTTGTGCCGGGCATGAAGGCTGCAGGTTTTGGCAGGGTGATCAATATCATTTCTACATCGGTCAAAAATCCCATACCCGGCCTTGGCGTAAGCAATACCATCAGGGCTGCCGTTGCCAATTGGGCAAAAACACTGGCCACAGAACTTGGGCCCTTTGGCATTACAGTAAATAATGTATTACCCGGTTTTACCAGGACTGTGAGGGCTGATTATGTAATTTCTTCCAAAGCAAAAGCGGGCAATACCACCGAAGAGGAAGTTATGAAACAACTGGTGGCTGAGATACCTGCAGGCAGGATAGGCCAGCCGGAAGAATTTGGTGCAGCCGTTGCATTTTTATGCTCGCCCGCTGCAGGGTATATCAATGGTATTAACCTGCCGGTTGATGGCGGAAGATTAGGTTGTTTATAGATCATGTTTTATTTATCCGGAAATTATATATATTTTACCTTCCTAAAAATCATTAAAAAATAAGAAAATGAAACCAAACAAATTATTTATTGCAGGAACTGCGGTCGTTACTTTATTTGCCATAGGGTGTAATACAAAAAAGAACAAGGACCTTGTCATAGCTAAATGGCATGTAACAAATATAGCAGGTAAAGGTGGTGAAATGATACCCGATTCATTAAAACAGGTAATGTATAAAGAAGCAACCGTTGAATTTAAGGGAGATGGTAAATATGAAACAATTGGTTTGGGAGCAGGCACCAAAACCGGTACTTATCATTTAACAGCCGATGAAAAAGGGTTGATCACTGTTGAAGATGGATCGACGGTAGCTGATACGGTAAATCTTGTAGAATTAACAGCCGGCAAAATGGTAGTATCTGATAATAAAGGAGATATTAAGATCAGTTTCAAGTCGCACTAAGTTGTGTCGTATAAAAAAAATAAACTTTTTCTTTATTTTTTGAGTCTTTCTTTTTTTAATCTAAAATTATACGATAATGAAATTAACTAAATTATTGATGGCTGTTTTGGTATCGGGAGCACTGCTTTTTGTAGGTTGTAAACCAAAAGATGCAGATATTAAAGCCAATGTTGAAAAAGCGCTTGCAGCCGACCCGATGATGACTGGAACAACCGTTGATGTAAAAGATGCTGTTGTTACTTTAAATGGCGAATGTAAAGATGATGCCTGCAAGATGCACTGTGAAGAAGTTGCCAAGGGTGTTAAAGGCGTAAAGTCTGTAGTAAACAATTGTACCGTGGCTGCTCCTCCACCTCCGCCACCTGCTTCATTAACCACTGTATTGGATGCTGCAACTCAACAAAAAGTAAAGGATGGCATAAAAGATGTTCCCGGTGTTACGGTTGAATTTGTGGGCGACAAAGCTGTAATAAAAGGCCAGGTAACGGCTGCTAACAGGATGAAGATCATGCAAATACTTGCATCTGCGAAAGTTCTTTCTGATGTCAGCGGTTTAACAGATAAAAAATAATTAATCATTCTTAAAATCAAACAAAATGGCATTACTGGATAAATATGCAGAGTTACTGCAAACAGCCACCAACATGGGTGTTGCAGACTTAGCTTCAACAGAACAGGCGGGCGTGCTACATGTTAGCGGTACCGCCAAAAGCACAGCAGATTATGATGCGCTTTGGGCATTGTATTCCAGGATCGATCCCAATATGGCAAGCGGCGATCTGATGATGAATATTGATATAAAAGCTGAGGCCGGTGCCCGGTTAAAAGTAACAACAGACAGCACCAACCTGAATATCAGGAGTACGCCAAGTACAGAAGGTGACATTGTTGGTAAAGCGGCGCATGATGAGATCGTAACCCTGGTTGAAAAGACCGACGACAGTTGGTGGAAAATAAAGACCGCCGATGGTGAAGAAGGATATGCTTATGCTCAATACCTTTCTCCCGAAGCTTAAGTTTATAATTTATATGCAAAGCCATCCTGCCTGAAGCGGGATGGCTTTTTTGTTTGTAGCTTTAAAGCAAATATTTATTTATGAGAAGATCAATTTTATTTATCAGCCTGGCCCTCATAGCAACCACTGGTTCGTTTGCACAGTTCTTTAAAAAAGATGCTGGGCTTGCCCATACATTTTCCATTGTTGCCCGTGACCCCGTTACCGGCGAAATGGCCGTGGCTGTACAAAGCCATTGGTTTAGCGTAGGCACTGCGGTAAGCTGGGGCGAAGCCGGTGTGGGTGTTGTGGCCACCCAGTCTTTTGTAAATAAAAGTTATGGTATTAAGGGCCTGGACCTGATGAAGAAAGGGAAGACGGCCCCCGATGCATTAAAAGAATTATTGGCGGCAGATGAAGGAAGGGAAGTAAGGCAGGTTGCCATGATCGATGCAAACGGACATGTGAATGCTTACACCGGTAAAAATTGTATTGACCATGCAGGAAACATTATTGGCAAAAACTATTCGGTACAAAGCAATATGATGTTGACCGATAAGGTCAATGCTGCGATGTCAAAGGCATTTGAAGGCAGTGAAGGAAAGCCACTGGCAGAAAGGGTTTTATTGGCATTAAAAGCGGCGCAGGCAGCCGGCGGCGATATCCGTGGAAAACAATCGGCTGCCATATTGGTAGTTGCAGGTAAAAGTACCGGCCAACCCTGGAATGAGCGCCTGATAGACCTTAGGGTTGATGATCATAAAACGCCGCTGAATGAGTTGGACCGTTTATTAAGATTATACAGGGCATACGAACATATGGACAAAGGTGACCTGGCCACTGAAAAAAATGACATGAAACTGGCCATGGAAGAATATAGCGCTGCCATGAAAATGTTTCCCCAAAACCTGGAAATGCAATACTGGACAGCCATTACATTGGCCAATAATAAAAAAATAGCTGACGCATCCGGGCTTTTACAAAAAATTTACAGGAAAGATGCAAACTGGAGGGAACTGACAAAACGTTTGCCGAAAGTGAATTTATTAAATGTACCGGAAGCTGATTTAAAGGAATTAATAAGGTAAATTTGCACAAATCTAACGATGATGAAATTTTTAAACAAATCAATACCTGCACTCCTGTTGTCTTTGATCATTTTTTCCTGCAATGCTCAAACCACTGCCAGTTTAACTGCTGATGAATTTGAAAAAGCAATTACAACCCAGGCAAATATCCAGGTACTGGATGTAAGAACGCCCGGTGAGTATTTCTCAGGCCATATTCAAAATGCCTTACAGGCCGATTGGAATGATGCAAAAGAATTTGAACGCAGGTTATCTTTTATTGATAAGAACAAGCCCGTGTATGTGTATTGCCTGGCAGGTGGCAGAAGCGCCTCAGCAGCAGATAAAATGCGTAAGTCAGGTTTTAAAAATGTATATGAATTAAAAGGAGGCACCAATGGATGGAGGGCTGCCAATAAACCACTGATAGGCAATAGTACAGAAAAACAAATGACCTCTGCAACATTGAATGCAGCTATCAACAGTTCAAAAACTGTGCTTGTTGATTTTGGTGCTGAATGGTGTCCGCCATGTAAAGTGATGGACCCTGTTTTAAAAAGTCTTGTTGCCAATAATCCCGGTAAATTCTCTTTAGTGAAAGTTGATGGAGGCAGGGATCAGGATCTTATAAAAGAATATGAAATTACCGCACTGCCTGTATTCATCATTTTTAAGGATGGAAAACAGTTTTGGCGCAAGGATGGTATTGCAACTGAGGCTGAGATAGCGGAACATTTGAAATAAACTCAACAATAAAGTTAAAGCTGCTTTCTCCGGCTCATAAATTTTGCAACAGCAATCAAAAATAAAGAAAGCCCTAAGAATGCAATAAGCAACCCGCCACTATTTATTAAAACTTTATTATACCCCAGCTCTGCAACGTTAATAAAAGGGTAAGGATAATAGCCGGTTATTTCTCCCCGCATGGCAGTATAAATAATATAAAGCAATGGGTATACAAGCCAGGCTAAGGCATTTTTATATTGTAACCCCGCTTTGGGAACATATAACCACCAGAACAAAATAAATAAGAACGGGATGATGGTATGGAGGATCTCATCAACAACATATTGTAAACCCTGAGGGTTCCATAAAAAACGCAGTATAACATTATACACAATACCAACAATAGTTATGTAAACGGTGATGGCAGTTAGTGTAGCTGTTTTTGAAAAAAAATTACCCAGCCTGGTTTTGGCCTTCAATAATAAAAAAGTAACACACAATGCCACAATAAGGTTAGTAAGAATTGTAAAGAAACTAAAATAACGGGTGATGGTCTCTCCAACAGAAACCACCCTGTTTTGAATAATGAGATAAAACTGAGCAACTAAAGCAAACCATCCAGCGATGGCCATGCAGGCTAAATAAAATGAAGGGGCTTTGATGGTAGTTTGATTCATGCTGTATCCGGGCTTAATCCTGCGTTAACTCTTTTATAAAATCACTCACCAAATAACTGATCAGCTTTCCGGTTGATTCATTTTTCCTGCCATCGGCTAACTGTGTAGCACCCTCGCTGATATGCAGGTAAGCCACTTTTGCATCCTGTGCAGTAAAGCAGATATACTTACGGGCCAGTAAGGGTGTAATACCGCTGGGTGTAAGGGCGCTGCTCAAGGTATTTTCCACGCAGTCGAGGTCTAACTCTATGCCGGTATAAGTATCCTCGGTAAAGCCTGTTGCATGTGCCACGGCCTGGATAAAATTCTTTCGTTCATGAATAAATATCTCTTCGTAACTGATATAATCCAGGAAGGGGTTATTATGAATATCAACCAAAACATTTTGTGTAATATAGTTTTCATGTAAGCCCACCATACAATATTTCCCCAGGTAACCATCTTCTTCGGCATACCTGAACCCGTTACCGCTATGCCTTCCTTCCGCTACATTGTAATCGGCATGTGCATCCAGGTTAATGCAATTGATCTGCGACAACGGGATCATATCAGCCTTGTGCAATCCTTTGGCAACACCTTTAATAACAGGATACGCATTATTATGCCCGCCCCCGATAATGATGGGTATTTTTTTTGCAGATGCAATTACTTTCACCAGGTTCTCCACTTCTTCATCAATAATATTCAATGCATGGCGGTAAG
>JBDSGK010000201.1:0-10148 GCA_039919015.1 Ferruginibacter sp.
GAACTTGCAGGCATCATGTATGAAACCATTCAACATAAAATACTTCCGCTGGCAGATGATATTATTGTTTACCCGGCACATGGAGCAGGCAGCAGTTGCGGAAAAAGTATGGGACCCGAAACTTTCAGCACCATTGGTGAACAAAAGAAAAGCAATTACGCTTTACAGCCACAAAGCAAAGAAGAATTTGTTGCTGCGGTAACTGATGGCTTGTCTACAGCACCTAAATATTTTGCCATCAATGCAAAAATAAATATGCAGGGTTACGAAAGCCTGGATGACATTAAACAAAAAGGGTTAACCACATTATCAATTGCTGAGTTTAAAAAATTAGTGGCCGAAGATGTAATGATCCTGGATACCAGGCATGCATCTGTTTTTACAAAAGGCTTTATTCCGGGAAGTATATTTATTGGGCTGGAAGGACGCTTTGCCGAATGGGCCGGCAGTTTATTATCTTTTGACAAGCCCATGATCTTAGTGACTGATGCGGGGAAGGAAGAGGAAACAGTTATTCGTTTATCAAGGGTTGGATTTGATAAGATACAAGGTTATTTACATGGCGGCTTTGAGGCCTGGCAAAATGCAGGAGAAACCGTTGATATAATTATTGATATTGAAGCGGATGAACTGGCGATGGACATACCACATGATCCGAACCTGGTAGTGGTAGATGTAAGAAGAGAAACTGAATTTGCCGATGGGCATGTTGTTGATGCACAAAACCTCCCGCTTAATGAAATGAATGATGTTTTAAATCTTTCGCATTTTGAAGATAACCAGAATTTATATGTTCACTGCGCAGGTGGTTACAGAAGTGTGATCGCAGCCTCTCTTTTAAAACGACAGGGCACACATAACCTGAGAAATGTTTTGGGTGGCTGGGGAAAGATCAAAGAACAAAAAAATATTAAAACCCAGAAAGAAGCCAGTGTATTAAATTGATCTTTTGATCAAAGCGGACCAGGCGCTGTTGTATCGATCCAGTTTTCTTTATACGCTTCTTGATAATCCCATTTCCAGCGGCGATGTGTCCATAAATAATTTTCCGGCTCTTCCCTTATTATCTTTTCCAGGAAATCACGGAAGGCCCTGGTAATTTCGCCATGAGCAGTAGCGGCCCCATGCTCTGCAAAAAGTGTAGATTCTAAAACATAATGCCCTCTTTTAATTATTTTTGACCGTACAAAAACTATCGCAGTATCATTCTTAATGCCCCCAACTTCGGGGCCGGTAATAAATGGTGCAGGCTTACTGAAGTAATTTTGCCAATAGCCGGTTGCGGGTTTTCCTGGATTTTGATCAGCACCTAAAAAAAACACAAAGCGCTCTTTAAAGATCTCTTCCCGCCTTTGCCGGAACTCAGTTGCTTTAATAAACTTAGTTCCGTATCTCTCCCTGATCTTTAAGAACAGCCTTTCCATAGCTGTATTTTTTATCGGTATATAAACCGCATAAGTTGGAATGGCTGTTACAGATCTTGACATCAGCAGGCTTCCCATTTCCCAGTTAAACTGGTGGCCAGCATGCAACTGTACATTTTTCCCTTTTTTTACCAGGTCAGTAATGACCGAAAAATCGCCTTTGCATCTTTTTGTAAAAGTTTTATCACTCATCGAGATCAGCTTAATGATCTCAACAAAAGTATCTGCGAGGTTATGATAAAACTGTTTTGAGATCTTTTTAAGTTCCTTATCTGCCTTATCCGGAAAAGCTATTTTCAGGTTCGACATCACAATTTTTGTGCGGTAACCAAAAATATAATAGAGGAAAAAATAAATTCCATCGCTGATAAAATACATCAAGGGGAATGGTAAAAGAGAAAGTAAATAAAGAAACCCGTAAATGATGTAATACATGGTATTGAATTTTGCTGGACCGGTTTACGCACCTTTGCGGGCCACAAAGATACGCTGTTACAAAACAATATTTTGTATCCGCTCCTGCTTCTCCGGGTAATCTGTATTAAAATGTAATCCCCTGCTTTCATGCCTGAACTCGGCACATTTTACAATGAGGTATGCCACCGTTATCATATTCCTTAATTCGCAAAGCTGTGGCGAGACAACGGTTTTTTGATACAATGCTTCTGTTTCTGTAAACAACAGGTCAAGCCTTTTTATGGCACGGTGCAGCCTTTCATTATTTCGAACGATACCTACATAGTCACTCATCAGCAGTTTTAATTCCTTTACACTTTGGGTGATGAGGATCATTTCTTTGGGTGCATTGGTACCATCGGTTTTCCAGGCCCCCACCAAATCTCCCCCGAAGGGGGAGGCTTCAAGCTCTTTTAATTTTGCTACAGCATCCACGTAAGCCCGGTGAGCAAACACCATCGCTTCTAACAGCGAATTGCTTGCAAGCCGGTTGGCTCCATGCAACCCTGTGCTGGCACACTCCCCCGCTGCATATAGATTTTTGATGGAAGTCTTTGCATGTTCGTCTGTTTTGATACCACCACAACTGTAGTGTGCTGCCGGTGCAACCGGGATCATATTTTTAGTGATATCAATCCCAATACTTAAACATTTTTCATAGATGTTGGGGAAATGCTCAATAAATTTTTCTCTGTTGAAATGCCTGCAATCCAAAAAAACATTTTCGGTACCGGCAATTTTCATTTCATTATCAATGGCCCTGGCAACAATATCACGGGGCGCCAGGTCTTTTCTTTCATCATAGCGTTCCATAAAGGCTTCCCCTGCATGGTTTCTTAAAATACCACCATCACCACGCACGGCTTCGGTAATTAAAAAGTTATGGCCCCTGATGCCTGTCTCATATAAAGCTGTTGGATGAAACTGTATGAACTCCATATTTTCTATCCTGCCCTTTGCCCTGTACACCATCGCAACACCATCGCCTGTTGCAATAGCCGGGTTGGTAGTGGAGCGATACACCTGTCCATTGCCTCCTGTTGCCAGCAGCGTGATCTTAGAAAGTATCTTTTCAATTTTATTTGTAGCGAGGTTTAAAACATATACACCATAGCATTCAACATCAGGCGTTGCTTTGGTAATTAAATAACCAAGGTGGTGCTGTGTAATGATATCCAGCACAAAACAATAATTAAGCAACTGGATATTGGTTTTGCGGCTGATGGCTTCCAGCAAAGCTCTTTCCATTTCTTTGCCGGTAACATCTTTATGATGCAGGATCCTGAATTCGCTGTGGCCACCTTCTTTACCCAGTTTAAAATCGCCATCCTTTTCTTTGTCAAACTTTGCTCCCCATGCAATAATTTCTTCAATTCTTTCAACACCTTCTTTTACTACAATTTCAACAATATGTTTATCGCAAAGGCCATCGCCTGCAATTAAAGTATCCTCAATATGTTTGGCAAAACTATCCTTGTCAAAATCCATTACACCCGCAATGCCTCCCTGGGCATATTTTGTATTCGTTTCATCACTCTGTGTTTTAGTGAGAATGGTAATGGTTTTACCCGGGCAGGCTTCAGCAACTTTTAAAGCGTAGGTAAGCCCTGCTATACCGCTGCCAATTACAAGAAAATCAGTTTGCATAATATTTAATAAATTGAAATGCCAGCATTATTTTTTCTATCTTGAACCAAAACAAAGATAGATTATATGAAAAAACTATTTGTCATTTTAACTGCTCTTAATATCTCTTTTATTGCTGCGGGCCAGGTTTCTTTTAATCCCCCTCCTACACCAACCATGTCTGTAACTGATACCCTGCACGGCATGTACCTTACAGATAATTACAGGTGGCTGGAAGATAAGGACAATATACAGGTAAAAGACTGGACAAAGGCCCAGCATGATTATACTTTAGTGTACATGAACCAGACACAAAAAGCCATAAAAGGTTTACGTGAAGAGATAGCTGCTATTGTTGACCTGGATTATGAAGGGCCGGTAAGTACAGTTGGTAAACACAAGTTTCAAACCATCAAAAGAAAGGGTGATAAACAGAATAAGATCTATACCATACTTGATAATGGAGAAAAGAAACTGATATTTGACCCTGTTGCGTATGATACTTCGGGCAAAACTGCCATATCAGGCTCAAGCTATTCTTACGATGGAAATATTGCTGTATTTGGGATACAAAAGAGCGGATCGGAAATTAATAATCAATATTTTATTGATACCAGGACCGGTAAGGAAATATATCCACCAATTGAAGGTGCATGGAACTGGGCGTGGACAAAAGACCAGCAACATGGCTATATCACTTTACGCAACAAAGAATTAATTGATAAACAAATGCCATTGCCTACTTATCTCCACAGGTTAGGTGATGACAAAAAAAATGATGTTTTTCTCGGTGCACCAAAAGATGCAAAGAACAGTTTTTATGTTTATGATAACCGGTATAGTGATGTTACGTTTTTTGGTGAAAGTGATTTTTACAGCAATACACTCCGCATAAAAAAAACCGGGACAACTGATACGGGTGCGATCATTTACAGCAGCGCAAAAAGCAGGGCCTACCCCGAAGCGATTGGTGATAAGATGTATATCCTCACCAATGATAATGCACCCAATTTTAAATTATTGACCGGGGATACTAAAAAACCAAATAGCAAAAACTGGAAAGTATTGATACCGGAAAGCACTACGGTTATGGAAGATTACAGTGTAACCAAACACAATATCATTATCCAGGATAAAAAAGATATTGTCAGCAGGCTTAGGATATTTGATTTCAATGGTAAGTACATAAAAGATGTGCCCATGCCGGAAGCCGGTAATATCAGCGGTTTCAGTTACGACCGGGAGGAGGACCTGGTATATTTAACCATCGTATCTTTTACCACACCTGCAAAAACCTTTGTTGCCAGCGCCAATGATTTTAAATGGAAGCTCTATTTCTTCAGGGAATTACCGGTTGACACGAAAAATATAACCGGCAGCATTAAATTCTTCATTTCAAAAGATGGTACAAGAGTGCCCATAAAAGTTATTCATCGCAAAGATCTGAAACTTGATGGCAATAATCCAACCATTCTTACAGGATATGGCGGCTTTAATGCCGGTATAGGTATTGGCTTTGTTGGCAGTTATGCATCATTCATAAACCGCGGAGGTGTTTTACTGGAACCAGGCATAAGAGGTGGCGATGAATATGGCGAAAAATGGCATGAGGGTGGCATGCTGATCAACAAACAAAATTGCTTTGATGATTTTATTGCTGCAGCAGAATGGGCTATCAAAGAAAAATATACCAACAAAAATAAATTGGCCATCTCGGGCGGAAGTAATGGGGGACTGTTGATGGGCGCCATGGTAACACAGAGGCCCGATCTTTTTAAAGCCGTACTCTGCGCCGTTCCGTTACTGGATATGGTACGTTACCATAAATTTTTGATTGCCCGTTACTGGATACCGGAATATGGAACTACAGATAATGAACCGGATTTTTCCTGGTTACTTAAATACTCGCCGTATCAAAATATTAAACTGGGGGTAAGCGTACCCAATATGTTGGTTACTGCCGGGGCATATGATAGCCGTGTAGATCCATTACATGCAAAAAAGTTTGTGGCGGCACTGCAAAATAATGTAGGTCAAAAAAATCCGGTAATGCTTTGGATAGATTACAACAGTGGACATGGAACCGGGCAGCAAACCCAACAGATCATTGATAACCGGACGATGCAGATGACATATTTGATGAATCAACTTGGAATGCAATAACCTCACCCTCCTTCTCCCTCTCCTTGAAGAGAGGGAGCGGTACAGCAAACCTTACCAAACTTTTACCTTCCAGTTCCCTCTCCATTGGAAGTCCCGATAGCTATCGGGAGGGGTGAGGTCTTAGGAGGCAGCGGTTTCTACCCAGGCATCACTTTCTTTCAACAGGTTGATCAGTTCATCAACCGCCACTTCACTGGCAACATTTCTTTTTACAACTTCTTTGCCGCGGTATAAAGTAATTTTTCCCGGACCGCTTCCTACATAACCGAAATCAGCATCGGCCATTTCGCCGGGGCCATTTACAATGCAGCCCATGATGGCGATCTTCACCCCTTTTAAATGATTGGTTACTGCACGGATCTTTGCCGTGGTTTCCTGCAGATCAAATAATGTGCGGCCGCAACTTGGACAACTGATATATTCTGTTCTGGAGATCCTGGTACGGGTTGCCTGCAAAATGCCAAAAGCAATCGAGTTGAGCAATTTGGTTTGAGGAGCAATATTTTTATTGCCGTAATGATGACCAAAGCAAACCCCATCGCAAAATCCGTCAAGCAATAAACCGCCAGCTTCTACTGCATAGTGGATCAGGCTTTCATCGGTACTGGCATGTGTACTATCACAAATAATGATGGCGGGGTTCTTTATCCCTTTATTCATCAGGTGAACAAACATGCTGCGTATATTTTGCATGGCATTTTTGTTGGGAGAGGTGAAGCATATTACTGCCGTATGATCAGCTGCCAGTTTTGCAAATAATTCCTCGCCTATTGCTGAACCATATTCGTCCCAGCCATAATCGATCATCACAAAATTCAAGGAAGCTGATCTTTGTATGCTTTCATCCAGGTATTTCGGGGCATCCAAAAGCAAAACATATTTTTCTTTGTCGGCTGCTGTTAACCAGGCTTCCTGATAGAGAAGCACTTTAAGTGTTCCGGGCAGATCAAACTCAAGCGGCCCATTGCAAAAAATATAATCAGCAGCAGCGTCACCGATATTCCATTTATCCGTAGCAGCATCGTAGGTATAGCCAATATCCTGCAGGTCTGTGGGGGTTATTTTATCCAACTTGCTAAAGTCTGCAATAACTACAGGAACATGTTTATCTCCAATATTAGAAACTGCAAATGTTGCCCTCCTATTATATTCAAATGGAGAGTATGGAAGCCTCATTGAAGATGACTGTAATTTTTCAGCGTCTTTCAAAGCCCCTCCTTCGGAGGGGTTGGGGAGGCGTTTTACAATATCATTGCACACCGGTATCTCCAGCTCAGGATCTTCAGTTAATGAAACACGGATGGTATCGCCAATGCCATCTTCCAATAAGGTGCCGATACCGATGGCTGATTTTATCCTGCCATCCTCGCCATCACCGGCTTCAGTTACACCCAGGTGTAGTGGATAAGCTTCACCGAATTCTTCCATCATGTGATTCATGAGCAACCGATATGCCTGCACCATCACCTGCGGATTACTGCTCTTCATACTCAGCACGATGTTGTGATAATCTTCTGCCCTTGCTATTCTCAGGAATTCCATAGCACTTTCAACCATGCCCATAGCGGTATCGCCATAACGGCTCATGATCCTGTCGCTTAAACTTCCATGATTGGTACCGATACGCATGGCAGTTCCATATTCCTTGCAAATTTTTACAAGTGGTGTAAAGCGAACCCGTATTCTTTCGATCTCTTCTACATATTCTGCATCAGTATAATCGATCTGTTCAAATTTTTTCTTGTCAACATAGTTGCCGGGGTTCACCCTCACTTTCTCTACAATTCTTGCTGCAATTTCAGCAGCATTGGGTGTAAAATGTATATCAGCAACTAATGGCGTATCATATCCTCTTCTTCTTAATTCATCTTTTATGTTCTGCAAATTCTCCGCCTCGTTCTTTGAAGGTGCAGTTATACGAACCAGTTCCGCCCCTGCTTCTATGCAACGGATGGATTGCTCAACCGTGGCCATGGTATCCATGGTATCGGTGGTCGTCATGGTTTGTACTCGTATAGGATGACCGTTGCCCAATAAAAGGTTTCCGATCTTAACCTCCCGTGTTTTGAGACGTTTGTATGATGTGAGTGATTCGGTGTATAATTGCATAATGCAAAAATAGTGATATTCCATGGTCCGACGTCCCCGTCTGACCATGGATAATTTAATTGGTCAGACGGGGACGTCAGACCAATTGCTGTGAAACTTACCAATCCTTTTCCGGCGTTGCGGAAGTAGCTGTATTAACTTTTCTTAACCTGTCCTGCAGGTTCTTCTCCTGCTGCAACAGTGCTTTTAGCTTTTCTTCTGCATCCTGTTTGGTTAATTTGGATTGCTGGGGTTTGGGCTGCTGCTTTTGCTCGTCTTCTTTAGGTTTTTCCTTTTCCTTTTGTTTTTTATCATCCTTGGGCTTCTTCTCTTCTTTTTTGTCTTTATCGTCTTTTTTCTGCTGCTCCTTTTGTTGTTGCAGGGCTCGTTGAAGATTCTGACGGGCATCTTCATCCTGCGGATCTAATTTCAATGCATTTTTATAGGCTTCTATACATTCAGCCAGCTTTTTGTTATGCTGTAACACCACGCCTTTGTTATAAAAAGCTTTTGCTTTATCTGCATTGGATGTGGCATTTGCCAGGGCATTTTCATAAGCCTGGACTGCCTCATCTGGTTTTTTATTTTTGTACAGGGCATTTCCCAAATTATATTGTGCGGTTGGGTTAGCCGGAGCTTTTTCTGTTGCCTGCTGGTAATTTATGATCGCTTTATCATATTCCTTTTTTTCGTAGGCTTCATTACCCTTTTTTATTAATGGCTTTTCATCCTGGGCAAATAATGCCATCGGCAAAAAGCAATTGCCTATGATCAATAATGAAACCAAGGCAATTTTTTTAACCGCATTCAAATTCACAAGACCGGATCTTTTTCTTTCTGAAATAAATAGTTCAACAACCAGTAAGACCAGGGCCAGCATTAAAAAATAAGGGAAGTAGTTTTCATAATTCACCAATGAATCTTCTTTAACTGTACGCTGGTCCATATTGCCTAACTGTGTATCCAGGGCGTTTACCAGCTCATCGGTATTGGCAAATAACTGGTAAGTTCCGTTGCCCTTTTCAGCGATCTTTTTTAATTCCTCTTCATTTAGCCTGCTGATAACAACATTCCCATTAATATCTTTCTTATCCAGGTTGGTCAATTCATCAGGTATGGTTGATCCCTGGGGAGAACCGATACCCACTGTATTGATCACGATACCTTCATCAGCCATCTTGCCGGCCATTGTTAAAGCACCTTCATCATGATCTTCGCCATCACTGATCAAAACAACAGCTTTATATTTTTTTTCTTTGGAGTTAAAGGATGAGTAACTCATTTTTAAGGCATCAGAAATTACTGTGCCCTGCGTTGGCACAATATCTGTTGATGCAGAAGCTAAATACATTTTTGCAGCTCCATGATCTCCCGTTAATGGCATTTGTAAATAGGCCCTGCCGGCAAAAACAACAATACCCACCCGGTCATTACCCAGTTTATCAATTAGTTTACTCAATGCCTGTTTTGCCCGTTCCAGCCTGTTGGGCTTTATATCCTGTGCCAGCATACTTTTACTTACATCAAGGGCAATGATGATATCAATTCCGTTACGGTCTACTTTTTCTACGCCTTTGGGTGAACGCAGGTTTGCCAATGCAAAAGCGCATAAGACAAAAGCAGCCACGGTCAACAGGAATTTTAAAGCAAATTTTTGAGGAGAATAATTTTTGATCATTTCCTTTACCAGGTTTGCATCGCCGATCTTTCTGATGGTTTTCTTCTTCCAGTATAGCACAAAAAAATACAGTACCAGCAGCAATGGAACGGCTGCCAGTACGATCAAATAGTCTATGTGTTGAAAACTAAACATTCATTTTCATAAAATTAGGAGAAAGGGAAACAAGCATAATGTTAAAAAATCAAAAGGTAATTATTTATGATCCAGACCGCTTGAAGCGTTCCGACTCATTTATTTCTTCCCTTCAAAAAAACCATATTGTTTAAGGATGGCTTTTGTAATATTCATCCTTACCGTTTTTATATCTGTTTTTGCATCAGGTGCCTTTACAAAGGTCACAAAAAAGTAAACGTGCTTATTTTCTTCGATCCAGCCAACAACCCAACCAATAGCTTTTCCATCTTCTGCAAAATCCCAGCCGGTTTTATAACTCAACTGGTATGCTGTATTATTTTCCTCCAACATGGCATCTCTTACCATCTGCTGAACACTTTTACGGAATGGCAACTGATCAAAATATAATTTTTTAACCAGACCCAGTTGTTCATCAGGTGATATTTTCAATGTATTATTAAGCCAGAAAGAATCAACAGGCCCGCTCATATTTTTGTTACCGTAACCAACACTATCTATCCATTGCTGCAAGGTGTCTCTTCCAATACGCCTGGCTACTTCCTGGTAATAAGGTACGCTGCTCACTTTAAATGCTT
>JBDSGK010000202.1:0-4746 GCA_039919015.1 Ferruginibacter sp.
TTGATCCGAACATTGAGAGATCGGTGAATGTTCCATCGGGTACGCCGGCAGTGTCTGCCGAATCTGCTGTACAGTCTGCTTTGTCAGATCGTGGATTCAGGGCTTCACAAATGGCCATAGCCATCAAACGAAAGGATGATGGTCGTTTTGCTGAATTCGGAAATATGGGAATTTCCCAGGAAAATATTACAGCGCAGTTAACCTGGGTACCTAATGAGTTAGCAAACAATACAAATGAGTTGGCTAATGATAGTAAGTTGGCTAACAATAATAAGTCAGTATATAGCCTGGCCTGGCAGGTGTATATAATTCCAAAGACAACATCTGATTACTGGATGGTAAGAGTGAATGCTGTAGATAACGGTATTTTAGGAGTGGATAACTATACAGACTATGATAATTGGGGAACCCCCGAGACCAATCCTAACGTTACCAGGTATCCTGAATTTCTTTATGGCAGAAGTCAATCAAATACTATCGAAAAGAATTTCTTTGATTTTAAACATGCAGATGATCCATCCGTAGTAACAACAGCTACTTACCGGGTTATTCCTCATCCTGCCGAAGCGCCAAGCTTTCCGGGTGGTACCCCTGCCCTGCGTACGGATCCATGGTTGGCTGCTATAGCCAATGCACAAACCTTAAAATGGAATACAGGTGCAGCTGCTACAGATTATAATTATACACGAGGTAATAATGTATTTGCTTACCAGGACAGGACTAATGACAATAATGGTCTCCCTGCTGATGCGGCAACATCCACAACTGCTTTACCTAATTTAACTTTTGACTTTGTACCAAATTTTACGGTTGACCCTACACAAACAACACCGGTGCCAAACCAACAGTTCAATACTACCAATTTATTTTACTGGAATAATATTATACACGATGTACTTTACGCATATGGTTTTACAGAAGCCGGTCGTAACTTCCAGGATGATAACCTTGGACGTGGAGGTGCGGGAGCCGATTGGGTAAGGGCCGAGGCGCAAGATGGTGGTGGAACCAATAATGCTAACTTCAGTACGCCTGCCGATGGATCACTTCCAAGAATGCAGATGTATTTATGGACCGGTGCATCACCTTTTTTGGATGGAGATGCTGATGCCGGCATTATTATTCATGAATATGGCCATGGTGTAAGTAACAGATCTAATGCGGGCGGTACCGGTTGTTTAGGTAACGCAGAACAGGGAGGCGAAGGTTGGAGTGATTATTTAGGTTTAATGCTTACCCAAAACTGGGCTACTGCAACTTTATCTACCGGCTTCAGTTCTCCAAGAGGTATTGGTACTTATGCATTAAATCAACCTCCTACCGGAAACGGTATCAGGCCACAACGGTATACTACCAATTTTGCCATAAATAATGCCACTTATGCTACTTTGCCCGGCCAGGCAATACCACATGGTGTAGGCTGGGTTTGGTGCTCGGCATTATGGGAGATGACCTGGGAAGTTATTAATGATGTAGGAACCATCAGCCCCAGTATATATAATCAAACAAGCACAGCAGGTAACGTGGTAGCATTGAATTTAGTAATGCAGGGGCTCAGGACGCAGCAATGCCAGCCTGGCTTTATCAGTGCCCGCAATGCCATCCTGAATGCAGATACAACCTTGTATGGCGCCATTCATGCATGTGCTATATGGAGAGCTTTTGCCAGAAGGGGTATGGGATTTGGAGCATCAGAAGGTTCAACCAGCAGTATTAATGACCAGGTTGTATCTTTTGCGCTACCTCCTGCATGTTTAACAGCAGGCCCTACAGTAACTATTAACCAGGCAGCTGCTCAACCTGATCCTACATCAGTATCCCCAATAAACTTTACAGTGGTATTCAGCGAGGCTGTTATCGGATTTGCAACCGGTGATGTTGCTTTAGGTGGTACAGCAGGTGCTACAACTGCCACGGTTACGGGAGGTCCAACTACATTTAATGTGGCTGTTACAGGTATGACTGTAACGGGTACAGTAGTAGCTACCATTCCGGCAGGCGTTTGTACCAATGCTGCTTTAGATCCTAATAATGCTTCTACCAGTACAGATAATACAGTTACATTCACTATAACTCCTCCAGGAGTTTGTACCACATTTGCCGGTTCAGTTGGTCCAGCTAACAATCCAACAAGCCTAAGGGCTTTCAGAGATGGAGTTCTTTCTACCTGTGCTGTTCCAGGTCCATGCACAGCAGGTCTTGCAGGAGCTTTACATTATGTGCAGCATAGCTGGACAAATCCAGTTAATGCAGTTCAGTGTGTTTCGGTATCTTATACTAATCCCACTACGAACTTTAGCTTTGTAACAGCACATAATGGTTCTGTTGTATTGACAAATCTTTGTACTAACTATCTTGGTGATCCCGGATCAAGTGCTGCGGCGGGCGGTACACCTATTGTCTGGTCATTTAATGCTCCGCCATTAGCTACTATAATTTTCCATGTAGGTAATGTTACTGCAGGACAAACTGCAGATTATCGACTCGAAATAACTGCACCTATTTGTACCACGCCTGCAAACAATCCAACTGTTACTATTAACCAGGCGGCGGCACAGCCAGATCCTACATCAAACTCACCAATTAATTTCACGGTAGTGTTTAACCAGGTAGTTACCGGGTTTGCTACAGGAGATGTTGTTTTAACAGGAACTGCAGGTGCAACCTTAGGTACAGTAACCGGTAGCGGTACTACTTATAATGTAGCTGTAACGGGTATGGTAGCAAGCGGAACCGTAATTGCTACAGTACCGGCAGGGGTAGCAGTAAATGCTGCATTAGATCCCAATAATGCTTCTACCAGTACGGACAATACGGTTACTTATAATTTTATACTTGGTTGTACAAGTGTGAATCCTATCCCAAGCGATACCGTTTGTAATGGTGCAACACATCCGGCTGTTAACTTTACGAGCCCTACACCGGGTACAGTTTTTAATTGGACAAATAATAATACTACTATAGGTCTTGGTGCAAGTGGTACAGGTAATATACCTGCATTTACAGCAACCAATGCTACAACAGCACCTGTAGTTGCAACTGTAACAGTTACGCCTTCCCTACCTGTAGGCCCAATTGTGGTAACCTCCACACTGGATGCTTCAGACGCTGTTTTACCGCAGCGGATTTTCAGGGATGCTGTTCCTGGAACATGTCCCGGACCTAAGGTATTCCCCGGGTTGTTTGCAACAACCGGCACTTATTATTATGAAACATATACTTATACAAATCAAACAGCAGCGCCTGTTTGTGTAACAGCTTCCCTCACGTCAACAACCACAAACCAGGCACATATGCAGGCTTATCTTGGCAGTTTTAACCCTGCCAATCAGGCTCTAAACTTCCTGTCGGATTGTGGCAGCAGTACTACCGGGCCAGCTGTAAACATGGCTTTTAATGCCCCTGCAGGCTCCACTATAGTATTTGTTGTTGTGGAACCGATTTCAGGCCAGGTTTGTCCTTCTTATACATTAACAGTGGACGGCCTTTCATGTACCGGTACCCCAAGAACATTTAACATCACTGTTTTCCCAACAGGCCAGGTAAACCCGGTACCTAACCAGGTTGTTTGTAGAGGTTTACCTACGGCACCTGTAAACTTTACAAGTACAGTACCTAACACGATCTATAGCTGGACGAACAATAATACACTTATTGGTTTGGCAGCAGTAGGTAATGGAAATATCCCTTCATTTATAGCTCAAAATCCAACAGGCGTAGCCCAGGTAGCAACAATTACTGTTACTCCGGCCTATGGCTCAGGTGGTGTTCCCGTTGTTCAAAACTTTGCCTATACAGGTGCGGTTCAAACATGGGTAGTGCCTGCAGGTGTTACTTCAGTAAGCGTAAAAGCATGGGGTGCACAGGGTAATAGAAATGCTGGTAGTATTCTTGGCGGTTTGGGTGGTTATGCCCAAGGAAACCTGGCTGTTACTCCCGGACAAACACTTTATATCAATGTTGGAGGTGGCGGAACATCTACCATAAATGGTGGATTTAATGGCGGAGGTGCTTCGGGTGCCAATGCCGGATGTGCATTAGCACAAGGTGGCGGAGGTGGTGGTGCCTCAGATGTAAGGGTTGCTGCCAATACACTTGCAGCACGTGCAATTGTAGGAGCCGGTGGTGGTGGAGCAGGCGGTAACAGAACAGCCGGTTGTGGAAGAGGTACAGGCGGCGGCGGCGGCGCAGGATACTATGGCGGTGGCGGCGGTGCAGGATGGCCTGGTGTTCCTCCCGGAGGACCAGTACCAACTGGTGGCACGCAATCAGCTGGTGGTGCCGCAGGTATAACAACCTGGACGGCAGGTGGTCCAACTAATGGATTGCCCGGAGCTTTAGGTATTGGCGGCGCTGGTGGTATTGAAGTAGCCAGTGCTCAGGGAACTCCAACCGGCCCGGCTGAACCAGGTGGGATCGGTGGTGGATTAATAGGTGCACCAGGTAATTATAATCCTGCAAATAACTGGAACGGTCAAAGTGGTGCAGGTGGGTCTTCTTATATTGGCGGTGTTACAGCAGGCGTTATAACGCCGGGCCTTCAAACCGGTAATGGCCGTGTAGAATTTACCTATGCGGCTGCAGGTATAACCTGCCCGGGCACACCAAGAACATTTACAATCACTGTTAATCCTAACCAGGATCTAATAATTGTTGCAGATCCGGGCACTACACTTTGTGAAGGTGACCCTACCCTGTTAACAGTTTATAATGTAGGGGCTTCAACTCCTCCAGGTAATTTGTATG
>JBDSGK010000203.1:0-10339 GCA_039919015.1 Ferruginibacter sp.
CCCATATAACGCTCTGCAAATGTGGGAAGTTTGGCTTCCAGTGCTTTTGCATCGGCTCCTGGTTTTAATAAAATATATGTATAGAAATCTGACCAGCCCCAACTTGTATTGGCATCGCCATTGGTGATCTGGATATATTTATTGTAGTTAAGCAGTATGTTGAACCTGATATGCGAATTTGCAGGAAGATCTTCCAGCACGGCCTTAACAATATAATCTTCCTTGTTGTAATGTAGCGGCTTACCGATCGGATCGGCTTCACCAAAATATTTTTTTGCCGTTTCCGCGGTGATGACCGCATCATTCAGTTCTGTAAAAGCAGTTGCTGCATTACCCTTAATAAAATGAAACGAAAAAATATTAAAAAGTGTCGGATCAGCATAGTATAAAGTGCCTGCTTCAATTATTTTTTGTTCGCCATGTTTTACAATACCGCCCTGCCTGCGAAAACGTGCCGCTTCCTGCACTTCTGGGAAATCTTTTTTCAGTGCAGGAGCAACGGCCGGGTATGTAAATGCAAAGGTTTGTTCTTTACCTCCTTTTTCTGCCACGATCATAGGCACACGAAAGATCCTGTCTTTGTTTGCGTGGGCATCATCGTAACTGTACTCAAACCGCAGGTAATTTATTATTAACAGGAAGGCTGCGATGCCGATGGACAAGCCAAAAATATTTATGGCAGAGAAGGTCTTGTTTTTCCAAAGATTTCTCCAGGCTGTTTTAAAATAACTTTTTATCATGGCTTATACTTTTTATTCTGTTCTCAAACTATTTACCGGGTTTGCCCTGGCAGCTTTTACAGCGCGGTAGCCAACTGTTATCCAGGCAATAACCATAGAACCAATAACAGCTAATAAAAAAACGGAAACACCCAGGTCAATACGGTAACTATAATCCTGCAACCAGTCTTTCATAATATAATAAGCAATTGGGGCCGCTATTGCAAAAGCAACAATGATCAGCAAAGAGAATTCTTTTGAAAGCAGGTAAACAATATTGCCTGCAGTGGCGCCCAGCACTTTCCTGATACCCACTTCTTTGGTGCGTTGTGCTGCCATGAATGAAACCAATCCATATAATCCCAGGCAACTGATAAAGATGGCAATGATGGCAAAAATGGTATACAGTTGCGAAAGCTGGTTCTCCTGCTTATAAAAATCCGCAATGGTTTCATCCAGGAATTTATATTGATAAACATAGTCGGGGAATGCAGCATTCCAATTCTTTTCAACAAAAGCCAGCGTAGCTTTTTCTGCACCGGGCTTTATTTTAATATTGATGGTTTGATATACATCTTTCCAACTGCTCATGACAACGGGCGCCATGGGCTCTCTTAAAGAATAGGAATTAAAATCCTTCACCACACCTACGATAGGCCCCACTTTAGCCCCATCCCAGAAATTGATCTGTTTACCAATGGCATCCACCGGCTTGGCAATGCCCAGTTTTTTAAGCATTGTTTCATTTACTACAAATTCCTTAACCGTATCGCTTGCGTAATAAGGGCGGCCGGCTGCAAACTGCAGGCCATAGGTTTTAAAATAATCATCATCGGCCCATTTAAGGTTGGCGCTGAAGTTTGTATTTTTTGTTGAATTATCGAACATGAAATCACTTTGCCAGCTGCCGTCTGATGAAGGGCTTGCAAAACTGAAACTGATGTTCTTAATATCGGGGTTTTGCTGCAACTGGTAACGGAGCTGTTCCATTTTTGTTTTGCTGATACTATCCCCCGGGATATCAACATTAATGATGGCTGCTTTATCAAAACCCAGGGAAGCATTCCTGAAAAAATCCATCTGGTTTACTACGATCAATGTACCAATGATGAGGATCTGCGCTATACCAAATTGTAAAACAACCAGCGCCCTTCTCAATGAAATGCCGCCAACCATTTTGCTAGTTATCTTACTCTTTAGCGCCGTGATGGGGTTAAAGCCGGATAATATAACAGCCGGGTAAAGGCCCGATAACCCGGTAACCAATATACCTACAGCAAACAGGAAAAGTACCAATACATAATTGCTGATAAAATTCATGGTCATCTTAACTTCCAGCAACTGGTTGAGAAAAGGCAATAATGCATAAGCGATACCAATGGCTGCAACAAGCGCTACACCGGTAATGATGGCTGTTTCACAAAGAAACTGGAATGCCAGCTGGCTTCGGTTGCTTCCCAACACTTTTCTTACGCCCACTTCTTTTGAACGGTTCACCGCCTGTGCAGTTGCCAGGTTGATAAAATTAACGCAGGCTATAATAATAAGGAACAGCCCGATCAGCATCAATGCCCTGATCAATGACTCACTGAATGTATGCCCCCTGTAATTTCCAAAACGGTCATCATAGTGGATCTGTTTTAATGGCTGGGCTATATAACTATCCTTTGCATATTCAGCAGGCTTATGTTTTTTTGCAAATACCTGCAGCGCTGTATTGAATTTTGCAGCCGGATAATTATCAGGCAATACAACATAACAATTAGCGCCGCTTGAAGTACTCACCCAATCATCAAGGTTTCTTCTTGCATTTGTATTTGGAAGTGTAGCATAAGACACGACAACGCCCAAAGGAAAATTAGTATTTGCAGGAACATTCTCCAGGATACCACTCACCTTATAAACTTCTTTGTTGTTGCGGGTGATCGTTTTCCCAATGGCTGTTTTCCAGTCCCCAAAATATTTTTCAGCGGTCTCCTGCGTAAGTGCTATACTGTTGGGTTCAGTCAACGAAGACTTTGCATCTCCCGACAGCCAGGCAAATTTGAAGATCGAAAAAAATTCAGGCTCTGCAAAATAAACATCCACATTATTGAATTTCTTTTGCGGGCCTTTACCATCATTTTCAACAGTAACCTGGTCACCATTGCGTTTATAAATTGAAGCAACCTGTTTGATCTGGGGGAAATCAACCCTTATTCCCGGCCCTGCTGGAAATGCCACGCCACCTGAATAAGATATTCCATCCTGTGAGCTATACATACTGCCTACCCGGTAAATATTGTTTTTGTTGGGATGGAAATTATCAAAGCTGGTCTCAAACTGTATCACTAAAAATATCAACAGGGAGGCCGCAATACCGATCGTAAGTCCTGCTATATTGATGATCGTATAACTTTTATTACGCTTTAGATTCCTGAATGCTGTTTTGAAATAATTTTTAAACATGTTAAAAGCTTTAAGCTATGAGCCGTTAGCCATTAGCCAACAGTACGATTTTGTTATTTGTTCACTCAAAGTCCTGCTAAAAGCTAATGGCTGATAGCTGACTGCTTTTCTTACTCTGTTCGCAATGATTTTACTGGGTTTGCAATGGCTGCTTTTATTGCCTGGAAACTTACTGTCAGCAATGCAATAAGCACAGCAGCAACACCTGCACTTACAAAGACCCATGCACTGATGCTGATCCGGTATTCAAAATCCTGCAACCATTTGTTCATGCCCCACCAGGCAATCGGGAATGCCAGTATGGAGGCGATGGCCACCAACAACAAAAAATCTTTTGTAAGCAGTGTGATCACATTACCCACTGATGCACCGAGTACTTTACGTATCCCCACTTCTTTGGTACGTTGCTCGGCCATATAAGTAACCAAACCGAATAAGCCAAGGCAGGCAATAAGGATGGCTAGTATGGCAAATACAATGGCAATGGTACCGGCACGCTGTTCGCTGCGGTACATTTCATTGAATGAATCATTCATAAAACGGTAACTAAATGGCATAGCCGGAGCTAATGCTTTCCATTTACTTTCTATTTGAGCTATAAGGTTTTTTATGCCCGCTGCTGTTACTTTAAAAGATGCAAGCCCGGTACTGTTGCCCAGCCGCATACAAAGCGGTCCTAATTTCTGACGCAATGATTCAAAGTGAAAATCTTTTATTATACCTATTATCGAATAGGCGATCATAGGATCTCCGGGGTTATTTGGCGGTTGATAGATCATCTTCCCTAAGGGATCTGGATATCCAAGAAGTTTGGCCGTGGTTTCAGTAATGAGGATCGCTGATGAATCGGAACCATAATCCTTTGAAAAATTTCTTCCTTTCACGATCTCCATGCCCATCGTTTTGATATAATCATAATCAACTCTCCAGGTTTGCATATCAATTCCGTTCTCGGTGTCCATCACTGCTTCTTTGGAGTATGTGTTATCACTCCTGGATGAATTGGTAACCGGCAGGTAAGAACTTAACGTACCGCTGCTTACTCCCTGCATAGCCAGTACTTCATTTTTAAATGTCTGTGCTTTGCTATTGAGCGCATTCACGCCGTTGATCACCAATACCTGGTCTTTATTGAAACCCAGTTTTCTTGTCTGGATGTATTTAAGCTGGCTGTATACAACGATTGTACCGATGATCAGTACGATGGATGCCCAAAACTGGAAGACGACCAGCACATTCCGCAACATGCTTTTTTTAAACACGGTAGTTGTATTTCCTTTTAGAACAACAATAGGTTTAAACTTTGAAAGGAACAAAGCCGGATAGCTGCCTGCAAGCAGCCCTACTACAAAAGGAAGTATGATAAGGAATGGCAGTATCTGAATACCCAGCAGGTCTTTTACAGAAAGTGTTTTGATCGTAACATCATTAAACAGGGGCAATACAAAATAGCAGGCAGCAATTGCAATGAGTAAAGAGATGATGGCAGTAAGTGTCGATTCCACCAGGAACTGGGCGATCAACGTTTTCCTTTCTGTACCCAATACTTTTCTTATGCCGACTTCCTTTGCCCTTTTGGCGCTGCGTGCTGTGCTCAGGTTCATAAAATTAATGCAGGCAAGAATGAGGATGAACAGCGCAACGGCCGAGAAGATGTAAACGTATTGTATATTACCCGGCGGCGTGATCTCAAAAGTAAAATCACTGTACAAATGGATCTTTGTTAATGGTATAAGGCTGTATTCAAGTTTGTTACCCGATTTTTTCAACTCATCCATGCTGCTGATCTTGATGAATTGCTGCACATACGGTATTACATATTTATTGCTGTATAGCTCGAAGTTCT
Source organism: Ferruginibacter sp. (assembly GCA_039919015.1). Classification (GTDB taxonomy): domain Bacteria; phylum Bacteroidota; class Bacteroidia; order Chitinophagales; family Chitinophagaceae; genus Ferruginibacter. The sequence goes on from JBDSGK010000203.1 coordinate 5,014, forward strand.
TTTCAAATGCTTTATGATCTGTTCCGGGTTTTAATAACAGGTAGGTGTGAAAATTGTGGCTGGTAAGCTGGCCCCACTCATAATCCACGTTCTTCATGGAGAAAAGGAATTCAAAATCAAAATGCGATTCTTTGGGAATGTCTTTTATTACAGCGGTTATTTTATAGGGAATGATGTTTTCTCCATCTTTAACTTCAATATGCTTACCCAGTACATGCACCCCATCCTGCGGAAAATATTTTTTTGCTGCCGCTTCGGTTATCACCACAGTATTGGGCTGGTTCAATGCCGTCCTGGTATCACCTTCAATAGCAGGCAGTGAGAACACGGTAAAAAAAGTAGAGTCAGCATTCACTACCCTTGCTTCGGTAATGAATTCATCGCCTTTTTTTATCAGCTTCTGGCCATCGTTGGTATATACACGGGTATATTCTTCAACCTGTGGATAATCTTTTTTGAGAAGCCCTCCCATCATATCGGAGGTCTGTGTCATATGCAGGTCACCGCCGCCAAAACGTATGTCAGAATTAATGCGGTAGATGCGTTCGGAATTTTTAAAGTGCTTATCATAACTCAACTCATCTGTTACATACAGGGTGATGAGCAGGCAGGTGGCAAGTCCTGCAGCAAGCCCGAAAATATTGATGGCGCTATATCCTTTGTTTTTCCAGAGGTTGCGAAAAGCTATTTTAAAATAATTTTTAATCATGGCTATACTTTAAGTTGTTGATCGGCTTTTTCATGGCGTGGTAAAACCTGTTATCAGCAATCCGTTTACAACATGATATTCTCGATCACGGCCTGTCCATCGAGCATACGAATGATCCGGTGGCTATACCTTGCATCATGCTCGGAGTGGGTTACCATGATCACTGTTGTACCTTTTTCATTCAGGTCGGTAAGTAATTGCATGACGTCATTACCGTTTGATGAGTCAAGATTACCTGTTGGCTCATCGGCTAAAATGAGTTTAGGATTATTAACAACGGCCCTGGCTACGGCAACCCTTTGTTGCTGTCCGCCGGAAAGCTGCTGCGGGTAATGATTACGACGATGCATGATCTGCATTTTATCCAATACCTCTTCTACCCTTTTTTTTCTTTCACCCGCTTTAATGCCGGTATAGATCAATGGTAATTCCACATTTTCAAAAACTGTCAGTTCATCGATCAGGTTAAAGCTTTGGAAAACGAAACCAATGTTACGTTTACGCAGGTCGGCTCTTTTTCGCTCATTGTATTTGGCTACTTCGGTGCCGTTAAAAACAAAACTTCCTGCATCAGGATCGTCCAATAATCCCAGGATGTTCAGGAGCGTTGATTTGCCACAACCGGATGGCCCCATAATGGCAACAAATTCCCCTTCTTTTACTTCGATGGAAAGTTTGTTCAATGCAACCGTTTCTACTTCTTCAGTGCGGTAGATCTTTTCCAGTTCAGAAATTTTTATCATGGTTATCTTTTAAATTTTAAAAAATCTTCTTATTGACTATTGTATAAACGGGTTCATAAACATATAAATGCCCGTATCAGTGTCTTCCCCATATTCAGTGGGGATATCCTTGCTCTCTATTTTCTTTTTTGGGACATCCTTTTTTTGTATGGTTGCACAAGCTGTTGTATTTGTACCACAGGCTTTAAGGTTGTCATCCTGGTTGGTGCAGAAAAAAACACCCGTAACAAGTATCCCTATTACTAATTGATATTGCTTTTTCATAACCTTGTTTTTTATAGATGATCAATGATTTGCTATTCCTTTTTCAAAACGAGCTCCTGCATGCTTCCATAATTCTCATAACTGGATGTTACTACTTTATCTCCAGGCTTTAAACCCTGCATCACTTCATAATAATCGGGATTTTGTCTGCCCAACTGGATATCTATTTTGTAGGCAACCCTGCCATTTTCTGAAACTTTAAATATCCAGTTACCACCTGTTTGCTGGTAAAACCCCCCCTTAGGCAAAAGCAGGGCCTGTGTCTCATCACTCAATGCCAGCCTGATCTGCAGCGTTTGCCCTCGGCGTATTCCCTGCGGTATTGAATCGTTGAATTGCATATCAACCTGGAAGCGCCCGTTGGTAACCTGTGTAAATACTTTTTTAATAGTGAGTTTATAATTTTTTCCAGCAAAAGAAGCTTCACCCACCAACCCGATGAAGATCCTTGAAATATAATGTTCATCAATATCAACCCTTACTTTAAATCCGCTCATCACGTCTATCTGCCCCAAACGTTCTCCTTTATTTTTTGATTGGCCGATCTCTGCATCCAGTGAAGTTAATTGCCCGTCAACCGGTGCCCTCACGATCAGGTCGCCCACTTTTTTACGCATAACCTGCAATGCATTTTGTGTACGGCCAAAAGATTGCCTGGCCTGGTCCTGTTCCTGTCTTGTAGAAATGGTATCTTTTTTCAACACCTGGTCGGCCAGTTTTTTCTTTTGTAACTGGTAATTGTAATTATTCTCCGATTGTTTGAACTCTTGTGAACCGATCACTTTCTGATCAACCAATCTTTTATTCAACTTATAAACACGTTCTGCTTCTTTTAATGCATTATCAACATCAGTAAGCTGGTTTAATTTGCCAATGGTATTTTGTTGTGCCGCATTGCGTGATATCTGCATTTGTGTAAGCAGGTTAAATACCGAAGTCTCCTGGTTAACCAGGCTTAATTCAAGATCGGTATTGCTGAGCCGGAGAATGGGTTGGTCCTTTTTCATGATGGCACCATCCTCAACAAATTTTTCTTCCACACGTCCACCTTCCAAAGCATCCAGGTAAATGGTAGTTATTGGAAGTATCACCCCGTTAACCGGTATAAATTCCTGGAAAGCACCCTGCCTTATCTCACTGATGGTGATACGGTCTGTATTTACATTTAACCTGGCCTTACCCGAAGTAAGTTTCCAGCTTGCATAAATAAGAACAAGGAGTGCCACAACGCCAACAACAAGCATGATCCTTTTTTTGCTCCATCCTTTTTTTTCAATGACTCTGTCCATAACCTTCTTTGTATTTTATTTTTCAGTTAGTTGCTAAGCGTACATATATATAGCAGCCCGATTGGTGAATATACAAACCTGTGCCAGAAGCTACCGGGCTGATTATCAAAAGCTTAAATCTAAATCTTCAATCCACCTGTACGAAATTGATACAGCAAGTGTCCGGTTTTGATACAGTTTTTGAAATAGCTGTCAGTTTTAAATAAACCTCCTCATTACCCTTGCTTTTTGCCTGCGCTGAATATTCCAGAGGTCGGCTGTGCTTAGTATCCGGTTGGGACTTTTCTTAAATCCCGTTGCTAGAATTTCTTTTACTTCTGTTGTAAGGTTTATTAGAGTCTCATCGCTGAGGGCTGATAAACCGGTTGACCTACTTTTCATGGCTTTACTTTTTTTACTTTTTAAAATTTGTTTTTCAATTTCTCTTTATACAATGCTGTGCCAAAATCTAAAAGGCTGTTTTTCAATACGCTGAAATTATAGCACGCATGAATAGTGTACGGTTTTGATACAACCTGTATCCGTTTTTGATACAAATTTTTTCTTCACAAATTTTTTTTTTGTGTTTAGCAAATAAATGTTTTTAAATATGGTATACTTGTGGGAGATTAAGTAATGCATCAGTTAGATAATTTACTTTCTCAAAAAAGCTTAAAGCCTGAGGCTTTCGTAAAAAATTAAGTTCTTCCCGAAAAGTCGGGACAGGTTGCAATTGACAATAAGATTTTGTTCTCAGCTTCGCTGCGAAAAGAGATTGGCAACCCCGATAGCTATCGGGGGCTCAAAGACACTAAGTAGAAAAATGCTACGCATTTCCCTTTGTGCCTTTGAGTCTTCGTGTCTAAATTAAATTTTGTAAAAATTTCTTTTCAGACTTTTAAAATAGTTGTCATCAGCAGCAAGTTGAAGCCGGACTGTATTACAAGCTGATACATTACCGTGATTATAAAAAAAGATCATGATCTTAAAAAACGCGAACATATTGGTTATTGATGATGATACAGACGTATTAACGGCTGTGAAGTTATTATTGAAGACAGAAGCAAAGGAAGTGGTGACAGAAAAGAATCCTGAGCTTATTCAGTCATTACTGGCTTCAAAAAAATTCGACATCGTTTTACTGGACATGAATTTTAAGAGCAGTATCAACACCGGTAATGAAGGTATTTTCTGGTTAAAGAAAATAAAAGAGCTGGATGAGCACCTGTCTGTGATCATGATCACTGCTTATGGAGACATAGACCTGGCCGTACGTTCATTGAAAGAAGGTGCTGATGATTTTATTGTGAAGCCCTGGCATAATGAAAAACTGCTTGACGCCATTAAAGAAATATTAAGACGAAAAGGAAAGGCATCGGGTGATACTCCCGTTATCAATATATCAGCCATTGGCAAGGAAATGATCGGCGACTCGGATGTGATGAATTATATTTTCTTCAAAATAGAAAAGATCGCACCCACCGATGCGAATATTTTTATCCTCGGGGAAAATGGTACAGGTAAGGAGCTGATCGCAAAAGCGATTCACGATCATTCTATGCGTGCAGACAAGCCTTTTGTAAAAGTTGATGTGGGTGCATTGACAGAAACACTTTTTGAAAGCGAGTTATTCGGACATACAAAAGGTTCCTTTACCGGTGCAGCCGAAGGAAGGGCTGGTAGATTTGAAGCGGCCAACGGCGGAACTTTATTTTTGGATGAGATCGGAAATATATCCATGCACCAGCAGGCAAAACTGTTGAGTGTTTTACAAAACAGGCAGGTATCACGTGTGGGAAGTAATGATGCCATGAATATTGATATCCGCCTCATCTGCGCCACAAATCTTCCGCTTGCCGAACTGGCCAACGAAAGCCGTTTCAGGAAAGACCTGATCTACCGGATAAACACCGTGGAGATACTGGTACCGCCTTTGCGCAAGCGTAACGGAGATATTATGATACTGGCCAAACACTTTGCACAGATGTATGCGGCCAAATATTTAAAGCCCGTACCCGACTTTGATGCAAAAGCCATAGAGAAACTGAAGCATTATCATTTCCCCGGTAATGTGCGTGAACTGCAGTACACCATGGAAAGAGCGGTGATCATGGCGGAAGGGGAAACACTGAGTGCCGATGATCTTATTTTTTCTCCCATTGAAACTGCAGTGCAGGAAGCAGCAGAAATGAGGGATATGAACCTGGGCGTTGTTGAAAAAAATACCATCCTGCGGGTAATTGAAAAACACAATGGTAATATTTCAAAAGCAGCAAAAGAATTAGGTATTACCCGCACTGCTTTATACCGCCGGTTAAGTAAGTATGAATTATGAACAGATC
>JBDSGK010000204.1:0-4610 GCA_039919015.1 Ferruginibacter sp.
TCCTGTATGCAGGTCCAGCCGGTTGCAGTGCAACCACCCGAAGCGACTTTGAAAAAATAATCAACAAATCCGCCACTTGCTGATGTAACCTGTAAAAAATATACACCGGTAAGAGTGGGGGTAAAACTATAAACTTTTTCATTGCCGGGTGTTGTGAATCCACAATTACCAGGACTCCAGATACCGGCTCCAGTTAATATTGCGGTTGAAGGTGCTCCACATGCAATTGTAGTAATACTGGCACATGGGCCAGCAGCCGGACAATTAACCTGGAATGTATGAGTAACAGAAGTTAATACTTCTGCATCAAGAAGAATATAATATTCTACTCCAGCAGTTAACGTACCCATGCTGGCAGTTGTGGGACTGTTAATGTCCTGTATGCAGGTCCAGCCGGTTGCAGTGCAACCACCCGAAGCGACTTTGAAAAAATAATCAACAAATCCACCGCTTGCTGATGTAACCTGTAAAGAATGTACACCGGTTACAGTGGGGGTAAAACTATAAACTTTTTCATTGCCGGGTGTTGTGAATCCACAATTACCCGGACTCCAGATACCGGCTCCTGTTAATATTGCGGTTGCAGGAGCTGCGCATGCAATTGTAGTAATACTGGCACATGGATTCGAACAATTATTTACTGTAATACTGCCAGTAGTGGTAAATAACGAACAACCACCAGAAGCAGCAATAGTGTAAGTAACCGTATATGTACCTGGGGTACTTGTACCTAATGTTACTTCACCTGTTGCTGTATTAATCGTTAATCCCGCAGTAGATGAATAAGTACCGCCTGCTGTGCCCGTTTGTGTAACGGTTGCTGTACCGCCTGTTGTGCAATAAGGTGAACCTGTATAAGAAATAGTTGCAGCCGGTGCAGCTGTTATGGTAATAGAAGATGTTGTTGTAAATACCGGGCAACCTCCCGCAGCTGCAATAGTATAAGTAACGGTGTAAGTACCAGCTGTACTTGTACCTAAAGTAACATCGCCCGTTGCTGCATTTATTGTTAAGCCTGCGGTAGAACTGTAAGTTCCTCCCGTTGTACCACTTTGTGTAACCGTGGCTGTACCTGAATTACTGCAATATGGCGAACCAGCATAAGATATAGTGGCTGATGGAGGTGTAGTAACGGTAGCAAGTACTGCTGTTCTTGCAGACTCGCAACCGGTAGAGACTACCCAATTATAAAACCAATAATAGGCAGATGTAGTTTGAGCTGTTCCTACGCCATTAGCTCCTGCGGTTATGCTGACAGCATTTGATACTGCTGTATAAGGGAAAGTAACTCCACTGCTCTCTCTTACTAAAGTATTAATACCGGTTGATGTCATTACCATTTTATAATTACCCGGGGCAACTAAAATATTAACAGGTATCACTTCTTCAGCCAACACAGTGCTTATTGAAAAATTATGAACGGGACCGGTATAAACATTCACATCTGCCAGATCAGTTATTCTGATTTGCATAGTAGCAGATCCTGCAGTGGCATTTGATGCCTTTATTTTTACGGAATTGATCGTAACATCACTGTTAACTGTAAATCTTAATCCCCATCCTGTTGAGGCACTAAAGAAGGTACTTGTGCCTATTGTTGGTGAAGGCATGTTTTCTGTTGAACCGCCAAGGGATGCACTTACATAATAAGTAGTGGCTGAAGATATTGGTGGCGTATTAAAGCTGGTACCTGTTCCAATTGATGATCCGCCTGTAGGTGCAGCATACCAGTTTAATGTGGTTCCGGCACTTCCCGAAGCTCCCAGAGTTACTGATACTGGTCCTGGACCACATGCAGCACCGGGTGTAGTGCTGGTTACCTGTGGATTATTTAATGTTACCGCTACTTCGTTTGAAGTAAGCGTATTTCCATTGCAGCTTACCCGCAACCTGTAATACATGGTTTGTGTAATGGGGCTTCCAACAGTATAAGGAGCCACAGTTGCACCCGGTATATCCGTAAAGCCACTACCGGCGGTTATACTCTGTTGCCACTGTAAACCACCACCGGTGGTCCCGGTTACTGATAATGTAGGGGTACCGCCTGTGATACAGTACTGTGCAGGACTCGCAGAAGCAGTTCCCGGGGCTAACACTGCTTTTGTTATGTTTACAGGAGTCATCGCATCATTGCCAGGATTTACATCACCGCCAACAGTTGTAAAAGCATTAAATGTGTAAATGCCCGTGGGGGCCATATTGAGTGTAGCCGACATCGGTACATTAAGGGTGAGGCCAGCGCCCAGCGTACCGGTATTCACAACAGCACTTAAGGTTTGTGTTACTGCACCAGTCACATTCGTAGTTACCATAACAGGATTCGTAACAAAATTGATGGGGTTGATATCGCTATTCCTGATCCTGATAGTAACTGTTTCAGCGGATGTGTAACATCCATTAGCCGAAACTGCAGGTGTAATCAATGCTTCGGCACCCATATTAATGCCGGCTGCCACAGTAAATTCATAAGCCCCTACATCAGGAGTAGTTGCGCTTCTTGCTGCACCTGTTATATCAGTTAGTATACCCACCGGAGTACCCTGGTTGTTGAGTGATGCTGCTGTAGGATGATAGTCACCGGTTGCTATATTTTGATAAAGCGGGTCAATAGAAACACTGCCGCCTTCCTGGCCTGAGCCCGCTTGCCAGGCGCCAATGGTTGTATAGCCTGTGGCCCCGAGATGACCGATCTCTTGCAGGCCCAATAACCCCGGATAAAAATAATAATCATTGTTACTAAGGGTAATTGCTGTTAATGTACTCTGTTCAAAGTATATACCTTGTTTATCTCCACTACCACCTCTTTTGATAGTAACAATATTATTTTTATAAGTGAGGCCGGTAGCTGTTCCCTGCTGGTAAAACCCTCTGGCAGCACAGGTTGTGCACGTGGCGGTAGCATCCTCAAGTGCTACTGTATTGTGGTAATATTTGATATAATCCGAGGCATTACATAAAAATCCGTTTTGGGTGCCGGTACTACCCGTAAAGTTATATACAAGGTTATTACTTACAATATTCTCATTGCCAATTGTAGCATCGCAGTTTACATGATCTACAGCGTATGCTGCAGCTGTGCTGGCAAGATTTCCTGCAAAAGGATCATGAAATTTATTTGCGTTTACACCCGTGTTTAAACTGATCGTGGTATAAAATACTCCGTAAAAAATGGTTACAACAGATCTTAGTGGCCTGCTGATATCATTGCCTTCGATCAATGTTCCTACATTACCATTTATATATACCCCATAATTATAGAAATCTTTGATAGTATTGTTTAATATTCTGTTGCCAAATACCTGGCTGGTTGTAGTATTGGCCACAATAGCTACACCGGCAAGTCCCCCGGTAATTGTATTGCCAGTAATGGTATTATTATCGCATAGGCTGGCCCCGGCAGTTGTTATTGCAGAAGCAGTACTGTTAATCAGAACGCCGGCATAATTTGTGGTTGATGTGGAACTGATATTTGTATTAATAGTACAGTTGCTAATTGTATTATTATCTGCATCGTTTAAAAGCTGCACCCCATAGCCATAAGTACCAGCACCGGTATTTAGTATGAAATTATTAATGGTCACATAATCTGCCCCGTCAAGTTTGAAAACAGCTCTTTGTCCCGTAACCGCATTTCCGTTATCAGTAACGGTTCTGCCATTGCCATTAAAGGTTATGGTATTGGTAACGGAAGTCCCCCCAATGGTTGGAATGATCACCTGTTCGTTATAAGGGCCGCTGCTTGCATTTACATTAAATACTACCGGCCCGGCAATGCCACAGCTTATTGCATTAACTGCATCAGCAAATGTTTGATAGTTTCCTCCGCCGGTGGCTACCGCAGAATTGATAGTATAAGTTCCCCCCGGGAATGCTGGATTAACTACTACCTCAACCGGGACGGAATTTTGTGTATTTCCGCTGCAGGTTACCGCACACCTGTACCAACGCGTAACAGTGGGATTAATAGTTATTGGCGGCGTAGACTGACTACTGCCAAAAGGGGTATATGGCCCACCAATTGCAGGCGCACTTTCCCACTGATACGTTTGTCCTGTTCCTATAGAATTACCGGTTAGATTTAAATTCACAGGTGTTCCGGAACAAACGCCGGAAGCACTTGTGGTGGCAGTTCCGGGATTTGGCGGTGTTGTACAGGCTGTTGCGGGGGTTATATCCATCCCAAAATCGCCCCAAAGCGTACTTAAATTTCCTGTAAGCGGGCCCGGTGCCGTGATAATTGAAAGCCGTTTATTACCTGTTGCCGTTGTAGTGTAACCCGACATGCCACCTGTCCTTGAGTCATATTTGATCTCAGCTATCAAAGTTTGGGTATTGTCGTACAAAAAGGGAGTGGTTAACGCGATTTCATACCATCCCCCAGCCGTAGCATTTCCATTAATGGTAATGGAGGCAGATGACAATGCCGTGGTTAGCCCGGTTAAAAAAGTAGTGTTTGGAAATGCAGTAAGCGAATTTTGTATAAATGCAACTGAGAAATTGGTATAAACACCACTGCCACCACCAACAGAATTTCTGAAATAAATTTTTGTAATTAAGCCTGATATGGGCAAAGAGTTAAAATCGGCGGGCAGGTAAAGCTGCTGGCAATG
>JBDSGK010000205.1:0-13720 GCA_039919015.1 Ferruginibacter sp.
TAACACGTCCCCCCCTTTTGATCTGGATCTCACGCAGGTTAGCAAGGTCTGTAGGGCCCCCTGCCAGCGCAATAATATTGAATGCATTGGTAAATGCTGAAACGGTTACCGGCCCCTGGTTTTGTACCTCACCAGCCACATTTACGCTAATGGTACGTGGCTGTCCGATAGACACCGAAATATTTGTTGATGGAGGAACAAACGATTTGAACCTTTGTATTAAAAGCGACCTCACCTGTGCAAAAGTTAAACCCTGGAGGTATATTTTACCAATACTGGTTGGAAAGATAGAGCCATCCCTTGCCACTGTATAATCCAGCGTGGCTTCAGCTCCATTCCACAATGAAACAATGATCTGGTCATAAACACCAATTGGATAATCTAATGGTGGGGTTGATAATTCAGTTATAGAAGCCACAACACCCGAACGGAAAAGATGCATGCCATAGGTATCCTCGGTAACATTCCTGGACTGGGGTGTGTTTTCCTTTACCAGGCTGTCTCTTTGGATCTTGTCTTTAAGTGATTTATTGATATCCTCACCGGTATTTTTTTTGCCTTCCCCATTCTTATCTTTTAATATTTCATAAAACTGTCCAGGGGGTATATTAACGGGCAAATTTGGTACATCAGGACTGCTGGGATCCTTTATCGGATTTTGAGCATTTGCCAGGTTAACAGCAAAGAAAAAAAGTACACAAAAAATGCAGATCACTTTTTTAAAGCCGGAATAAATTTGCCCTGGATTTAGTAACATTTTCTGGGGGAATTGATTTACAAATTTTTAATAATGCGCAAATATAATATATTATTATACCAGCTTGTTTAATGCGTCTTTATATTCTTTATACATCTCATTCACAATTTCAGCAGCCGGTTTTATGTTTTTAATGAGGGCACTTACCTGCCCGATCTCCAGTTCCCCTTCATCAAGATTGCCTTCAAACATGCCCTGCTTTGCCCTTCGCTTTCCCAATAATTTTTGAAGCGCATCAATGGAGGCACACTGCTGTTCGGCCTGTTGTACCTGGTGAAAAAAATTATTCTTTAACATACGTACCGGTGTTAACTGTTTTAAGGTTAACTGGGTATCACCTTCCTGTGAAGCAATAATGAGATCCTTAAAATTTTTATGCGATGATGCTTCGGGGCTTGCTACAAAACGGCTGCCTACCTGTACCCCATCTGCACCCAGTACCATGGCTGCCAGCATCTGTTTGCCCGTTGCAATACCACCAGCTGCCAAAACCGGGATATCAACTGCGGCACAAACAGCCGGTATTAAAACCATGCTTGTTGTCTCTTCTCTTCCATTATGCCCCCCGGCTTCAAAACCTTCGGCAACCACTGCATCGCAGCCGGCCTCCTCTGCCTTTAGGGCAAACTTACTGCTGCTTACTACATGCACCACTTTGATCCCCTGCTCCTTTAATATGGATGTCCAGGTTTTTGGATTACCCGCCGAGGTAAACACAATGGGAACTTTTTCTTCAATAATCACCTGGATATGTTTATCAATATCCGGGTATAATAAAGGCACATTTACCCCAAATGGTTTTTGGGTTGCCGCCTTACATTTCCGGATATGCTCCCTCAATACTTCCGGGTACATACTACCACTACCAATGATACCCAATGCGCCAGCATTACTCACTGCACTTGCAAGCTTCCAGCCACTGGCCCATATCATACCCGCCTGTACGATGGGATATTCAATATTAAACAGCTTGGTGACCCGGTTTTGCATTTTGTTAAATATAGTTTTTTCAAATATCGTTAAAATTGATTAACGAACTGAAAGTACTTTGAAACGCAAAGTAAATGAATTTATTTTATAAAACCTAAAAAAAACAGGCCCTAAACTACAAACTGCTGCAATGAAACCCAGCTTGTATTTAATGCAGTAACTGCAAATACTTGCATGTGTTGATTATTATTTTTATGTTTGAACTAACTAAAACTAATTATTATGGACTTAGGACACATGTTGCTTAGTACATTAGCTGCGGCATTATCTACATTTATTATTGGCTTTATTTGGTATAACCCAAAAGTATTTGGCAATGCCTGGATGAAAGCCGAAGGCCTTACACAGGAAGCGTTAAAAAAAGGCAATATGGCTAAGATCTTCGGGTTATCCTTTGTTTTCGCTTTTATTGCAGGTTTCCTGGTAATTCATCCTGTAGTTATACACCAGTTTGGTGCATTGGGCATGGTTGGCGGCGATCCGGAACACGCCAAAGCTTCTTATACCGCTTTCATGGCCGATTATGGAACCGCCTTCAGGACATTTAAGCATGGCGCACTGCACGGTAGCATCTTAGGAATAGGACTGGCTTTTCCGGTAATTGCCATTAATGGCCTGTATGCTCACAAATCATGGAAACTGATCTTCATCACAGCCGGATACTGGGTTGTTTCACTTGCCATTATGGGCGGTATCATCTGCGGCTGGAGCGAAAACGGATTTCACTTCAGTTAAAAAATTTTGAGCTAAATAAAAAGCTGGTCCCGATTTTATCGGGACCAGCTTTTCTTTTGAAAGAATCTTTTATTATTTATTGCTGCCCCCCAGGTCAATAGCAGTATTATCGCCAATATTCAGGTTGCGGCTCACACCTTTCACTTCTGCATCGCTGCCTATCAACGAATTGTTTAAAACAATTTCATGCAGTTTGGAGTAAGCCCCTATTATAGAATCTTTAATAATAGCATAGTTTATCCTGGTATATTCCCCAATAGTTACATTGGGACCAATTACAGAATTTTTAATATCACAACCTTCGGCTATGGAAACGGGAGGAATAATAATGGTGTTTTCAAAGGAATGTTTATCAGAAACATTACCCCCGAATTTTTTTAATAAGGTGGCATTGGATTCAAGCAGGGTTTCCTTTTTTCCACAGTCGAACCAGTTTGGTACTTTAAAAGCTTTGAACCTGGCTCCCCGCTGCATCATGCATTCCAATGCATCAGTCAAACTAAACTCATCATATCCTTTATCGTTCACTACAATTAATTTTTCCAGGCAGGAAAACATAAAATCAGTTTCCTTTATCTTATAGATCCCTACCAGGGCCATATTACTTTTTGGAATGGATGGCTTCTCTACCACCCTGCTGATAGATCCATCGTCCTCGATCTCGGCAACACCAAAATTGCGGGGATCATCTACCTTTTTTACACCCAGCATGGAAACAGGAGAATTAATGATCTCCTTAACATCATAATCAGCAATGGTATCACCCAATACGATCAACACCTCATCTGTACCCACCAATTCCCGGGTCAGGTTAATGGCATGCCCGGTACCATAGCGTTCGTTCTGTTGCACAAAATGACAGTTCAGATCAGGATAGTTCTTATTAACATAATCCTGTATCTTCTCTCCCAGGTAACCTATAATAAAAATGAAATCTTTGATCCCTGCTTCGTGCAACTGGTCAACAATAATACTGAGTATTGTTTTACCTGCCAGGGGTATCAACGCTTTGGGTTGTGTATATGTGTGCGGACGAAGTTTTGTACCTGCTCCCGCAACCGGAATGATTGCCTTCATTGTTTAAAAACTAACCTGCCTTGGGCAGTGCATTTAGTTCACAATTCTGTTTTCTTAAACTTGAAACGGCTGTGAAAGTAATACATTTTACATAATTGAGGTATTTAAATACACAGGCGTTAATAATTGAATCAGCAAAATACGGGGTGCTGCTTATATTTGCGGTTCTAAAACGGGCTTATGCAAAAAGATACATTGGTTTTTGACCTGATCAACCTGGAGCTTGAACGCCAGCGTAACGGCATTGAGTTGATCGCATCTGAAAATTTCACCAGTCTGCAGGTTATGCAGGCCATGGGCACCTCATTAACCAATAAATATGCAGAAGGTTACCCCGGCCGCAGGTATTATGGTGGTTGCGAAATTGTTGACCAGGTGGAACAACTGGCCATTGACCGCTTAAAGAAAATTTTCAATTGTACTTATGCCAACGTACAGCCGCACAGTGGTGCACAGGCCAATGGCGCAGTTTTCCTGACAGTGATGAAACCGGGAGAAAAATTCATGGGACTTGACCTGAGCATGGGCGGACACCTCACACATGGCAGCCCGGCCAACTTCAGCGGCAAAACTTACAAGGCACTTCACTATGGCGTTACCAAAGACGGCATTGTTGATTATGATCAACTGGAAACCATTGCCCGTGCAGAAAAACCAAAGATGATCATCTGCGGGGCTTCGGCTTACAGCCGGGATTGGGATTATAAGCGCATTCGTGCCGTGGCTGATGAAATTGGCGCCATTGTTTTTGCTGATATAGCACACCCGGCAGGTTTAATTGCTGCAGGCTTATTAAATGATCCATTTGATCATTGCCATATTGTTACTTCCACTACGCATAAAACTTTACGCGGTCCAAGGGGCGGCATCATTATGCTGCGCCATGATTTTGAAAATCCCTGGGGACTAACAGACCCCAAAGGAAATACAAGGATGATGAGTACGTTGCTTGACCTGGCTGTTTTTCCAGGTACACAGGGCGGGCCGCTGGAACACGTTATCGCCGCCAAGGCAGTTGCCTTTGGGGAAATTTTATCAGAAGATTTTAAAGCTTACGGCCAGCAGGTCATCAGTAATGCACAAGCTATGGCCAAAGCATTTGTTGCAAAAGGTTACCAGCTCATCAGCGGCGGTACCGATAACCACTTAATGCTTATCGATCTTCGGAATAAAAATATCACCGGTAAAAAAGCACAGGAAACCTTAGATAAAGCGCATATCACTTTAAATAAAAATGCAGTGCCCTTTGATGATAAAAGTCCGTTTGTAACCTCTGGCATCAGGGTTGGTGTGCCTGCCATAACAACCCGTGGTATGAAAGAAGAGCATATGCAGACCGTTGTTGATCTTATTGACAAAGTATTGATGAATATTGATGATGCGGATATCATTGGATCGGTAAAAGAAGAAGTGAAATCATTCATGATCCAGTTTCCCTTATATCCTGAATTAGGTTAAAACAACTACTTGCTGCTTATATACCAAATTAATTGGTATTTGAAACCTGCCTTTTATTTTTTACTTTGTTGAAAATACTTCAACATGAAATGCATTATATTTTTAGCTGTACTATTGTTTACAATTTGCAGTAATAATTCCTACTCCCAATCTTTAGCGATCAATACCGATGGCAGTACGGCCAATGCCAGTGCCTTGCTGGATGTTAAAAGTACAGCCAGGGGGATCCTGATTCCGAGGATGAGTAAAACGGAAAGAAATGCGATCGGTTCACCGGCAACTGGTTTGCTGCTGTTTCAAAATGCGCCTGATAGTGCAGGTTTTTATTTTTACAATGGCGCTGCATGGGTATGGTTAACCACAAGTGTTACGGGTTGGTCAACAACCGGTAATGCGGGTACGGATACCTCCGTAAATTTCATGGGTACGACCGATAATATGCCCCTCCGTTTTAAACAAAACAACGGTTGGATTGGCCAGTTTGATAAAACCAAATCTCATTATTTTATTGGTAAAGGTTCAGGCCAGAAAACCACAACGGGCACAAGCAATATAGGCATTGGGGACAGCACGCTTGGCGCCCTTTCTACCGGGTCAGCTAATGTAGCAATCGGAAACCAGGCCATGTCCAAATCTACTTCGGGATGGAGAAATACGGCGATTGGTGACTCAGCCATGTACAGCCAGTCATTCAATGGAGGCTCCAGTTATTTTATGGATAATACTGCAGTGGGTTCCAAAGCACTGTTTTATAATCAGCCTACCACTGCTGCCAACGGGTACAAAAATACGGCAGTAGGCAGCGAGGCCTTATATATGAATACAACCGGCCAGGAAAATACAGCGATCGGTACAGGCGCTTTGCATGATAATACTACCGGTAGCTTTAATACCGCCACTGGCAGAAGTGCTCATCGTTTATCCAAATCAGGAACTAATAACAGTTATTATGGCTATGAAAGCGGCTATCCGGATTCGTTGGGTACTGCAAATACCGGCATGGGCGCTTTTGTCTTACGCAATAATGGATCAGGCAGCAGTAATACAGCCAGCGGATACCGGGCACTTTATAATAATACAACAGGATCCAGGAATACCGCAGTTGGTGACAGCGCACTATATACTAATACTACAACAAGCAACCTGGTAGCTGTTGGAAACCAGGCATTATTCAGTAACAGCACGGGCAGCAGCGTTACAGCTATTGGTGATTCGGCTTTGTACAGTAACACCACAGGTAATTTGAATGCTGCTTTTGGATATGGCGCTTTGCGCAGAAACAGCACCGGTATTAATAATACAGCAGTAGGCTTTCATGCACTTTATTTTAACAGCACCGGCATTAATAATAACGCCAGTGGTGTAGAGACCATGTACAAGAATACCACCGGTAGTAACAACACTGCTTATGGATTTGGTGCTATGTATGGAAATACGACGGGCAGCGATAATACCGGGTTGGGTTTTTATGCCCTCTTGAATAACAGTACAGGTATTGATAATACTGCTGTTGGCAGGGAAGCATTGTATGGTTCTACAATTTTTTCCGGTAATTCTAATGTGGGTGTGGGCAAGTTATCGGGGCGCAACACGATCACGGGCAGTGATAATACATTCCTTGGCTCTTATACCGCACAGCAGAATACAACCGGCAGCAGCAATGTATCAATAGGTCGCAGTGCAATCTTTCAGAATACAACCGGCAGTAGCAATACAGTGGCGGGTTATTTTGCCATGACCAACAATACCACCGGGTACAGCAATGTGGCGGTTGGTGTGAAATCACTTTTCAGCAATACCACATCAAATAATTTGGTGGCCATTGGAGACTCAAGCCTGTACAATAGTACAGGTACGGGCAATACCGCCATTGGCTCAAAGGCAGGATACAACTTAACAACAGGAACCAATAATGTATTCCTTGGCTACCAGGCGGGATATACAGAAACAAATGGTTCAAACAAATTATACATTGCCAACAGCAATACCAATACTCCGTTGGTCTATGGTAATTTTGCAACTGGTTACATGGGATTTGGAACGACATCTCCTTCAGCTAAGCTACATGTTGGAGGCGGCACCCGTTTCACCGTATTGGATACAGGAGCTATATTTTTACAGTCGGGTAATACTATTGGTTCTGCCAGAGACTGGAAAATTGCAGTCACACTCCCAAATGGTTACCTTTCATTCAGAGATATGGGATATGATAACCAAAGAACTGATGCCATGACCACAGATGCTATGGTAATTGCATGGGGAACAGGAAATGTGGGTATTGGTACATCGGCACCATCATCTAAACTTGAAGTATGTGGAGATGTAAGAGTAATAGGAACTATTGTTGCTTCAGGAACGATCACTACTTCCGCAATTACATGCCCCTCTGATCTCCGGTACAAAAGAAATATAACCTCAATAGCAAACCCACTGGAAAAATTATTGCAAATAAATGGGGTAAATTATTACTGGAAAAAGGATCAGTTTACTAATATGAATTTTAGTGATCAGATGCAAATGGGTTTTATAGCCCAGGACCTGGAAAAGATCTTTCCGGAAATGGTTTTTACAGATGACAAAGGATATAAGTCTGTTGATTATTCCCGTTTAACACCCGTATTGGTAGAAACTATAAAAGAACAACAAAAACAATTAACAGCCATTAATAACAGGCTGCAGGAAATAGAAAAACTGCTGGTCAAATAAATATATTTCAATTCATCCTTCCTTTGCACTAACGTTCTGAAATATTTTTCACAGAAGGCAATGCTGTAATCTAACTGTCCATAGATCAGGTTTTTTTTTATAATATTTATCAAAGTACAACATAATAAAAAGAATTTTATACCTTACAGTCTCTAAGCATACCCTTCAACTCCGATGCCTGTAAAAAATTACAATCCCTGAGGGAAATCAGCAGTTATTATTAAAAATTTAATCAACCTTTTAATGACTAAATTGTTACGTTTAGCGACGGCAATAATTCTTGCTTTCGCTCTACAACAAACCGCTGTTTCACAATCATTAAGTATAAATACAGATGGTAGTGCCGCTGACCCCAGCGCCATACTGGATGTAAAAACTACATTGAAAGGTGTATTGCTCCCGCGTATGAGCAAGGCAGAGAAAAATGTCATTCCCGCCCCCGCCACAGGTTTACTGATCTTTCAAAATACACCCGACAGTATTGGGTTTCATTACTTTGATGGCAGCCAATGGAAGTGGTTGCAAAACAGCCTTGCCGACAGCATCAACTGGAGAACAGGGGGAAATACAGGCTTAACGGATCTTTCCAGTTTTATCGGCAATATAGACAATGTTCCCATCAACTTCAGGATAAATAATCAACGTGTGGGTAAGTTCAATCTTAGCCGTTCCAATTATTCCATTGGACGTGGTGCCGGTAATGACCTGGTGAGCCAGGGACATGTATCCATCGGCGACTCGGCAGGTGCCAGTATCAATAACAGTTTGGCAGGCGTGTATATTGGTTTTCGCAGCGGCGTAAGAAATACGGGCGGCAATAATACATTTGTAGGAGCTTCATCGGGAGAGAATACAACTACGGGCAGCGACAATGCGTTTTTTGGTTCTTCAGCAGGAATAAATAATACTACCGGTTATTCCAATACTTTTTTAGGCATGTATTCAGGAAAGTTAAATACATCGGGTGCAGAAAATACAGCGGTTGGTTTACAATCTTTACAAAACGATACCAGTGGTTTGGCCAATGTTGCAGTTGGTTTTCAATCCCTGATGAATAATGCTGATGGCAATAACAATACCGCAATGGGATACCATAGTTTGCTTGCCAGTAAAAATGGTATTGAGAACACGGCTATTGGAACTAATGCGATGGAATTTGGAGGAGATGCACCCAGCTACAATACGGCTGTTGGTGGCTATTCTATGTGGAGTTACGGAACAGCCAACTGGAATACTGCACTGGGTTATTACAATTTAGCCAGTCATGTTTCGGGCGATAATAATGTTGCCATAGGAGCCAACACGTTAGTAAATGATATCACCGGCATCAATAATACGGCTGTTGGAACAGGTGCCCTTATCTTTAATTCCGATGGTACAAACAATACCGGTATCGGAAGATTTAGCCTTCAAACCAACAGTGCCGGTTCTAATAATACCGGCCTGGGATATTTAAGTAATGTTTTCTCAAACAATCTTACGAACGCAACGGCCATTGGTGCACGGGCCATGGTTGCCCAAAGTAACAGTATGGTTTTGGGAAGTATTTCGGGGGTAAATGGTGCAGCAGCAAATACCCTGGTGGGTATTGGAACAACAACCCCTGCCACAAGGCTGCATGTTAACGGCAATTTTACACTGGGTGCTAACGGAACAGCTGTAACCAATCTCATAAAGGTTACCGTAAATAAGGATATTGCCAATGCCCCGGCAGGTACAACTATCACAGAAACCTTTACAGTACTTAATGCTGCAGTTGGCAGTACGGTTTATATTTCGCCGGCCACGGCTTTAAATGATGGATTGATCATTGCATACGCCAGGGTTAGTGTTGCGGGTACGGTTGAAGTAAAATTTACAAATACAACAGGGAGTGCTATCGATATGGCTGCTATGGATTATTTTATAACTGTTGTTCAATAAAAATTACCAAATTAAGAAGTTGTTGCTACGGGTTACCCCCCCTATTTGCAGTATTTTTTAAACCTTGTTTTCAGTTTAGTTTTGCCACTTCAATATGGGGCCAATCATGTTAATAAATATTTATTTATCAAACTATTAGTTAATTGGATAAAAAATTTTAATTTAACGGTCTCTAATAATCTCCCGCACCAAATCCAATTCCTGTAAAAAGCTTCCAATTCCCGGGGAGAACGGCTGTTTATTATAACCTTTTTATCTTTTATTATTTTATTATGACCAAACTTTTACGCCTGGTATTTGCTGTAAGCTTTGCAATTACGCTACACCAAACTGCTGAATCGCAATCATTAAGTATCAACACATCGGGCAACCCTGCCAATGCCAGTTCCATACTGGATGTTGAAAGTACGTTGAAGGGAATGTTGATCCCGAGAATGGATAAGACCCAAAAAAATGCCATTGCCACACCGGCAAATGCATTACTGGTTTATCAAACCGGCCCCGACAGTATTGGGTTTCATTACTATGATTTACCAAATACACGTTGGGTATATATTAATACCAATGGTTTTGCCACAGATACCACTGCCTGGAAAATTACCGGCAACAATAATATTACCGCTGCACATTTTTTAGGTACACTTAATGATTCTGCATTAAGATTCAGGGTAAGGAATATGCCATCGGGTATAATTGATAGTATAAAAGGAAATACCGCCTTAGGATATAGAGGCTTTGAAAACAATACTACGGGAACCTTTAATGCAGCCCTCGGTTTAAATGCCTTGCGCAATGGAACCACAGGTTCAAATAATGTGGCTCTCGGTGTACAGGCTTCTTTTCTTGCAGACACTGCCGCACAAACAACTGCTATTGGCAGGGATGCATTATACTTCAACAAACATCATAACAATGCTGCCGTAGGTTTTTCTGCGGGTGCTTATGTAGACTATGACCCAATTACATATCCTACAAAGGAAGTTACCTATTTTGGAACAGAAGCAGGATATGCTTTCTGGACCGGTAGTAAAAGTGTAGGCATTGGTTACCGGGCTTTGTATAACGCCAACAATGGTACTATTTATGGTTCTGGTATTGGTAGAAATACTGCAATCGGAGACAGTGCTATGGCATTTACCTACAGTAGCAGAAACGTAGCAATAGGTACCGAAGCCTTAAGCAGGGGTCTCGTTTCTGCAGTGAACGTAGCCATTGGAGATAGTTCAATGGGCGGCGCACTTACTACAAATGGTAACGTAGCCGTAGGTTATAAAACCTTAAGCAAGCAGCAAGGCCAGGGTTATAATACCGCAGTAGGTTATTACAGCCAGCGTGATTCATCAATAAACACAATCTTTAACACTTCTATCGGTGCATATAGTATGGAGTATAACAGAACAGGCATTTACAATACCGGGTTGGGTTTAAGTACACTCAGGTTAACAGACAGTGCATCTTATAATACAGCCGTGGGTGCAGATGCGATGTATAATCACAGGAAAAATGGCTCAAACGTGGCTGTGGGTGCTTTTGCCATGAGGGGTGATTCCAGTGGTTATTGGAATACTGCGGTGGGTAGTGAAACTATGGATGTACCAGGTTCCAATGCAACTGGCTACATGAATACGGCAGTTGGATTCAGGGCCATGCGTAATAACAGGTATGGTGTTGAAAATACAGGTGTTGGTGTTGGCGCTCTTGAATCAGATTCATCAGGAAGTTATAACAGTGCCGTGGGTCGTTACGCCAGTTTTCTGAATAAAAGAGGAGACATGAATAATAGTATGGGTTATGCTGCGGGCTATACCAATGATACAGCAAGCTATACAAATTTTATAGGGGGCTATGCAGGCTATTTTAATAAAGTTGATTTTAATACAGCCATGGGATATGCCGCCATGTATGGCAACAGTGCTTTTGGCACCACCGGCGGACAGGAAAACACCAGCTTTGGTTCATATGCTTTATACTCAAACGTTGGTGGAGTAAAAAATACAGCAGTGGGAAGAGGGGCTTTATATGGACTGGAAGGTTTTGGTTTTGATTATAGCCGTAACTCTGCACTGGGTGATTCGGCGCTGGCTGCAAACAGCGGGAACGATAATACAGCTGTGGGTGCTATGGCACTTCGCAAAAATGCCAATGGCAGCCAACACGTAGCTGTTGGAAGCAGGGCTTTATATACTACTACTGCCACTTATCCAAATACCGCCATTGGTTACTCCAGTTTAGACAGCAATACCACCGGCGGAGCAAATACAGCCGTGGGTAGTTTTTCATTAACATCCAACAAAACCGGTATCAATAATGTGGCGGTTGGTAATGCCGCTATGTTTCAAAGCACATTAGGAAGTAATAATACTGCTGTAGGTAACAATGCAGGCAGGTTGTTCAGGAACAATGATAATACTGCCATTGGCAGCTCTGCTTTAGAGAAAGATTCCACCGGATATGGAAATACTTCAACAGGTGCATACAGTTCAAGAAATATAACTTCTGCTATCTGGAACACAGCTAATGGTTATTTCGCTTTAGAAAACGATTCAACAGGTAGCGAAAATACGGCCATGGGTACTTCTGCCTTTAGATCAAACGGCCTTGGAATAAGAAACGTGGGTGTAGGTATCAATACTGGTTATTGGGCAACAGGCAGCACCAATACTTATTTAGGTAGTTATGCAGGGCAGGGTGTTAGTGGCAGAAGCACGGGAGGGGCAAATACGGCTGTTGGTAGTTTCGCTCTTTATGAAATAAGATCCGGGGCACAAAATGTAGCTATTGGAGATGGTGCAATGGCCAGTGATAGTAGCGGCAGCCGGAACGTATCCCTGGGCGCCGGCAGTATGGATGGCCGTACCCGTGGAAATGATAATGTAGGCGTTGGTTTTTGGGCAGGAAGGAACGACTCTATCGGAAGCCAAAGTGTTTATATTGGCAGGAGTGCAGGTTACAACAATCAAAGAAGCAATACGGTAGCAATAGGATACGAAGCTTTATTAAATAATACACTTGGAGCAACACTCAGTTCACAGGGTGACGGAAATACGGGTGTAGGCACGAACGCATTACGTAATAATACATTGGGCATACAGAATACAGCAGTTGGTTACCTGGCAAGTCAGCTCGGTACTACAGGCAATTACAATACAGCAATGGGTTATGGAGCCCTCAATGGAGCCAACACTTCTTTCAATACCGCTATTGGCGATTTTGCACTGGCATTTGCAACAGGTTCAAATAATACAGCTGTAGGGTCAGTCACAATGGCAAGTGCCTTAACGGGAAGTAATAATGTGGGTATTGGCCCCAACGCACTTTACTATGCTACAGCAGCAGATAATAATGTGGCAGTAGGCGTGCAGTCAATGCAAAACAATACTACCGGAGATGATAACAGTGCGCTGGGTACCCAGTCGCTATATTCCAATATAACCGGGCTGGGCAATGCTGCTTTTGGTTTAAATTCTATGCTGTTAAACCAGGGAGGGAATTGGAATACTGCCATTGGTTCTTTTGCACTAAATGCAAACCTAAATTCAGATGGTAATACGGCTATTGGCCACAGGGCATTAAATAATAGTGCTACCGGTGCCGATAATGTTGCCAATGGGTTTTACAGTCTTTATAATAATAATGCTGGCATTGGCAATACAGGTATTGGCACCTATGCAGGACTAAATAACATAACAGGAGCACGCAATACTTTCCTTGGTAATTATGCTGATGCTGGGTCTACTGCTTTAACTAATGCAAGTGCAATTGGAGCATATGCAAGAGTTAGCCAAAGTAACAGCATGGTATTGGGTAGTATTAATGGAGTTAATGGTGCTGTGGCATCAACCAATGTGGGTATTGGTACTAGTGCACCAACTGCCCGCTTACATGTAGCAAATACAGTGGCCACAACCCTTGCAAATGCTGCATATTTTGAATCAAATAATGCTACTGATGTTTTTAGTAACGGATCCCCTGTTTATGCCAGAAATACGTATGCTGCGAACAGTGATGTGGGGGCAGTGATTGGCAGAACAGATAATACAGGTCCAGGCTGGGGCTATGGCGGGTATTTTAGTG
>JBDSGK010000206.1:0-7985 GCA_039919015.1 Ferruginibacter sp.
TTATTTGGCTGAAAAACTGCCACGGGTTATCTTTGCCGTCCTTTAACAGGAAATGCCGCGTTGGTCAAGGGGTTAAGACGCCTCCCTTTCACGGAGGAATCACGGGTTCGAATCCCGTACGTGGTACTGATAAAAATTAAAATAGCCTTGATAGTTCTACTATCGGGGCTTTTTTTATTTACAGAAGGCGTGATGAAGGCATAGTGGGACATTTAACCTTAACTTTTAATAACTTTGAACGGGCACTTATGCTACAAAACAAATTATGGACACTTGAAACTTTACATAAAGAACATGGTTTGTCATCGATGCAAGATGGCAGTAAAAACAGAACTGGAAAAGCTCAATTTACACCCGGTTAATATCGCTTTGGGAGAAGTTGTGATAGAAGAGAAAGAAATTCTGAAAGACCAGCACGGGAAATTATCTAATGCTTTGAGAAATGCGGGCTTCGAGTTAATTGACGACCGGAGAACAAGGCTGATCGAACAGGTAAAAACATTTATCATTGATACCGTTCATTATAAAGATGAACAGCCAAAGGAGAACTACAGTAAATTATTATCTAACCATCTTCACGTGGATTATTCTCATTTGAGCAACCTTTTTTCAGCAGTCGAAGGTATCACCATAGAACAGTACATTATTAATCAAAAGATCGAGAAAGTTAAAGAATTGTTGATGTACGATGAATTATCTCTTTCGCAAATTGCTTTCCAATTAGACTACAGCAGTACGGCACACCTATCCAATCAATTTAAAAAACTGACCGGTTTAACCCCTTCCCGATTCAAAAAGATCGGAGTGGAAAGCAGGAGGTCACTGGATGATGTAGGGAAGCCAAAATAATGTAAACATTATCCATAATTCTGTACCGGTACAGCCCCTATGCACGCATAACTTTGTGTTATAAAAAAAATTATGGCACATACATATAACATTACAGGCATGACATGTGGTAGTTGCGTTACCAAAGTGAAAAGCCAACTCCTGATGTTAGGAAACATTAAAGAAGCAGCTGTACAACTTTCAACACCGCAGGCTACTATCAACATGCAAAAGCATATCCCGGTTAACATACTCCAGGATGCTGTAAGTAAAGCGGGAAACTACACGATAACAGAAGCAGACGAAGGGATGCTCCATGCAACACCTATTGGAGAAACCGGTTCATGGTTTAATACCTATAAGCCTGTCCTGTTAATTGGTGCATATATTACAGGTGTTACTTTGTGTATAGAAGCAGTTAGGGGAGATTTCAATTGGGACGCATGGATGCGAAATTTCATGGCAGGCTTCTTTTTAGTATTCTCCTTCTTCAAATTATTGAACCTTAAAGGCTTTAGTGAAAGCTATTCGTCGTACGACGTAATTGCAAAAAAATGGTCTGCCTGGGGTTATATTTATGCATTTATTGAACTTGGCTTAGGTATTGCTTATCTTATAAACTTTGATCCGCTTGTAACAAATGCGGTTACTTTCTTAGTAATGAGCATCAGTATAGTGGGAGTCTTACAAAGTGTATTAAACAAAAGGAAGATCCAATGTGCATGCCTGGGTGCGGTTTTTAATTTACCAATGAGTACTATAACTATTATTGAAGATGCATTAATGATATCAATGAGTGGCGTAATGCTAATGTCAATTTTTTAAGAATACGGTGTAGAAGCTATTTAATATTTATTCATCAATAAAAACAATTAACATGAAAAAGGCATTTATACTTGCAGGGTTTACATCCATGCTACTCGCCTGCAACAATAATTCAAATACTGGCGCCGATAATAGGGATAGTTTAAATCATACGGGGCACAATGAAAAAAGTTCAGATACAAAAAATAAAGACCAGGTGAACGCTGTAAAGGAAACAATGGAGAAGATGATGCAGAAGATGCATACTATGAAAATAACAGGAAATAACGACATTGATTTTGCAGTCATGATGATTGAGCATCATAAAGGTGCAGTTGAAATGTCGAAAGTCGAAATAGCTAAAGGAACCGATGCAGAACTGAAAGCATTTGCTCAAAAGGTAATTGACGACCAAACAAAAGAGATAACATTTATGGAGGAAGCTATTTCAAAAGCTCCCAAAACCACTTCATCCAATTCAGCTGATTTCCAAAAAGCATTAAGTAATTCAATGATGGCAATGATGAATGATGCTACTGTCATTTACAACGATATTGATAAGGATTTTGCAGCCCAAATGATACCACACCATCAAAGTGCAGTTGATATGGCGAAAGCCTATTTTGATTATGGCCGGGAAACAAGTTTGAAAACGCTTTGCCGGAACATCATAAATTCTCAAACAAAACAGATCAATTGGCTTACAGAGTGGTTAACGAAGTCTAAATAATAGTTGTAGTTTTTTAGCCATCCCCAAATAACAAACATAGTGGCGCAAGAAACTCCATATATCGAACATAAAAGCCTCCCGTCAATAACCGGGAGGCTTTTAGTTTTCATAGGGAAACTCTTCTAACTTTTTTTCCCGGTATCAAATTTCTTAAATATCGTTTTCACATTCTTATCGATCTCCTTACCGGTTATTTTGCGGCTGATCAGTTCACTGGTTGTCCAGCCCTGCCAAACGGTCCTGTCGGTCCTGTTATCGATCATGGTGACCGTAATGGTTCCCTCTTTAACCGTGGTTGAATAGGTATCATAACCAACAAACTGTCCGGGGTAATAAAAAGTATTCACTTTACCGGTGTAGCGGTTGTAATAACTGCGGGTGTAAGATTGAGAATAAACGGCATCCTTTTGCTCCCGTTCGGTTCTTTCAACCAGCAATTCATAGTTTACCATAACATCAGGGTTTTTGTTTACTTCCTTCCACCCTGCCTTTTGAAGTTGCCCGTTTACCGAATTGCGGATATTTGCCTCTGTAAGTTCATTCCTCTTTACATTTTTTGCTTCTTTTTCTTCGGGCTTTTCAACCCATGCGTAAGTTTGATACTTACTGAAATCAACGGCATTGTCCTGTTCTACATGAGCCGTACCGGCACAACCGGTAAATAGCAGTGCGGCCGTAACAGCAACTGCAGCAAGCCAATTAAATTTAAGTGCCATATTTAGTGTTTTTAAATTGTTTATATATACATAATAGACTCAAAAACTATGCTTAGGTAAATGGGCTAAAGTGAAAGTTTAGTGAAAGAAAATGTGGTTAATTTCAGATATAACTCCAGGCAATTTGTTTACTGTATAATGTTAAAATTCATTGAGGATCGTTTCCTCTACATAAAAAAAGTGACTACCTCCCGGTAGCCACTTAAAATATAATTAAGATCTCTTTACTGAATGATCACTTTTCCTGTTGCAACACGCTTACCACTGTTGTTAAACAGGGCTACAACATAAGTTCCTTTTCCACCCGATCTCATATCAACAGCCATGCGCTGATAAGGACCGGTAATGGGATAAGCATTACTGTAAACCAATGCTCCTTTAGCATCAAAGATCCTTAACGTATGTGTATTGGTTGCTGTGGCGCTGTGATAGATCACATCAAATTGTCCGCTATTTGGATTTGGCAGGATAAACAACCTGGTTGATACTGAATCTGAAATGCTGACGAGAGCAGAAGTATTAGTGCAACTACCGGCATTGGTAACCCTTACTGAGTAGGTACCCAACTGGTCCAGGTTTACTATTAACGATGAACCTGTTGCTCCCGGAACAGCAGTTCCGTTTTTCATCCACACATAAGCATAAGTGCCGGGAGGCGTAACATTTGCTGTTAGCGTAGTTTTCAATCCCGGCAAAAGCCTCGTATAAGGTGCAGCCGAAATACTAACGGAAGGTTGTGGGCTAACGGTTACCGGAACAGCAGCTGATACATCTGATGTACATCCGCTTGCATTTGTAACCGTAACCGAATAATTACCACTTGCAGAAACTGTTATTGATTGTGTTGTTGCACCATTACTCCATAGCCACGAGCTGCCTGCTGATGCTGTAAGTACAACTGTATTTGGCTGGCACACAACCGTTGGGCCGCCGGCTGTAACAGATGCTGTTGGCTTAGGATTTACAGTAACTGCAATAGGGGCCGTTGTACTCGTGCAGGTTGCTGTAGTTACAGTTACAGTATAATTACCCGAAGTAGTAACTGTAATTGATTGCGTTGTTGCACCATTACTCCAGCTATAGGAGGTACCGCTGCTGGCAATGAGGATTACATTTCCTCCCTGGCAGAAAGTAGTAGGGCCAGCGGCAGAAGCTGTGGCACCTGGAACGCTGTTAATGGTAAGCACTACGGGTGTACGTGCTGTACTTTCGCAGAATGTTGTATTGTTTACACTGGCAGCATAATAAGTTACAGTACCAATAATATTTAATGTAGGGCTTGCAACCACTGATCCGCCTGTTGCAGCAGTATACCATTTAACTGAATGGCCTGCAGGAACTGTTGCAGTGGCTGTTAATGTAGGAACAGTGCCTCCTGAACAAACAGTTTGTAACTGGTTGCCACCCGATGTAGGTGATGCAACTGATGAGCTTCCGACAGTTACCGGTAAAACAGATGGTGCAGTACTACAACTTCCGTTACTGGCCGTTACAGTCACATTGCCACTTACGCTGCCCCCGGGATAATTAACGGTGATCGCTGTAGTTCCCTGGCCTCCGGCAATATTTGCGCCGGCAGGTACAGCCCAGTTATAAGAAGTAGCACCGGGTACAGCAGCAATTGAATAAGGCACATTCGTTGGTGTACCACAAATTATATTTTGGCCCGTAATGGCACCCGGAGTTGGTATACCACCACCGCCATTTGAAACAGTTACATTAATGGCATTTGATCTTTCGCCCTCTGCACCCGTAGTATTATTCTTTGCCCTGATGTGAAACCACATACTCAGGCCTGCTGTTAACCCTGTTGCTGTATAAGTGGTACCGGTAACATTTGTTGCCAGTGTTTCAAAATTACCTGTTGTTGTATTTAATTTCATAAGATCATAATGGGTAGCATTGGTTACTGCGGCCCAGTTAAAGATCACTTCACCTGCATTGCAGCTCACACCCGAACCCGTAAAGCCGGTTGTATTTCCCAGTATTTTAAAAGTTGCATCGCTTTGGTCTGTGAGAGAACCGTTTGTTACTCTTATCAATGCGGTTGATGTATTTGCTGCAGGTACGGTCCAGCTTAACCTTGTAGTAGCCGCAGGTACTGTTGATGAAATGGTTGTCCATGAACTTCCGCCATCTAAAGAATATTCAACAGTCTGATTTGTAGTTACACCTGAATTATCCCATGTTATCACCTGGGCACCTGTTGGGTTAAATGTTTCTGCACCATTAGGATAGATCACTTCTATATAGGGTTGGTTGATATCCCATGTAAGCGCATAAGGCTGATTAGGCCCTGTAGCAACTGCTTCACCGATAACCCTTAATGTATAAGTACCCGCTACCGGGTTGTTTATGGTTACCTGTTCAATATTGCTGATATTATCATCTGCTCTTGTAGCGGCCACTGATGGGTTAGTTGGATCTAATATCCAGGGCATGGTGGTATTGGCACCTTCAATTACCCTCAGGTCAAGATTATTCACCAATGCAAAACTTGCATTGGCAGCTGCGGCCGGATCATTCCAGGTAAGCATTACACGCAAACGGGAAGCGCCCGCCGGAACTGTGATCGTAATATCCTGGGATGAACCTGTAGTGGCTGTATTTAAAACATAGCGGTTCTCTTCCAGGATCTTTACCGCAGCCAATGCATTTACACGACCAAAACCAAAGCGGTAATCGGGGCCTAAAGTACCAAGATCCTGTGCTGTGTTACACGCAATATTTTTTATCAGTGAAGAAGGCGGAAGCACGTTTGCATTTAATTGTTTGTAACGCTGCGCCAATAAAGCCACCGTTCCGGTAATACCGGGCGTTGACATAGAAGTTCCTGAAATTGTACCATAAGTATTTAATGGTGTGTAGGTAGAAAATACATTGGTTCCCATCGCTACTATTTCCGGTTTTATTCTTCCGTCGTGTACAGGGCCACAACTGCTGGATCCGGAAAGCACTTCATCAGTAGTAATGTTTCCAACCACCACATTATTTTTGGCTGATTTTCCTGTTCCGGTTATTGTGCCCCACCCACCAGCACAAGCTCCCTGGTTATTACCGGAAGAATGACAATGCAGGTGGTATGGAAAATTATTCAGGTTTATATCTGTATTCCTGGATACCAGGGAATAACTGGCAGATGCTCCCCCAAGCCCGCACTGCACACCAAGCCCATCATGGTATGAGTGATTACTTGAAATAAGTGTATTAGCCGGGATAGCGGTTGCCATGGCAACCTGGATATCACCTCCAAAATAATAAGAAAAAATATTGGCATTAGGTGCCATCCCCCTTGCTGTTGGATTGATAAGGCCCCTTCCACCAATGGTTCCGGATACATGGGTGCCATGACTTCCGGCAGCGCCCACATCAACATTTGTGAGTCGGCCTGCAGGAGAAAAATCAAGATGCTGACTGGCTCTTTCGTCCCAAAGAGCAATATTCATACCGTCACCTTTTAAATTTCTAACACCATCATTCAATACATTAACACGATGCAATGAGCGGCCAGGTAAATTTTCAAGTTGGTTTGGAGGAGCAATAAATTCGGCCCACTGCACAAAAGGAAGATTGACAAGTTCTTTTGCATTCGCCTCAGGTATCCTGATGGTAAACATCCTGAAATCGGGAACATCCTGGATCACCATAGCGTTCAAGAAAGAAATGGCCTGCTGAACATCTGCAGCCTTTAATTTTTCATAAGAAATAATTTCAACATCAGCATAACCAGCTTGTTTAACGGCATAAGCCGGAACACTGCCATTCAAAAGGCCAGGTGTTGCTTTATCTATTGGCCTGAATTGAAATAAGGCCCTGAATAAAGAAGACCAGAGATCAGTAACATGTATATCGGCCGAAACACTCGCCGTATAAGCATTGTTGGGTATATAATCAATTAACCCTATACCAACTGCTTTCAGGTTATCTTTTTGCAACTGGGTTGGCAACGTCTTAAATTGAATAACAACATAATGCTTACCATTAAAGAGGCTCTGTTGAAATACAGGGTCTGCCTTAGTAATACTGCTGATGTTTGCTTCGGGAGTAAATTTTCCGGAATGCAATAAAATGCTGTAATCCTGGTTTACCTGTGCCGATAAACAGGCAGGTAATAAAAGAAACAGCATTGATTTGAAGAAGCGGGTAAATAAATTTTTCATTTGAATGAGCAGTTAAATGATAGAATGGAGAAGCGATTATCATGCAAAATAATAAAATAAGCCAAATAGTTGATGAAAAAATGCCGTTTAGATCCTGCAAAAAATCAGCAAAAGCCTTTCTGCCACATTATTCGATATAAATTTGAATGGATGTTTCTTCCCGTTAAAGAAACTAATAGTAAATTGCTGCTTGATTAAATAAATTAAAAAATATGAGCATCAACTGGACCGGTGTTTTTCCGGCACTTACAACCAAATTTACAGGGGATGATAAACTGGACCTGCCGCTTTTCGAAAAAAATCTACAGGCACAATTGGCGGCAGGTGTTAACGGTATTGTTTTGGGCGGCACGCTTGGTGAGGCAAGCGTATTGAGCACTGATGAAAAAGAACAGCTTGTAAAATTCGCTGTTTCAACATGTGCCGGCAAAGTACCTGTTGTTTTAAATATTGCCGAAGGTTCAACCAAAGATGCATTACAGCAGGCTGCCTATGCAACAAACTGGGGAGCCAAAGGATTGATGATGCTGCCACCGATGCGTTATAAAGCTGACCACAGGGAAACTGTTGCCTGGTTTAAAACCGTAGCCGATGCAACCGAACTGCCCATCATGATCTACAATAACCCGGTTGATTATAAAAATGAAGTGACCCTGGATATGTTTGCAGAATTAATCAACTGCAAAAATATTGAAGCAGTAAAAGAATCAACAAGAGACGTGAGTAATGTTACCAGGATGAAGAATC
>JBDSGK010000207.1:0-9548 GCA_039919015.1 Ferruginibacter sp.
TGGCAGATCATTCGGCCGTAAAGGGCTGTATGGTCATCAAACCCTATGGCTTTGCATTGTGGGAAAATATGCGTGACCAGCTGGATAAAATGTTTAAAGAGACAGGCCATGTCAATGCATACTTTCCTTTGTTCATTCCAAAAAGTTTTCTGAGTAAAGAAGCTGCACACGTGGAAGGCTTTGCCAAAGAATGTGCAGTGGTAACACATTACCGCTTAATGAACGATCCAAACGGAAAAGGTATCATTGTTGATCCCGATGCAAAACTTGAGGAAGAGCTGATCGTTCGTCCAACTTCTGAAACAATTATCTGGAACACGTACAAAGACTGGATACAATCCTATCGTGACCTTCCTATATTGATCAATCAATGGGCAAACGTTGTGCGCTGGGAAATGCGCACCCGTTTATTTTTACGCACTGCCGAATTTCTTTGGCAGGAAGGACATACGGCTCATGCAACAAAGGAAGAAGCCATTGAAGAAACAGAGCGCATGCTGGATGTGTATGCCGAATTTGTGGAAACCTATATGGCAGTGCCGGTGATCAAAGGTGTGAAAACTGCAAGCGAACGTTTTGCAGGAGCGGTGGATACGTATTGCATTGAAGCTTTAATGCAGGATGGAAAAGCATTACAGGCGGGCACTTCACATTTTCTCGGGCAAAATTTTGCCAAGGCATTTGAAGTGCAGTTCCTCACCAAAGAAAATAAAAAGGAATATGTTTGGGCAACATCATGGGGTGTATCAACAAGGCTGATAGGGGCTTTGATCATGGCGCATAGTGATGACCAGGGATTGATACTTCCTCCAAAGATCGCACCGTTCCAGGTGGTGATCGTCCCGATTTATAAAGGAGAAGACAGTAAACAACCCATTGACGCAAAGGCATTAGAGATCATTAACTCGTTAAAAGCATTGGGCATAAGGGTGAAGTATGATAACAACGATAACAGCCGCCCGGGCTGGAAATTTGCCGAGCACGAATTAAAAGGCGTACCCGTTAGGATCGCTATGGGATTACGTGATATGGAAAATAATGTAGTGGAAGTTGCCCGCCGCGATACCAAAGAAAAGAACAGTATGCCGATGGAAGGGCTTGCTGATAATATTGTAAAACTGCTGGATGAAATTCAGCAGAATATGTACAATAAGGCGCTTGCTTTCCGCACAGAAAAAACAACCAATGCAGATAGTTGGGACGATTTTGTAAAATTACTGGATGAAAAAGGCGGGTTTATTGCTGCACATTGGGATGGTACTGCTGAAACGGAAGAGAAGATAAAAGACCAGACCAAAGCTACCATTCGCTGTATTCCCATGAATAATAAGCAGGAAGAGGGAACCTGTATCTTAACCGGTAAACCAAGTACGCAAAGGGTTTTGTTTGCAAGGGCTTATTAGGACGTTGATCCGTTAAAACGTTAATCCGTATATCCGTTAATTCGTATAGCAGTTTACTGAATTTAAGAGCTACACACTTGTTGCAGCTTCCTCAACCACAATAAAAGAGCTTGAATAATTATACGCCCCACGGATTAACGGATTAACCAATAAACGGATTAACGTGAATATATTAAATATCATCACATGGCTTGAAGCACACCAGCTGCCTTGTATGTTTAAGGCCCTAACGCATTTCGATTGCCCGGGTTGCGGTTTACAAAGAAGCTTTATTTTATTGATGAAAGGGGATGTGATGCACAGCCTGTTAACATATCCTGCATTGATACCCATTATTTTACTCATCGCATTTTTGATCCTGCACCTGGCAATAAAGATCAGGAACGGAACTTCCATTTTAAAATTTGCTTATTTTTTTTGTGCAGGTATAATCCTGGTAAGTTATATTTACAAACTAATAGTTACCAAAACTGTATAAAATGAACGGGGAAAACAGGGATTTTTTAAGCGGGAATAATATGAATTCCAACGCATCCCCCTTGCCCAATGCTACCGCTACGCTTGTTTTGGGGATATTATCCATTGTGGTTTGTTTCGTTTGCGGTATCGTAGCACTTGTCATATCAAATAAGGATGTGGCCCTTTATAAGGCAAACCC
The DNA here is from genome assembly GCA_039919015.1 of Ferruginibacter sp. GTDB lineage: Bacteria > Bacteroidota > Bacteroidia > Chitinophagales > Chitinophagaceae > Ferruginibacter. The sequence continues at coordinate 2,062 of JBDSGK010000207.1, forward strand.
CGAATTGTATACCGAGGCATCTTACAGCAATATAAAAGCCGGACGTATTTGTGCGATCATCGGACTTGCTTTACTGGCCCTGGTCCTGATCATCTATCTTGCAATTATTGCCTTTGCATTTTCGCATATGGACAATATCAGATAATTCATTTACCAAAACTAAAATCACCATTATGACCGATCCAAATTTCAACACATCATCCAGCCAGCCTCAAAATTTACCCAACGCAACTGCGACATTGGTACTGGGAATATTATCCATTGTTGTTTGTTTTATCTGCGGCATTATTGCCCTCGTTATTTCAAACAAGGATATTGCTCTGTATAAAGCAAATCCCGCTCAATACACACTGGCTTCATACAATAATATAAAAGCGGGACGCATTTGTGCCATCATAGGACTTTGCCTGCAACTTGTTGGTTTGATCTTTTACATCGCATTTTTTGCTGTGTTCTTTTCGAATATCGACAAGTTTCAATAGCAGAGAATAATGTTAATCCGTTAATCGGTATATCCGTTAATACGTTGAAGGGCTATTCCAACAACAGATCTATACGGATTAACTAATTAACGGATTAACTTTTCAGCGGATTAACAGTATGAATTTTAACCAAAACAACTGATCATGGAATCAAATCAAAATCTTTTAAACTCCGAGTTACAAATTGATTCAATAGCTCATGCACACCTCTCAGGAACTGCGAAGTGGGCCAATTTTTTAAGTATTGTGGGTTTTATATTAAGTGTGATCATAGCGATCGGGGCACTGTTTGCGGGTACTATCCTGGGAACTTTGGGTAATAGTTTCGGCGGTTCATTTATTGGTGCGGGCTTTATAATGGTCGTATACCTTATCATTGCCGCTTTGTATTTTTTTATGTCGTTGTACTTATACCGCTTTGCATCCAAAATGAAAGCAGCCTTATATGCAGGTGACCAGGAAAGTTTAAATAATTCCTTTTTAAATTTAAAGAACCTGTACAAACTGATGGGGATCTTAACGATCGTATATCTCAGCTTTATAGCACTGGCTTTAATCCTGGGAATAGCAGGGGCAGCTATGCGTTAAACGCTCAGGGTTTTCAGATATTTATAGCCACCGGGAGGTGGCTTATTTTATTCCTTTGTGGCCAGGTAATTATAATCCGCCAGCAGCTTTTCCAGGAACTGGTCAACATACATGTCGGAATTAATATTCAGCACATCTTTGATCTTCATTGCCACCCGGTTGCACATATCATAGTTATTTCTTTTGGCGGCCTGTGTTAATACGCTTTTGATGGTATTTATATCACGGTCACTCAGCCGCATCACTTCCGGGAACATCACTTTATAATCTGTTTTATCGATCTGCATAAAAACAGTATCGGCAAGCGTGAGGGCCGATTTGGTATTTACAACTACGGTGCCTGCAGCCATATCGCCCAGGCGCTGGCTTTTGTTTGATACAGAAATGATGATTACCACTGCAATTCCAAACAAGCCGGTTATAAAACTATACAGCAACACATTATCATTTGAAAATGCGATATAGCCAAATAAGAAGGGCCATTCAAAAAATTTGGTGATCCAGCGTAACAGGAATTGTCCAAAGGTTGGCTCTCCACCTTCTAAGCTGATGACCCTGATAGACATTATTTTTTTTCCAACTGTTTGCCCGTTAAGCCATAACTCAGTAAGTAAAGAGTACAATAGCAGGGGTACAGATACGATCAAAATATCCAGGCCCACATTTTCATCCCAGTTCAATAAAAGGTCATCGTACAGTACATATTTCATGCTGTACAGGTAAAGGAGCATCACCCCAAAGTCGATAATATAAGCCAGCAGGCGTTTATGAAATTCTGCGATCTCAAACTCCAGGTCAATATTAAATGCGGTACTTATTTGAATGATGGCCATGATTGTTGCAAATTACTGATTGCCTGCCAACAGAAAGTTAAAAACATGGATTTTTTTATGAATAAAAAAATCGTGAATTTACAGTATAAATAATAACCCGTAATTTGTTGATATGAGGGAAGCGATGTTTATTAAGAAGAATGCTGAAAAATGGAATAAGTACCAGCATTCACCCACAGATAACCCGGATGAAACTGCTGAACGCTTTGTTAATTTGATCGACGACCTGAGTTATGCCAAAACCTTTTATCCAAAAAGTAAAGTCACCCGCTGGGTAAATGGTATTGCAGCCGGCATCTATCAAAGTATTTACCAGAATAAAAAAGAAAAATACAGTCGCGTATTCCAGTTCTGGAAATTTGAATTACCCCTGCTGTTTAAAAGATACCACCGTATCTTTTTATTTACCACTATTCTTTTTGTATTGTTTGTTGCCATTGGTGTGTTCTCATCAAAAAGCAACCCGGAATTTGTAAGGGGGGTAATGGGTGATGGCTATGTGGACATGACAGAAGAAAATATTGACAAGGGGGATCCCTTTGGCGTGTATAAGGATGGCAACCCTTTTTCGATGTTTGTAAAAATAGCTTACAATAATATTTATGTTGCCTTCCGGGCTTTTATCGGAGGGTTTACACTCGGCCTGTTCACGATGCTGATCATGTGGACCAACGGGATCATGTTGGGTGCATTCCAGTACATGTTCTTTGCAAAAGGCCTGGGTATAAAATCCATACTGGTGATCTGGATCCATGGTACGCTCGAGATATCGGCCATTGTTATAGCCGCTACTGCAGGTTTTATACTGGCTGCAGGCATTTTATTTCCCGGCACTTATTCCCGCATGGTCTCGTTTAAAAGAAATGCAAAAGATGCCGCCAAAGTTTTAATATGCCTGGTACCTATATTTATTGTTGCATCTTTTTTTGAAAGTTATGTTACCCATTTAATGAGCCGTACCTACGATAAAGCCAACAACAGCGGTTTACCGGTTTGGGCCAGCGTTGCCATTTTATCCACATCATCCCTGTTCATCATCTGGTATTTTGTTATACTCCCTATCCGCTTACATAAGAAAGGTTATTATATTCAATCTGACGGTATCATCAACAGGTTGAAAAAAGATGATGCATAGAATTATTTACATATCGCTTTTACTTCTGCCTTTTTTATCTGCTGCACAGGCACAGAAAAAATTTGTTTACGAGGATACGTCTTTATTACAAAAAGATGAGCAGGTAACTGAGCCGGGCGAAGATGTAGAAAATACAACCCCTCAAAATAATGAAACTCCAATATCATTCGATGAAGAAAACACAGATACCAGCCTCTATAAAAATAATTTGAACCTGCCTTATGATTCTATCAGGAACTGGAAGAATTTAAAGGCGTATGCATATACCAAATATTTAGACAGCCTTTTAAAGAACCAAAAAAAAGCAACAGTCAGGCAAACGCCACGCCCGCCAGGTTCAGGGCTATTCAATAACATATTGAGCTCAGCATTTGTAAGGGTGTTATTATGGACCTTGGCCATTGGCTTTGTGCTATTCATTATTTACCGGTTGTTTTTGGCAGATGGGGTTTTCCAGCGCAGATCAAGATCTAAAAAAGAGGAGGCGAACGTGGAGGAAGAACAGATAACCCATGAAAGTGATTTTGATGCGATGATCAGGCAGGCATTACAAAACGGCAATTACAGGCAGGCCGTTCGTTACCAGTATTTACGTACCCTGCATTTGCTGGCGGGTAAAAATTTTATAGAACTGGCACCCGATAAAACCAATTATCAATATGTACGTGAGATCACGAACCGGAATCATCAGAATGATTTTGCTGCACTCACTTTAAACTATGAATATGTATGGTACGGTGAGTTTAACATTGAGAAAAATATCTACCAAAAAATAGAGACCAATTTTACCAGCTTAAATCAAAAATTATAAAATAATAATTGAAGTATACGTTCACATACATTTTTTCATTGCTCACGGTTAGCGTTCTATTGAGCGCCTGCTTTGGTGACTATGGCTCTAAAAAAATGCCATCTTTAATTGAGACCTACTCCAAAAAAGATAAAAAACCTTTTGGCGCCGATATCGCTTACCGGCAGTTGGAAGCCATGTATGAAGGCAATGTGATGAGGGACAAAAAACAGGGTTTTAAAAATACCTGGCAAAATATCAGCGATACCGGGGCACTCTATATCTGCATAGCGCAAAAATTGTTCGTTAATGACGAAGAAGCTGATGCCATGATGGAGTATGTATATGCAGGCAACAGCCTGTTCATTTCGGCCGGGTTGATCGATGATATTTTATTGGATAAGATAGGCTGTAATGTGATATCCAGCGACCCGGTCGTGGAAAAGGCGATTGGCTTTATGAAAAATACGGCCGTCAGTTCTGTTACACAACCCAATGCTAAATTTGCATATTATTATTATCCTTTCCAGAATTATTTTATAGAAATTGACAGCAGCAATACCCGTGTACTAGGCTATAACGACTTCAATAAGCCCAATTCGATCGTTCATTTTTACGGTAAGGGAAAACTGTACCTGCAATGTGAACCCCGTGCATTCAGCAATTATTTCCTGCTTAAAGAAAACAATTACGAATACTTAAAGAACACGGTGGCTTTTACACAGCCTTCGCCTGAGCATGTGTATTGGGATGATTATTATAACAAACTCCGGAACCGCAGGAATTCAGATAAAAGCTTTTCCACCTTCAGTGAGATCATGAAACACCCGCCATTGAAATATGCATTCTGGATAGCAATGAGCTTAATGCTGCTCTATATCCTGTTCAATGGTAAAAGGTTGCAGCGCATCATTCAGCAGATCAAACCCAATGAAAATACCACGGTAACTTTTACCGAAACCATTGGCCGCTTATACCTGCAGAAAAAAGACAATAAAAATATTGCCGACAAGATGATTACTTACTTTAATGAGTACATTCGCAATACCTATTTTTTAAATACCAATCATGTGAATGCTGATTTTATTGCGGTGCTGGGGCGTAAGAGCGGTGTGGACAAAGATAAGGTTGATACACTGTACCGTACCATTGTTGCCACACAGAACAGTGATGTGGTAAACGATTACCAATTACTTTCCTTACATGAACAAATACAAAATTTTTATACAAACAAAGGAAAACAAGACTGACATATAAAAACAGAAACTGATGGAAGAAAACTTATTTGAACAACGCATTGACCTTAGCGGCTTAAACAAAACCGTTTTTGATATTAAAAATGAGATCGCACAGGTGATCATCGGCCAGTATAAAATGGTTGACCTTTTATTGATCGGCCTTTTATGCGACGGGCATATTTTAATTGAAGGTGTTCCCGGTGTGGCAAAAACATTAACTGCCAAACTGATGGCAAAGATCATTGATGTTGACTTTTCACGACTGCAGTTCACACCCGATCTGATGCCAAGTGATGTGGTAGGTACATCGGTGTTCAATCCGAGGGAAGGCGAATTCAAATTTAAGTCCGGCCCCGTTTTCAGCAATGTGGTTTTAATTGATGAGATCAACAGGGCGCCGGCAAAAACACAGGCAGCTTTATTTGAAGTGATGGAAGAGCGGCAGGTTACCATTGATGGCATAACCCACCAGATGAGTTACCCCTTCATAGTGCTGGCCACACAAAATCCTATTGAGCAGGAAGGTACCTACCGTTTGCCCGAAGCACAGCTGGACCGTTTTCTTTTTAAAATAGAGGTTGATTATCCAACACTCACAGAAGAGATCACCATCTTAAATAAGCAGCAGGGTAAAACACAAAATCAAATGCTTGAAGGCGTGAGAAAATTATTATCGCCTGCTGATATACAGCATTACCGTACACTGGTACAATCCATCATCATTGAACCTAAGCTTGTTGAGTTCATTGCCCGTATCGTTCATGAAACAAGGAATAACCCGGCATTATACCTTGGTGCATCCCCCAGGGCTTCGCTGGCCATACTGCGCTCTGCAAAAGCCAATGCAGCCATTAAGGGAAGGGATTTTGTTACGCCTGAAGATATTGTTGAAATGGCCCCGCACGTGTTAAGGCACCGTATCATTTTAGCTCCTGAAAAAGAAATGGAAGGCATTACCGCAGATGACCTGATCGAATCTATTTTAAAAGTGATCGAAGTGCCGAGATAAGTAGCTAAGATCTAAAAACAATGAGATGAGCGGTTTAAGATATTTATTCAATGTTGGTTTTTTGAGTCTGTTTCTTGCAGCAAGATTTTATATTGTTGCAGGCCTTTGTATTGTTTTATTTGTCGCCTCTTTTTTTGTCCCCGAAATGTTCCCTTTCATTAAGATCCTGTTGCTGGTTTTTGTTACGCTTCTCTTTCTTGATTACCTGTTCCTTTTTGTACTAGGTAAAGCGCCCGCCGCCAAAAGAATTACTGCTGACCGTTTCAGTAACGGCGACGAAAATAAAGTGGAGTTAATGATAAAGAACAATATGCAGTTCAAGGTGAAGATGGATATCATTGATGAACTGCCTGTGCAGTTTCAAAAACGCGACTGGATATTATCACATCGTTTCAATGCCAGGGAGCAAAAAAGCATCCTCTATAAACTCCGCCCGGTTACCAGGGGCGAATATCATTTTGGCCGCATCATTGTTTATGTAGAGTCTTTGTTGGGTCTCTTAAAACGCCGCCATAATATTGAAGCGGCTGAAGTGGTACCTGTGTATCCATCTTTCCTGCAGATGCGTAAGTATGAACTGTTATCGCAAACCACCATACAGGCTGAGCATGGCAATAAGCGCATGCGTAAAATAGGCCACAGCATGGAGTTTGAGCAGATCAAGGAATATGTGCGTGGTGATGATGTGCGCAGTGTGAACTGGAAAGCTACTGCCCGCAAAGGTTCCCTGATGGTGAATAATTATACCGATGAAAAAAGCCAGCAGGTGTATTGCATCATTGATAAAGGCCGCTTAATGAAAATGCCTTTTGGCGGGCTTACCTTACTGGATTATGCCATTAATAGCACCCTGGTTTTGGCCAATGTTTGTTTGCAAAAACAGGATAAGGTAGGGCTGATGACCTTTGCCAATAAAATGGGTTCACTGCTGGCTGCCGATCGTAAGCCCATACAGCGTGAAAATATCCTGCAGTTATTATACAACCAGGACACTGCTTTTTTGGAAAGTGATTATGAGATGTTGTACATGCAGATACGCAACCGGATCAAGAACCGCAGCCTTATCGTACTGTACACCAATTTTGAATCCTTATCGGGTTTAAACCGGCAGTTGAATTACCTGCGTTCTATAGCCAAGCATCATTTGCTGTTGGTTGTATTTTTTGAGAATACCGAATTGCACCAGCTATCTCACCTGGATGCCCGGAATGTAGAAGAAATATATATTAAAACCATTGCCGAAAAATTTGAGTTTGAAAAAAGGCAGATCGTTAAAGAATTAAAGAAGCATGGGATACTTTCTATCTTAACTCCCCCTGAAAAACTCACCATCAATGCAGTTAATAAATATTTGGAGTTGAAAGCGAGGCAGGCAATATAAACTTCCGGTGAGTCACCCCATAAGGGTGGCT
>JBDSGK010000208.1:0-3284 GCA_039919015.1 Ferruginibacter sp.
AGAACCTTCCTGTTCATCTGCGTTTAATTGTTTTTTAATAATGAATGACATAAAATTGCCCCGTGGTTTTTAAAACGGGAGGGCGAAGGTAGTTAAATATGCCTGAATGTGGCATTAAAATGAGGCCTATTTTGGCTTTGAGGGCGAATTACAGCAGATTTCCGGTAATTATTTTGATATGAACCTGATTATGAACAAATGATAGCTTATTTCTATCCCAAAAATCTCCTTAATTCATAAGTTAAACGAACTGGATCAACCATTTCGATGGGATGGGCTGTAGCAGGTAAAACAGCCAGCTGGGCATTGGGCATTGCTTTATAAACTTCCACGGTCTCATCCAGGGTAACCATTTTATCCCGGTCGCCCAGCATGAGTAAGGCCGGGTGTTGAATATTTGTATAGTCACCGGGTTTTAACGGATTATCATTACCCATATCAAAAAGCATGGCAGCCGTTCTTTCTAAAACGGTCTTCCAGTTATTTGGGGTATGTCTTTTTTGTAAACTGGTGGCAAAGTCCGGTAATTTTTCCTCAATTTTTTCGGCATTCAACATCTTCATTTCCTTTGCTGCAATCGCTTCATCCCAACTGAATTTTGTTGCCAGGGTAATTATTTTATGTACCCTCTGGGGATGATGTTTGGCCAGGTACATGGCCACATAGCCGCCCATGCTGTATCCAAAGATGCTGATACTTTCAATTTCCTTTTTATCTAAAAATGATATGACCTCTTCTGCAAATAATGCAATAGAAAATGGCTTACCGGCAAAGGGAGTGCCACCATGGCCGCTGAAGTTAAGGCGATACACTAAAAATGAACGGGTAAGATCATCTTCCAGGGCTGAGAATTGATCCATGGCCCCAATGGCACCGTGAAGTAAAAGGATCTGTTGCATAATTTTTATAAAAGATAAAGGCGAAATATAAAAAAAATCCCCCGAAATTTTCGGGGGACTGTATAAAACTAAATAATAGTTATCTTAATTCTTTTTAACAGGAGCAACTGATCTGGCAGCTTCTTTTTTCTGCAGATCATTAGTAGGTTGAACTGTTCCATCAGCGCTAATAGCAGCAGCGGCGTCAGTCTTTGCAACCCTTACTGGTTTTCCTGTAGGGGCAACAGCAGCTGGTTGATTTACTTTATCACTTGCAGGTGCTGCATCAGCATTGGTAGTTAATGTAGGTGTAGCTTCTACAGCAGATTTTTGCGGAGTTGCAGTAGCTGAAGTAGTAGTAGCGGCACTCTTTTTTGCTAATTTTGAATCAGTTGCGTTTTGAGCAGTAACAAAACCGCAAATTCCGAACATGATTATTGAAGATAGTAATAACTTTTTCATCGTGTAGTTTTTGATTTATGTGTAAATAATAATTTTAATGTAAAACCCGCTTTTCTCAAAGGCCGGTTAAAGATAGGTCAAATATACTTTTTTTTGTAAAAAAAACAAGAAACTTTATTTTTTTTTATTGTTTTCAGGGACCTGTTTTTACCTGTTAAGGAACTTAACTCCAAGTGAATACACACTGTGTAACGCCGGCTTATACTTCTCCCCAAATTATAAACTTTCAAGTAAAAGCTCATTAAAGTTAGCCAATGTGGATATTTTGAGGTCAGCCGCCTCCCATACCGGTTTTTTGGACTCATGCACAGCCGGAACAATAATGCATTTCATTTTAGCCGCTTTTGCTGCGATCATGCCATTAAAGGAATCCTCAAAACAGATACATTGAACAGGTTGCACACCCAGTTTTTGAGCACAGTTCAAATAAACCTCGGGATGGGGTTTTCCAAATGCCAGGCCCTCGGCAGATGAAATGGCCTGTAGATAAGTACGGATCCCCAACAGATCTACCACCACATCTATCAACTCCGGTGGCGATGAAGTTGCCAATCCTATTTTAAAACTGCGTTCCCCAAAAAAATTAAAGATGTGTGCTACACCGGGCATGGCCTTGCCTTTTTGTTTTACCAGCTTAATAACCCTGTCAACAATTATTCTTTCTGCATCGGCTGATCCTTCATCGGGTAAATTAAAATGCCGGAACCAATACCCGATAAATTCCTTTGTGCGCAAACCGGTTGTAATGGCATATTGTTGCGCTGTTAATTGTTTTCCAAAATGTAAAAACAATTCATCAGCTGCTTCTTTCCACAATGGTTCAGAGTCGATGAGCAGGCCGTCCATATCAAAAATTACCGTGTTGGGTTTCATTCCTGCAAATATAATGTGTACACTAAAGGCATGGTAAAAGTTTAAATTTATTTCTTTAGAAGGTTTAGGGAGGTTTAGAAGGTTTAGATGGTTTAGGGAGGTTTTGTTTAGCATTAACCATCTAAACTTTCTAAACCATCTAAACTTTCTCAACCTACCTAAGGAGAGTTTATATAAATTGCAGCAAACATCATTAATAAAATAAAGTGTACATGAGTAAACTTGGTGACCGTATCAAAGAATCGGCGTTTATTAAAAAAATGGTTTATACTGTAATTGGAGCTATGTCTTTTCCCGGCCTTGCAGTTATAAACAAGATGAAAGTAAACGGCATGGAAAAACTGAAAAAACTTCCTAAGTCCAATGTACTTTTCGTAAGCAATCATCAAACCTATTTTGCTGAAGTAATTGCTTTTTTACATATTTTTTGTGCTGTTAGCTGGCGCAAAAAAAATAAACTGGGCATTCCTTATTACCTGCTGTGGCCTTATACCAGGATACAGTTTGTATCGGCAGAAGAGACCATGAAAAAGAACATGCTTAGTAAAGTATTTGCGCTTGCAGGTTCCATTATGGTAAAAAGAGTATGGGTTGATGATGCAAAAGAAGTAAGAAAAGGGCTGGACCCCAGTGATACCCGTAAAATATCACGTGCCCTCGAAAAAAACTGGGTGATCACTTTCCCGCAGGGCACCACCACGCCATATGTGCCCGGCCGTAAAGGCACCGCTTTTATCATTAAACATTATAAGCCCATAGTTGTGCCGATCGTGATAGATGGTTTTAGTAAAGCCTTTGATAAAAAAGGTTTGAAACTTATCAACAAGGGTACCCAACTCTCTGTTACTTTTAAAGATCCTTTGCCCATCAATTATGAAGACTCAACCGAACAGATCCTGGAACAGGTGATGGATGCCATTGAGCAAAGCAAAAAATTTAAACCGCAGTCAACAGACCAGGCCTCTTAATCTTTGATAAATAAGGCTTTTAATTCCACTGCATCTTCGGGTTTCATTTTACCTCCAAGTATCAACCTTAATTGCCTTCTTCTTAAAGCCCCTTCAAATAATT
>JBDSGK010000209.1:0-3669 GCA_039919015.1 Ferruginibacter sp.
TAGTGGCGCAATGCTCAGCCCTGATGCCTGCTTTTATGGCTTCCATCTTTTCCAGGTCGGCAGCAGTAATATCTGCTATCAGCGTTTTCCAGCATGTTACATCCGGCAGTTCATCAAAACTGTACACGTTCATTAAACTGGGCACTTTGCTTTTGATGATATTTACTTTATCTAAAATTTCCTGTCCGCTTACAAATACATGTTTAATGGTAGCGTCATTAAAAATAAATTCAAGCTCATTAACATTGGTAGTGGGATAGATAGGACAAATGGCCGCACCAATTTGCTGGCAGGCCATATCAAGCATCAGCCACTCGGGCCGGTTCTTTGAAATAAGGGCGATCTTATCCTGGTTTTCAATGGTCATGTCATGTCCGCTAACGCCCAGTTTCATTAAACCGGCACTCAGTTTATCAACTGTTTCTTTTACTTCGGCGGTGCTGAAATGTCTCCACTTACCATCTTCTTTACCACTAAACATATCAGTTTTGGGAAACCTGTTTAACTGGAAATCGATGTAATCAAAGATCCTGGAATGCTCGTTCATAGTAATCATTTTACCCCCAACCCCTATCCTTCGGCTACGCTCAGGAGGGCTTTAGAGCTTTTATTATTTATATTCTCTTTAATTGTTGCAGAGTTCAAATTTATTTTACACTTGCTTTAAGTCCCTTTAGGGATTTAGGGTTTTTGATTCTTTAATTTTTCATATTCACGTTCAGCTATTGTGTCTTTATCGGTTTTATAGGCCTTCAAAAACTTAAACACCAAACCAATACCCAGCCCAAGCATAACCCATAAAGGCCAGGGAGTTCCTGTATTGTGCTCATAGCGGCCATGGGTTAAATACCAGATGACCCAGCAAATTCCGGTTGTTATTACAAAGCCAATGAGGCTATTTTGAAAATCGGCCCGGCGTTTGGCAAGTTGCCATAATTTTTCATCCCGTTGTTCTTCCATAACTAGTAAAGTTTATGCAACAAGTTAATAAAAAATAATCACTTCCATGCTTTGCCAGACCAGCGGATAGTGCATCAATTTGAAATCCCCATTAACAATTTTGCTGTCAGTCTGAGCTTGTCGAAGACGGTTTAGTTTCATGTAGCCCCGGTTTCGGCATCCCGATAGCTATCGGGACAACCTGACAACTTTTCGATGTGATGCTTTACCGGACGGAAGACAATGTATCAGTTTTAAAATAAATAACAATACGATCTGTCATGTCGACGATAGGAGACATCTGTTATAATGAACAAATAGATTTCTCTCCCGCTAATGGCGGGAGAGAAAAGACAAAAACTTTAATGGTAGTATTGACCGGTTGGCAATTTAAAAATTCTGTCCTGCAAAAAACGGTTCAGTTCATTGTACTCTTTGCTGTGTGCGGTGGTCCAGCTTTGGTATGCCGGCAGGTTTTGTGCTGTTGCAAAAACCCATTGGTTGTAGGCATCAAACAAACCTTCCTGGATATATTGTTTCTGTAACTGAAATAATTTAAATGGAAATTTGGTTGCATAACCGGCATCCCATTCTAAAATAAAGCGGGTCCTGATCATGGTCAAAGATTCAGTATTGATGCCTGCCGAAGCCAATGAACTTTGTTTGTTCATCGTTTTTAAAAAAGCGGCGACAAAACTGTTCTTCTCTTTATTATTTTTTTCAAGGTCGGCATCTGCAAATAATTTTTTATAACCCTCCAGTAAAATGTTCTTTATTTCGGGAGAATAAGCACTCTTTGGATCAATGTTTAAAAATATTTCCCCATACAGCAAACTCCATACTTTATCTGTAGTGAAGTAATAGTATTTGCTGGCATTATAATAATTACCGGCAAACCCGGGATCATTCTCAATTCCTTTTTCCCATTGCTTAATGGCGGTATAATCATTTTTAACCCAAAGTACCTTGCCCAATTCATTATATAAAGCACCGCTGTTTGGTAGTTTTTTGATCCCTTTCCTATACGTGTCTTCAGCTTCTTTGGCCTTCTCCATGGCCCAGTACGCATCGCCGGCTATTTGAAAACACTGGTCATCAACATCTTTCCTGTCGAGTAAAGGATTTAAAACTTCCAGCGCTTTTTTATAATCTTTGGAGTAATAATAGTTCAATCCCAGGTCCTTGGCTATTTCCAGGTTATTGGGGTAAGCAGCAAGGCCCCTGTTGAGTACCAGGACAGCATTGGGATAATCTCCCTTGTGCATATAGGTTCTTGCATTTTCAAGTATTTGTTTGGCATCCTGTGCAAACAATATGGTTTGCGAACAAACCGCGATAAGTATAAGAATAAGTTTTTTCATCAAATTAAAGATACAATGAAATGAGATATTAGCTTATTACGGGTTAAAGATTAACAGTATCACCCTGCTTCTGCATCGGCAATCAAATGTGTCAGTAACCCATCCCTCAGCTTGGGCTCAAACCAGGTACTCTTGGGGGGCATTACGTTGCCACTGTCGGCAATATCAAATAATTGCTGAATGGTTACCGGGTGCAGGCTGAATGCTACCGCCATTTCACCGCTGTCAACCCTTTTCTCCAGTTCATGTAGACCCCTTATGCCACCGATAAAATCGATCCTTTTATCGGTGCGCTGGTCTTTAATATTCAAAACGGGGTCCAGTAAATTATTTTGCAGGATGGAGATATCCAAAATGCCGATCGGGTCATCATTATAACTGTTCTCCTTAGACGTTAAACGATACCACTGGTTATCCAGGTACATGCCTATCTCATGCAGTTTTGCAGGTGAAAAGGCTTTGTCAGCTTTTTCTACAGAAAAATTTGTGCTGATGCGGTCTAAAAATTTCTCAATCCCAAATCCATTCAGATCTTTTACCACACGGTTATAATCCATAATGTACAATTGGTCAGACGGGAATAAAGTCGTCAGGAAAATATTTGCACCAGCAGGAGCTTCTTTACCAAGTGCTGCTCTTACTTTGGCTGCCGATGCTGCACGATGATGGCCATCGGCAATATAGGTGCAGGGCACTTTTTCTTTGAACAGGGTTGATATCTTTTCAATGGTCTCATCATCATTCACGATCCATACCGTATGTTGAATATCATCTTCGGCAGTAAAGTTATAAACGGGGCTCCGCTTTTTCCATGCATTGATAACAGTATCGATGTCTTTTACATTCCGGTAAGCCAAAAAAACATTGCCGGTTTGTGCGCCCGTTGTTTTAATATGGTTGATCCTGTCCTGTTCTTTTTCAGGCCGGGTAAATTCATGTTTTTTTACCAGGCCATTCTCATAATCATTGACAGAGCTGCCACAAACCAGGCCTGTCTGGCTTTTGCCGTTCATTTGTAATTCATAAATATAATAGCAGGCTTTATTTTCCCTGAATAAAATATTGCGGCTGATAAAAGCATCCAGGTTTTCTTTTGCCTTGTCATACACCTCGGGCGCATGTATATCTATGGTATCCGCCAGGTCGATCTCACTTTTGGTGATGTGTAAAAAGCTAACATTGTTGCCTTGTGCTTCAATCTTTGCTTCTTTGCTGTTTAGTACATCATAAGGGCGTGATGCTACCTGCTTTGCCAGTTCTGCTGCCGGTCTTAATGCCTTAAATGGAGATATAGTAACCATGCTGTTTGTATTAGTTAGCGTAAATGTAGTACAATTGATCTAAGCGTTTTGCAGTGCAAATTCTTTCA
>JBDSGK010000210.1:0-54170 GCA_039919015.1 Ferruginibacter sp.
ATGAACCCACTGTTTGGGTAAGCACAAAGAAGGAAGGCAATAAAGTTTTAATCTCAGTAAGAGATAATGGACCGGGCATTCCACAAAAAGTATTGGATAAAATATTTCAACCCTTTTTTACCACCAAGCCCACCGGGCAGGGAACTGGTTTGGGACTTAGCCTGAGTTATGACATTGTTACCAAAGGACATGGCGGAGAATTAAAAGTAGAAACTAAAGAAAATGAGGGTACTACATTTATCATTATCTTACCATCTTAAAAACTAATAAAAACCCAGCAAATGAAAGTATTAGTAGTAGATGACGAAAAAGACGTACAGGTTCTTTTTGAACAACGATTTCGCAAAGAGATCAAAAACGGTGAAATGGACCTGGTCTTTGCCTTTTCCGGTGAAGAGGCCCTTACATACATGCAGGCTAACGAACACGAAGCCGTACTGATCCTCTCCGATATCAATATGCCCGGCATGAGCGGACTTGAATTACTAAAACACATCAAAGAAAAATACGAAAAACCACCGCCCGTTGTAATGATGATAACCGCCTATGGCGATGATGAAAATTATAACCAGGCCATGAAACTGGGGGCCGACGATTTTTTGACCAAGCCCGTTGATTTTGCTGCTTTGAAAGAAAAATTAAAAACAAAACTCGCATGACAAAAATTTTGGTAGCCGATGATGAGGCAGACCTGGAAACACTGATCAGGCAGAAATTCCGCCAGAAGATCAGGGAGCAACAATACGAATTTGTATTTGCCGCAAATGGAAATGATGCATTGGATAAAATGCTGCTGCACCCCGATATTGCGATCGTATTGAGCGATATCAACATGCCGGAGATGGATGGATTAACGCTATTGACAAAACTCAATGAAGCCTGCCCGCTTACAAAGACCGTGATGGTATCTGCTTATGGTGATATGGATAATATTCGTACGGCCATGAACCGCGGGGCTTTTGATTTTGTGACCAAGCCCGTAAACTTTGAAGACCTGGAACTGACCATGGAAAAAACGATCAGGCATGTGAACCAGGTAAGAGAAACACTAAGGGCCATCAAAGAAAACAATATTCTTAAAATGTACGTGGATGAGAATGTGCTGAGTTTTATGGGCACCAGGGAATATGAAACCTCATTAACAGATAACGAGACCATTGAGGCCACGGTGGCATTTATAGATATCTGCAGTTTTACTTCTATCAGTGAAAAAGAAACGCCTGATACTGTTGTTGGCTTGTTGAATAAGTATTTCGACCTGATGGTGAAAGAGATCATCGCACAGAATGGTATCATTGATAAATTCATTGGCGACTGTATCATGGCCGTATTCAAGGGCGACTTTCACCTTGACCGTGCCATTGATGCCTGTCTTGCGATCAGGAATAAAACTGATGTATTGCCAACAGAGAATAATTTTTCGCCAAAGGTTTCCATCGGCATCAATAGTGGTGAGATGATCTCGGGTAATATCGGCTCGGCCACTTTACGCAGGCTGGATTATACGGTTATCGGTGATACTGTGAATACTGCACAGCGACTGCAAGGCGTTGCTGCAGCCAGCCAAATATTTATTACAGAAGCATGCTACGAAAAAGTAAAACAATCCTTTAATTGCAAAAAGATCGGCGCCAGCAGCCTTAAGAATAAAACTACAGAAGTGATCGTATATGAAGTGCTGAATTAGGGTAGTACCAATTTTAAAAAATTATGGACCAATTTTCAAAATGATGGCCTACCGGATTAAATGACCTGATAAAAACATTAACATGCAATATGATGAGATCTTTTCGTTTATGATCAATAAACTGGAAACAGGGTTGCCTGTCTATCTCACTTATCATAATGTTCACCATACAAAAGCTGTAATAGCCGCTGCAGAACACCTGGCTAAGCAGGAGCATGTTGCTGGCGATGACCTTATATTACTTAAAACAGCTGCTTTATTCCATGATACCGGTTTTTTACAACATCATCATGATCATGAAGAACTTTCCTGTAAAATTGCTCAACAGCACCTGCCCGGTTATGGCTACACAAGTGAGCAAATAGAAATCATTTGCAGGATGATCATGGCAACAAAATTGCCGCAGGCTCCTGTTGATCATTTGGGGCAATTAATTTGTGATGCAGACCTGTTCTATCTTGGAGGGAATCAATATACAGCCAATGCAGAGAACCTGTTCAAAGAATACAAAAAGCTTGGGATCGTAGGATCTCATGCGGCATGGGAACTTAAACAGGCTGATTTCCTGTCGGCTCATCATTATTTTACCCAATCCGCTATTAAAGAAAGGGAATCACAAAAGCAAAAGGCCCTGGAAGAGATCAGGTCAAAATTGGCAACAACGCTCGGACCGCATAAAAAACCCGGAGCACTGGAGATCCTGCAGGATATAATCTTTATGATCATTGGAGTTATAATGGCGGGCTTTGCTTTAAAAGGGTTCCTGGTGCCAAATAGTTTTTTTGATGGTGGTATTACCGGTCTTTCATTATTAGTGCATGAATTATATCATTTCAATCTTGGCATTGTTATTATCCTGCTAAACCTGCCATTGATCATCATAAGTATATTTTCTGTTGGCCGCAGTTTTGCATTAAAAACATTTCTCAGTGTATTGATGCTGGGTGCTGCATTAGTATTGCTTCCGGATTATGCACTGACCCAGGATAAATTACTGATCTCTATTTTCGGGGGTGTATTTCTTGGGATAGGCATCGGGTTGATCATGAGGGCAGGTGCAGCGCTGGACGGTATAGAAGTGCTGGCTTTGTATACACTGAAACGAACGTCTTTTACGATCTCCGAGATCATCCTCGGCATCAACATCCTCATCTTTACCATCGCAGCATTTAAATTCGGTATAGAAACGGCCCTCTATTCCATACTTACTTATTTTGCCGCCACCCGCAGTATTGATTACGTGGTAGAAGGGATCCAGGCCTATACCGGGGTAACTATTATTTCAGGAAAAAGCGAAGTGATCAAATACCAGCTGGTGAACAGTCTTGGAAGAGGTATCACTGTGTACAAAGGTGAACGCGGCTTCCTGCCCGGTAAATATGATGTGAGTGCTGACTGTGATATTATTTTTACCGTTATCACAAGGTTGGAATTAAGGAAGCTTAAAAATCTTGTTTATGAAGTAGATCCCCAGGCATTTGTTTTTGCCAATACAATAAAAGAAGCATCAGGCGGTGTTATAAAGCGGAGGAGCAAACATTAAAATATTTCTTCCAGATCAACGTGTCTTACCCTGGTAAAAGAATGAATGATCGATTGAAATAATAGCCATTCCGAAAATCTGGAGTGGCTATTACAAAATTATCCCCGGCCCGGTTTAACATTTTAAAACCTCCGGCATCTTTTTAAACACCGGAGGTTTATTATTTCTTAAATTTCACTTTACTTAAAAATTCTTCCCTGCCTGGATCTACTCTTTTGTTTAAACCCAGTTGTGTTTCCTGATTGATCTTTATCTCCAAACAAAATTAGAAAGCGAAACGTAGTGACGATCCTTATCATCTTTATAGACATTATAGGTTCTAGGATAGTACCCATGTTGGGCAAAGTATTGTGGTTGTCCGTAAGGCAGTGATACCGCTGTTCCGTTTAGCAGCGTTGCTCTGGTAACGATGGGAGAAACAAACGTAAAAGCGCCATTGAACGAGCCCAGGATCATTGTGTGATTTACGGTACTACCGGGTGTAAAAGTATTGACTGCCCAATGCATGCCTATTTGAGGTGCGGGAACATCCGAAAAATAATTAGAAGGCATGTATCCAGCTGGTGGAAGTACATATAGAGGTGCGGCCGGGGGAGCAGGAATCGCAAGCCTGTCTTGAAGAGTCATCATAAATAACCGGACATCAAAGTGTGCGGGCATGAATGCACCTCCGGGAAGTGGATGCCCATTAGCACTCCAACCCAATGCAAGATGTTTAAATGGTGTTGATTCCAGGGCTTTGTGATGGAAATCCAAAACATAAGGCGTGTTAACTGTTGCCAAACCAGTCAGGGCTTCATGAGTAAACACAATTCCCAATTCCTGTGGTACACCGGTGTGGCTTTGAGTTATAAATGTATGAGCATAGCCATTTCCTACTGCGATCTCAGTACCATTGAATGTGTTGTACTTTGTGTCCTGATCAGCAGAGGCTGTTTGCTGATCGCCAGATAACCTGGAAATGGCTGCTTCAGCAGCTCCCTCTTTTAAAACCTGTTCTTTTTGACAAGAGCTAAAGAAAGCAATGAATAATGGTAGCAGCCATTTTGCAGACGAAAGATTGATTGATGATTTCATTTCAATAAATTTTATTGTTAAAAAAAATAGTGACGGGTTTTAAATTTTATGTAATAGTGTTTTTTTAATTACTCTATTTTCTTTCTCCAATGGTCGTTGTCCTAACGGCAATTACTTTTTTTTCATTTTTGCCACCACCAGATCAATACCTTTCAATACATGGTTCTTTGTTTGCTGCCATGCATATTATTTGGATCGGTGAGGATATTGGTAGTTTTTGATGATGGAAGATCTGGGGTTAAAAATAGAACGGTAGCTAAGTTTATACCAGCACCGTTGAGTAGTTGACAGTTTTGAGAAGTAATTGGTTAAAACTTCTGTACCGTAGGGCTTCTGCAAAGTGTCGGGGTTTTATACCTTACTCGAAGCCAGGTCTATAATGTTACAAATTGTTAATCTTCTTCATTCCTCCTGAATCCGATTCTTCGTCTCGGTTCTTGCGGTGGATTTAGCAATTGCTTTAATGCCTGAAAGATCATTTGAATATTTTCATCATGGCCCGTAACTTTTTTTTCCAACTGTTCGAGTTTTAATAAAATATCTTTATGAGTAATGATCATTTTCCGAAGTTTTGAGAAGATCCTTATAATTTGAATGTTGATCGTAATAGCCCTTTCACTATTTAAGATACAGGATAGCATTGTTACTCCTTGTTCAGTAAAACAAAATGGGGCATAACGTAAACCCATTTTACTACCATTATTGGAGGTCACAAATTGTGACCTCCAATCTTCAAGTTCATTTTTACTCATTTCAAACATAAAGTCACCCGGAAACCTATCCGTATTTCTTCTGACAGCCTGTTTTAATACCTTTGTTTCTACACCATAAATTCTGCAAGATCACGGTCAATCATTATCTTTTGCCCTCTCACCACGTAAATTTTATTCATCATCACTTCATCAGCCAATAAGATTGATTTCTTCATTGCCTTTGCCATTTTTGTCATTTTATTTATGATCATTAAATAGCTTGTCGCAAATTGCGACTACCTTGATTTTAAACATAAGCCAATCATGCTCCCCACCCCTGCCTGTCCAAACTCCGGTATTGTATTGCCTCTGCTAAATGCTCAGGTTTTATATCATCGCTGCCCGAAAGATCGGCAATGGTACGGCTCACTTTTAAAATGCGGTCATAGGCCCTGGCGCTGAGATTTAATTTTTCCATAGCCACTTTTAATAAATTTTGACCGGCTGTTGTTATCACACAAATTTCTTTCAGTTGTTTGCTGCTCATTTGCGCATTGGCATAAACACCCTCATTATTTTTATAGCGATGCTCCTGTATTGATCTTGCTTTAATTACCCGCTCTCTTATGCAGCTGCTGTTTTCAAATTGTTGTACCGATGACAATTCACTAAAAGCAACCGGTGTTACTTCCACATGCAGGTCAATACGATCCAATAATGGCCCTGATATTTTATTCAAATATTTTTGAACAGCACCGGGCGGACAGGTACATTCTTTTTCGGGGTGATTAAAAAATCCGCATGGGCAGGGATTCATACTGGCGATGAGCATGAAGGATGCAGGAAAATCCAATGCCAGCTTTGCCCTGGAGATGGTAACTTTTCTTTCTTCCATGGGCTGGCGCATGACTTCCAAAACCTGCCGTTTAAACTCAGGCAATTCATCTAAAAACAAAACACCGTTATGTGCCAGGGAAATTTCACCGGGCTGCGGAATACCACCACCGCCAACCAAAGCCACATCACTTATGGTATGGTGCGGACTTCTGAATGGCCGCTTTGAGACCAATGTAGAATTCTCAGGTAGTTTACCTGCAACAGAATGGATCTTGGTTGTTTCCAATGCTTCCTGTAAACTCAAAGGCGGCAGTATGGTTGGTAAACGTTTTGCCAGCATGGTTTTGCCGGCACCCGGCGGGCCGATCAAAATAGCATTGTGCCCACCTGCTGCTGCGATCTCCAGCGCCCGTTTAATATTTTCCTGTCCCTTTACATCACTGAAATCAACTTCAAAATCACTTTGTGCATGGTCAAATTCTTCCCTCGTATTTACGATCGTTGGTTTGATCGATCCTTCATCACTAAAAAACCCGATCACATCTTTGATGTGTTCAACTGCATAAACATGCAGGTTGTTCACCATGGCTGCTTCCCGTGCATTTTGTTTGGGAATGATGAGGCCTTTAAATCCTTCCTTACGTGCCTGTATGGCAATGGGCAGTGCGCCGGTGATGGGACGGATCTCACCATCTAAACTAAGCTCTCCCATAATTACATAGTCGCCTAATCTTTCGGGGTTTTTGATCTGATCAGTAGCGCCTAATGTACCAATAGCAATGGGAAGATCAAATGCAGTGCCTGATTTTTTTATATTGGCCGGGGCCAGGTTTACTACCAGCTTGGTACGGGGCATGTACAGCTTATTACTTTTAATAGCACTCTCTACTCTTTGAAGGCTTTCTTTAACGGCATTATCCGGCAGTCCTACTATATAATAATTCTTACCCTGGTTGTTCACGCTCACTTCTACAGTAATGCTGATAGCTTCTACTCCATAAACGGCGCTGCCGAATGTTTTGACTAACATGTACTTAAATTGATTCCGAGGAAGCTAATGAAAAGAAGCGGGCTATATGTGAGGGAAAAAACTTTTTTTACTGAGGTTTTTCTTTTGGTGATGATCATTTTTATATTTCACCCCGGGAGAACAGCGAAGCAGAGCTCGCAGAGATAGAAACAACAGCGTTCTCTGCGTGAAACTTATCAGTATTGCCATAAATTTAATGCCCACCATTTTTAGCAGGAGAATATTTTATAGTCCCCGGATGAAAACTCTCCCAACTATGCCAGAACTCCTGGTAAGCCTGTATTGGAGTAAGGCGGCTGCCTTTTAATGCACCTTCTGTACATTCGCCATTCATATTCCATACAGAGCCGGTAACATTATCTTTCATTGTTTGCGAAGCCCCATCAAAACTAAATTCAGGCAACACATCATCTGTTTTCCTGTTCCAAACATGAAAAGAACGGTTGTCATTTTCCAATACTAACAGCAATACCGTATTTTGAAAAGTATCATTGATCAGCCTTTGCCTTACCAGTTCATTCCAATCATATGCTTTTGCGTGCCCGGCTATTTGCACACCTACTATCCATGATTTAAATTGCCAGGATCCGTTGTCTCTTTTCTCCAGTCCACTTTTAATTGAGCCATCGTCAAATCCTTCCAGGCCTTTGTATTGTTTTGTAAAAAATTCATCGGGCTGCATGATGAGCGTATTTGGATGCTGACGTATCCATGCAGCAAGCGTCATTTGTTCCGATGCAATTTCTTTTAAAGCCGTTCCTTTCAAAGGGCCCGCAACAGCAATGCCTGTAGCCTGTCGCCACCAGCTTTTGGTTGTTGCATCCTCAAACATGGCATTAAAATGATCCATTCCTACCAAACGAAATTTCTCAAACCTGCCTTTTACAAATGGGCTGAAAGCCCGGCCCGTTCGGCAAACGGTGCAATAGGTGATCATTACGGGCTCGCCGCTTATTGTATCCATAACCTGGTGGTGATAACCGATGAGCTCAATCGGGTACGCCTTCGCCTCGCCTTTTATGTTTACACCAATAACTAATTTAGTACTGTCTATATTATTGGCTGCTACGGTTGCCAGTATTTTATGTTGCGGCTGGTAAAACATTTTATCGGCCAGGAACTTAAAATTGAACATGTAAAAGATCAGACCATACAGCAAAACAAATATGGCAAGCAGTATCTTTCTCCACCACTTGCTGTTTCGAAAAACATAGATCATTGGGGGCACAAATAATATCAATCCCAATACCCGGAACACCCAGATGTATTTATCAATAAAATAAGCAACCTGTATGGTTTCTGATCGCTGGCTGCCGGGAAAGGGCATGATGAAATATACACGGAGTATTTCGGCGGCAAGGAGGATGATTAAACCTGTTATAAGCAGTAGCGTTCTTTTCATCAACAATAATTGAAGAAGTAAGATAATAAAAAATTGCTTCTTACAAATTTCTCAAGCATGTTCAAATGCTGATATACCTGTTCAACAGCCGATGACGGCTGTCATCCCGAGGCACGAGGGATCCGCCGGGCTCTTATTTCCTATCAATCAGGAAGAGCGTTATATTTCATCATTTAAAAACCTCCAGCCAGGATTAACCGAATTTATCAGTTCTTCTTTTTTACTTCTCCTCCACCCCTTTATTTCCTTCTCCCTTACTATAGCATCTTCCACTTGTTGAAACCTTTCGTAATACAACAGGAAATAAGAATTATACCTGCCTGCAAATGAAGGATGCCTAAACGGAATGGAATTTTCTTTGTGTTCCTGCAATCGTCTGTATAGATCGTTTGTAATACCAGTATATAAAACGGTTTTGTTTTTATTGGTAACTATGTACACAAAGTAATTATGTCCTCCGGGTACTTTCATTTTACGTGTCTTGTTTGCCGGGCAGTTCCCTCGTGCCTCGGGATGACAGCAATGTTCAACAGTAAATCAACAATTCATCTTTATGTCAATCCTTTACATCTTCTCCAGCATCTCCACCACCCCTTCCCGCTTCAATATCAAATAACCCAGCCTGTCGTTACTGATGCCATCCTTTAAATGATAACTGAAATGAAGTTGGTCGTTGATGACCGATGTTTCAAAATATTTAAAATCAATATTGGGATATTTTTTTAGTTCTTCCCCTATCTCGTATAAATGAGTAGACAGTATGAAAAGCGAATTTTTCATCTTAAGAAGGCCTTCAATTACCGTACTGCTGCATTTCATGGCATCCTGCACATTGGTTCCCTTAAACAGTTCATCGATCAGTATCAGCCATTTTTTTCCGTCGTTGATCTTGATGATCGTGGATTTGATGCGCTGTACTTCGTTATAAAAATAACTCTCGCCCTTGGCGATATTATCTACCACGTTGATATTGCTGAGCATACCATCAAACAGCGTCAGTTTCATTTGTTGTGCCGGCACGCCCATCCCTATATGTGCCAAAAAAACCGAAGCCCCCACCGATTTGATAAATGTGCTTTTACCGGCCATGTTGGCGCCGGTTAAAAAAAGAAAATTTGTTTCCCTGTTCAGCTCCACATCATAAGCCACGGGATCATTTACCAGCAAATGATACAAGCCCTTTGCTTCAATAACAGGCCCGGCATTGTGTACAAAACCGGGGAATACCATTTCGAATTTTTGTACGCCCCTTGCCATGCCATACCAGGCATCAATTTGTGCATACAGCACCACCAGTTCAAGCATATTGTGTTTATAACCATAGCGTATAAAATGCGCCAGTTCCAACAGCTGTGATTTGGTGAGGTCATCAGCTGTTTTATATTTTTCAATAATGACGAATTGATTCTTTTGTATGATCTTTTCAATGGTTTTTAAGATCTTTTGCAGTGGCGCAGGAATGTCTTCTCCTGCAAATAAGTTCAGTAAATGCTTAAACCCTTTTATAAAATCGAAACAGTGCTTAGCAGAGTAAGTAACCAAAGCATAATCAGGGCCATGAAGTAATTTATAACTATAGGCTTCAAAAGAAGAGGCACGTGCCGGAATGGGGCTGATGCGTGAATCAAAGAATTTTTCCACCACCATCACCGTGCCGTTACTTATTTGTGCACTCCATAGCGGCAGTTTTTTTATGATGAGCTGCAGTGTTTGCTGCACCGCTACAATTTCATCCAGTGTTTTTAGCGGTGTGCTGAAATTGATCCTTAGCTGTTCGCTGCCATGAGCTGTACTGCAGAGGTCCAGTTTACCAAACACCGACATATCTTCCCCGCTTTCAAACATTAAAAGATCGGCAAGTGTGGTTTTGTCTATGTCCATACAAAGAAAAAAGTTATCTGTTAAATGTTAAACGCCGGCCTTTTGTTGATTCGTCAAAGCTTCCATTGTTATAAACCAGGTTGCCACTTACAAAAGTCTTTTCTATAGATGCAGGAAATGTAAAATTCTCTAAAGGGCTCCACCCGCATTTGTATAAAATAGTTTCTTTGGTTACTGTTGATGGTAAATTGGTATCAACCACAACCAGGTCGGCAAAATAGCCCTCACGTATATAACCCCTGTTTTCTATCCGGAAACAATCAGCTACTGCATGGCTCATTTTTTCTGCGATCTTTTCCAGGCTTATGCGTCCCTGTTTATGATAATGGAGCATTAACAGCAAAGGATGTTGTACCAGCGGCAATCCTGCATGTGCCTGTTCATATCCCCCCTCTCCTCCAGGAGAGGGGCCGGGGGTGAGGCCTTTTTCTGCGAGTGTATGTGGTGCATGGTCGGTGGCAATAACATCCAGCCGGTCATCAAGCAGTGCTTTCCATAGGGCTTCTTTGTTATGTGCGGCTTTTATGGCCGGGTTGCATTTTATTTTATAGCCCAGTTCTGCATAATCATCTGCCGTAAAATGTAAATGATGCACACATACTTCAGCAGTGATCCTTTTTTCTTTTAGCGGCATCATGTTGCTGAAAAGCTGCAATTCTTTTTCGGTGCTGATGTGCAGGATGTGTAAGCGGCTGTTGTATTTCTGGGCAAATTTTATGGCGATCAATGAAGAATCAAAACAGGCTTCTTCATCTCTTATCAATGGATGATCAGCAGCAGATAATTCACCCTTCTGGCTTTTAATCCGTTCATAATTTGCTTTAATGATACGTTCATCTTCACAATGGGTTGCGATCAGCATTTCCGATTCGCGGAAGACCTTGTCCAAAGCATTATGACTATCCACCAGCATATTGCCCGTGCTGGCGCCCATAAATATTTTTACTCCGCAAACATCATGTTTATGGTCATTCATTTTTAAAACCTCATCAGCATTGTTATTGCTGGTGCCCATAAAAAATGAATAATTGGCCAGCGAAGTATTGGCAGCGATGGTATATTTATCTTCCAGCAATTGCGGCGTTAGTGCATTGGGCACGGTATTGGGCATTTCCATAAAACTGGTAACACCTCCTGCCACAGCAGCTTTGCTTTCGGTATAGATCGTAGCCTTATGGGTAAGGCCTGGCTCTCTGAAATGCACCTGGTCATCAATAGCACCCGGAAAAAGATGTTTGCCTTCGCCATTTATTTCTGTAACCTTATATTTTGTTTCAATCCTTCCTGCAATTTTTTCTATGCGCTCGCCGTTAATTAAAACATCCAATGACTGAATTTTTCCTTCATTTACAACGTGTATGTTCTTAAAAAGGTATTTTTGCATAACTTGAATACTGTTACACCGACTATGGAAAATAATAAAATAATTTATTTTCCGTCGGCATAATACCATCTAAGATGGTATTACCTGTTAAAAACTAAAATTATCTGATGCAATTTATTAAAAGCTTAACCAAACTGCTGTTTTTTATTTGCCCCGCATTTGCAACAGCACAATCCACTTTTTTAACGCCGGGATCAAAAGATGTTCATTTTGTTGACCGTATGGAAATTAAGCAGCAAAAGAACACCCATCTTAATTTTTCGTCAGTGCGCCCGTTCAACAGGCAATATATTGTGAGGCAGACTGAATTTATTGACAGTGCCCGTTTAGGATATACAGATTCGACCGGCAGGGATAAATATGAAGAATGGAACAACCAGGCGCTTACGCCTATCGATGAATACAACCTCACCAGTTTTTTAATGAATAACAGCGAATGGACCACGGGCCCAAGAGATGAATTTAAAAGTAAAAGGCCGGTGCTGAAAAATTTTTATACAACAAAGCCCAATTTCCTGGAAGTAAAGACCAGGGATTTTTTCCTGGCACTGAATCCTGTTTTTCAATACGTACAGGGTATTGAAACGGGATATAATAAACCCATTTATTTAAACAGCAAGGGTATCACTGCCAGGGGAACCATTGGACGAAAAGTTGGGTTCTCCACTTTTATAACAGATAACCAGGAAAGGGGGCCGCAGTTCTTTCAACAGCAGGTAAATACTTTCAGGGCCGTGCCTGGCGTAGGTTTTTATAAACCGTTTAAAGTAAGCGGGTACGATTATTTTGATGCCCGTGGTTATATAACTGCCAAAGTTGCCGGTGCTATTGACATCCAGTTTGGTTATGATAAAAATTTTATCGGCAACGGCTACCGCAGTTTATTTTTAAGTGACTGGGGCAACAGCAATTTATTTTTAAAACTGAATACCAGGATCTGGAAATTAAACTACCAGAATTTATTTATGGAGTTGATGCCGCAATTTAAAAAAGCAGGCGATACTTTACTCGACCGTAAATATGCAGCCATGCATCACCTGAGTATGAATGTGACCAAGTGGCTCAATATCGGTGTTTTTGAAGGGGTTATTTTTGGCCGTAAGAACCGTTTCGATTTTCAATACCTGAACCCAATCATTTTTTACAGGCATATTGAGGGCACCGTGGGCAGTCCTGACAATGCGGTGGCGGGTTTCGATTTTAAAGCTAATATTGGCCATAAGGCACAATTGTATGGACAGTTCTTACTCGATGAATTTATTTTATCTGAGATCAAAAACAATCCTACCAGTTGGGTGAATAAATGGGGAATACAGGTGGGATTGAAATATGTTGATGCCTTTGGTGTAGACAACCTGGACATACAATTGGAAACAAACAGGGTAAGGCCATTCACCTATACACACAATGATACCATATCCAATTACACGCATTACAACCAACCGCTTGCCCATCCTTTAGGTGCTAACTTCCAGGAATTTTTGGGCATTATCCGTTATCAGCCTGCACCAAAATGGTACGTGTATTTACAAGGCATTTATTATTACCAGGGGTTAGACAGCGCCGGAATTAATTTTGGGGGAAATATTTTTAGAGACTACACAACCCGAACCATGAATACCGGATTCAAGATCGGTAGTGGAAATAAAGCAACTGTATTAAATGCCTACCTGCAGGTTTCGTACGAAATTAGAGAGAATGTTTACTTTGAGGTAACGGGAATGTACCGTCACGCTAAAACGCTGAATAATCCTGCGGCCAATACAACTACGCTGATCACCGGTGGTGTTCGGATAAATATGTTTAACCGGAGATATGATTATTAAGTAAGGTTGTTTTATTCAACCGTTAAAGAAAAAGAGATCATCCGTGAATTGATCTTATCAATCACTTTGGAATATTTCAGGTTGTCATCCCTGCTATGCAGGTTGCCAAGACCCCATCCCATTTTAATTTCGGGTGTTAACACAAACATTTCAAAATAAAAATGAAATCCTATGCCTGCCTCTACGCCATAATCAAAACGTTTGAGTTTGACCTTTTCTTCAGCCTTGCGGGCACCTGCATTTGATGCAAGATCATACTCCACCCTGCCTCCGCCCATCATGTACACTTTAAAATTATTGATCCTGTCGCTGCTGAATTTTATCTGCACGGGGATACTCAGTGAAATAGACTGTACTTTTTTTGCTGTTACCGAATCTTCACCTGCCGGCCTGTCGGGGTAGGTTACATTATATTGGAAATTCTTTTCAGTAAAAGTGAGGTTAACCGGGTAAGTACGCAGGTCAAAATGTTCGCTCAAACGAAAGTTGACCAGCCAGGCCAGGTTAACACCGGTGCTGTTAACACTTTCTACAACAGTAATGCTATCGAAGGGTGCCTGCAGCAGGAAAACCGGATGATGGGTAAAACTGAAATGCGCACGGTTTGCGCCCAGGTTAATACCAAAACGAATTCTTTTATCGTCATGGTCATCCATGTTAACCCCTTCCCTCAACTGGGAAAAGCCGATCAGGGGACAAAATAAAATGGCTATACCTGTATTAATTATTTTTCTCCGCAATAAATACTGCATATTCCTAGGCTCAGTGGTTTAAAATAAATGTTTCTGTATCCCAGGTTATCCAGGATAGCAGTAAAATTTTTTCCTTCCGGAAATTTTTTAATTGATTCGTCGAGATATTGGTATGCGTTGCGGTTTTTCGAGAATATTTTACCCACGTTAGGGGCGATAACTTTCATGTATAGGTTATACATGGCTTTTACAACTGCCAACCTTGGTTTACTGAATTCGAGCACCACCAGTTTACCCCCGGGCTTTAATACCCTTTTTATTTCAGATAAACCTTTTTCCAGGTTTTCGAAATTACGTACCCCAAATGCCACAGTTACCGCTTCAAACGAATCATTTTTAAAATTTATTGTTTCGCAATCTCCATTTAACAGTTCTATGGTATGCTCAAGTCCAAGTTTTTGTATCTTTTTCCTTCCTATTTCCAGCATGCCGTCGCTGATATCAATACCCGTGATCTTTTCCGGTTTTAATATACCAGATGCCATGATGGCCACATCTGCTGTACCGGTGGCTACATCTAATATTGTTTTAGGCTGAATTTTAAGCAATTGCTGAATTGCTTTTTTTCGCCATTTAATATCAATACCGGCGCTTAAAAAACGATTTAAAAAATCGTACCGGAAAGCAATATCGTTGAACATGCCGGCAACCTGCTCCTTTTTCCCAAGCTCCGAGCCTTTATAGGGTACTACTGTATCGTGTGCGTAATCTGACATGGCCGGCAAAGATACGTGGTTTTAATAGAGAAGGTGCTGGATACTGGACGCTGAATACTGGATACTCACGATTATTTAACATCTATTCAATAATCATACGCTTTCCGGGATCTTGTATCCAGTATCAAGTATCCAGTATCTTTGCTCCATGCAGATCAAATCAGCCAAATACGTTATCAGCAGCCCGGATTACGAAAAATGCCCGGTACCCGACAGGCCGGAGTATGCTTTTATTGGCCGCAGTAATGTAGGTAAATCCTCCCTGATCAATATGCTATGCGATAATGAAAAGCTGGCAAAAACTTCAGGGTCGCCCGGGAAAACACAATTATTAAATCATTTTGAGATCTCTTCGGCACCTACACCCAAAGCCAATCAAACAGCCCCTTCCGGCGGAGATGCCAAAAGAAAACAGTGGTACCTGGTTGACCTGCCCGGATATGGTTTTGCCAAAGTCAGTATAAGAAGCAGAAACCGCTGGGAACAGATGATCGAGAACTACCTGCGTAAAAGGGAGAACCTGACCATGGTTTTTGTGCTGATCGATGCCCGGCATACCCCGCAAAAAATTGACCTTGAATTTTTACTGCAGCTAAGAACCTGGAGTGTTCCCTTCTGCCTGATCTTTACAAAAAGCGATAAGGAAAACCAAAGCGTAGTTAGTAAAAATGTGAAAGCATTTTTAGAAGCCATGAAAAAAAACTGGCAGTTCTTACCGCAGCATTTTGTAACCAGTGCTGTAAAGAAAACGGGGAAGGCAAAAATCCTTTCTTTTATTGAGGAAACGAATAAGAGTTTGGAAAATAAAGCGGGTTAAAGTCTGAGGCCTGTGTTTTCACAAACGATGCCTGTATAATCTAGCGGGAAAGAAGACAGCATTTAATTCACCACCTTATTTGCACAGCTGCTGCTGGCAAATGCTTCGGGTTTTGCTTTAAAAGCAAAGCCCATTCCCAAAATGTAGCCCATGGCTTCCCGTAAGGCCTCATTGCTTTTAAACTGGGGATTGGTATTGATATCAGCATGTACTTCCATATCCACATCATACATGGTGAACAGGTCGCAAAGCTCATAAGCGATCTCAATACTTTTTGCCACTTCAACCAGCATCCTTTCTTTAATGCTGTACTTGTGCATTGTTTTTTCATTGTGAATGAACATAAAGCCGCCATGGCCTTCACGTAAAAAAACAATTACTGTGGCAAATTCTGTTTCTTTACCTTTTACCTGGCTGTCTGTGCCAATGCAAACTTTTAAATGATAACCTGCTGAAGTTTCCCTGGTAATGGCCTGTTCTACTGCATCTTTGATGTGCAGCTGGATGGGGTCTCCGTTAAATTTTCTCCATAACATAAAAATGGGTTTTTTAAAGTTACGGTAAATTAATTGACAATATAAAAAATTACAATTAATTAATAAGCAAAAAAATAGGGGATAGCCCCTAACGCTACCCCCTGACTTACACATGAATCTACCTTACTGTTTTATAATCCGTTCTGTTTGTTTCTGATCTTTACTGAAAAGCTGAATAAAATACATACCGTTTGACCGGTTCGAAATATTAACCCTGTTAATACCTTTCAAACCGTTACCTGTAGTGAGTGTTCTTCCGTTTATATCTGTGATCATGAACTGGTAATTCTCAGCAGCATTAATAACTATTTCATTTTGTACCAGTGTAGATACATTGAACAGTTTATCGCTACTGGCTGTCCCTCTTAATGCAATGGTATTTGAATACACGGTTTGATCAATTACAGAAGTAACTTTTAACCTATAAAAAACAGTACTGCTCTTATATGGCTGATAAGAGAATTTATCAGCAGCAGGAGCTACGTTTGTTAGGGGACTAAAATTACTGCCGTTGGCAGAAGTTTCAATTTCAATGGTCTTAATTGGCTCATCAGCTATGATATGCCAGTTGAGGATATGTTTGCTTTTATCTATAGTTCCGCTAAGGTCTACAGCATGTATTGGTAAAGCACTCTTGGTGCCACTAATGGTATAAGAGCCCAGGCTTCCGTAAGAACTTACATTTGCATTCCCTGTTCCGCTTACCTTAATAAAATAGGTACCTGCATTCAATATTGTATCAATAGTTACAGACATGGTAAGGGGCATATCATAATCCCTGATCAATGTTGTTGGTGAACTGTATAATTCGACCCTGATATCAAGATTGGGACCTATTGAGTTAGGCACTGCGGTAAAATGAAAATTTGAATTTGCAGCCAGTGTGAATTTAAAGGCATCTTTATCCATGTCGGTGCTTATGATGCCGTTCACATTAAAACTATTTCCTGTTAATAGTGTAGTATTTGCATTGAGTGTTTCAGCATAATCATCTCCCCTGTAACCAAAACCATTTTGCGAGGTAATGGTAGTCAGGTTATCCTGCACATTTGTACATCCATAAGGCGTTGGGCCGTTATTCCAGTTACTCATATTTCTATAATAGCTGTTTCCCATGATCGGGGCCCAGCCAATTTCTCCTGCGGTTGCTGAACCACTGTTGTATTGTTCAATGGGTGTGTTGCAATCAATACCGTATTTCGACTGATGGGATAACCCAACAGTATGGCCGCTTTCGTGTGAGCAACATTCGCCTACCTTTTTTGGGCTATAGCCTAACAGGTTGCTGAATACAAAACAAGGCGTATCATCTCCCCATCTAAATGAACCCACGTATGCTATCCCGCCAACACCGCTTGTCCAGCCGCTGGTAGTTGTTACAATCACACGCATCCGCCTGTTCAGGGGTGCTGCTAAAAAAACTGTTGAATCTGTAGTGATATTGATCTGGAAAGGGCGGTAGTCTTCGGCCACACGTTCAAATGCTTCAGTAATATAAGTATCGCTCATACCGGATGGTGCACAGTTGATGGGGTTGCCGCCATTCCATACAGAACTTTGTACATAGTGCCCATCAAAATCAAGAAATATGGTTGCCGTTGCACCGGGCAAGCTGTTTAATTTAGGCACAGCAAAGGCGTTAAGGGAAAATGCCAGTACCGCCATAAAAATAAATGAAGTAAAAAGGTTTTTCATTTTGTAGGATTTAAGAAGATTCTTGGATATTGTAAGTACTGATCTTTTATGCCCGATTAATTTTTATTGATTACTGCAATCCTGTATCACACGGTCTGTTTCCATTTTAACCAATTGATAATTTCCTGCCACATTTTGTGTAAGCTCAAAACCATCAAAATAATTTTTATTGATGATGCGGCCGATGTAACCAATACTGCCATCAGGGTTGCTGATCTTTGAAACACTGAAAATAGTATTGAAGTAATCAGGTGAAGAGATAACTGCAGTTTGCAGGTTAGCGTATTTTACGATATTACTGGTTAATGTACCTGCAAAAGTAAAATTATCTGAAAATGAAACACTGATCGCCTGCCCGGCAGGTGTGTTAAAGATCCTGCTTAGCTCTGTTTGTGAACAATTGATCACAGCCGGAAAAGCATTGAATTGGGAAGGTTTCGCAGTGTTGGTTTGGGAAAAACCCGAAATTGTTATTATTGATAACAACAATGACAATGCATAGGGTGCATAGTTCTTCATACTGATGATTGGTTTTAATAGATAATTGGATAGATTCTTATACAGTAACGATGACAGGGAATATTTATTATCTATTCGTTAACAAAAAAGCAGCTGCGGGTGTAAATTAATAGGCTATTGAATATTAATAGTAGAAATTCGACAAGGGAAAATCAAAATTCCTACATAGTATATTTACTTAATATTGGCCTGTGCTAAGTAGAACCAGTGTACAGGCTTCCAGGGGTTTTACCCCATGTTGAATAGCAAGCTCTGCTAATTCATCATTTTCTGTTCCGGGGTTAAAGATGATCCTTTTGGGATGAAGAGAAATTATATAATCGTAGTATTCTTTTTGATGGGCAGGATTTAAATAAAGGGTTATTGTATCAATATCTTCAAATTCCTTTTTTGCTGTTTCAATGGGGATACCGGCAACAGTTCCTTCTCTTTTACCAATGGCAACAACCGGGTGCTGATGGTTTTTTAGCCTGTTTATAGCCAGGTTGCTGTAGCGTGCGGGGTTGGCTGAAGCACCCAATACCAATGTTTTTTTCTTTTCCATTAATTTAAAAATCTTGCTTTTACTTCAGGTGTTGGAATCATACATTCCTGTCTTACGCCAAACCATTTATACCGGTTTTTAGCTATCCAGTTATAGATCGCATCGCGTATAAATCTAGGGACAATAATTAAGCCATAACATAAAGGCCAGAGGCCTTTTAGATGCCTGCACACCCGTAATGCGGCTGTTGATCGTTTATAAGCTATCCCGTTCTCAATAAAAACAAATGATTGCATATCACCTGCGGGCAGGTTATATTGTTTCAATAGTTTTTGTCCACCCGCTGATTGCATGGGGGCAAACAGGATATTTGCTTTGGCATTCTTTTTAATAACGAAATTTACTGCACTGTTACAAAAATTGCAAATACCATCAAATAATATAATAGGCTGTTGATCCATTTTATACTGCAAAGTTACTGAATAGCTTTTTGTACCCGGTCATTCAGTATGTTTTTAAGCGCCTCATCCAAAACAGCATATTTAAATTGATAGCCGGCTTCCAGCAAACGGGCTGGTATGACCCAACGGCTTTTTAAGATCAGCTCGGTTTCTGTTTTAATAAATACAGCGCCGATCTTCAATAACCACTTTGGCATAGGCATGCCGACCTTTATCCCCATATTGATCCTTAACAATTGCATTAAGCTTTTGTTGGTTACAGGATTTGGTGCTGCTGTATTAATTACGCCTGATAATTCACTATGTTGCTGAATAAAATTTATGATGCTGAACACATCTTCAATATGGATCCAGCTAAACATTTGATTGCCCCTACCCTGTTTTCCGCCAAGGCCAAATCGAACAAGGTTTCTTAATGGATCAATTACGCCCCCGCCTTTTCCCAAAACAATAGCCATTCTTAAAGCAACCTGCCGGGTAGCAGGTAATGTAAAACCAAAAAATGCTTTTTCCCAATTGCTGGCAACATTAACGGAAAAGCCAGCACCAATTTCTCCGGCAGTTTCAGTCATGGGCCTGTCTTCGGCGTGGCGGTAAATGGTGGCAGTGCTTGAATTTATCCAAAGTGGTGGCGGGTACTTGCAGGTAAGCATTGCTTTTCCAAGCGCTTTAGTTGTATCGATCCGGGAATCGTAGATCTCCTTTTTATTCTTTTCATTATACCTGCAATCAACAGATTTACCTGCAAGGTTGATCAGCATTTCTGAATTTTCAAGTGCTGCTTCGATGGCAGAAATATTATTCCAATTAACATGATCTTTCTGCCTGGAAATAATGATCACCTCATAACCCAAAGATTTAAATTTTTGAGTGAGGTGCCTGCCTACAAAGCCTGTACCGCCTGCTATAATGATCTTCTTTTCCATTCAGGTAAGTATAAATATTAAAATAATGATCCTGTATAAAACCCAGGTGTACGAAATTAATACCGGCAAATTAAGTTTAGCAACTATTTTTTTATGGATAAAGAACATGATCAATACAACTGTAAAAAAGTATCCGATATTAAATGTATCGGTATAATCTGAATAGTGGTTCAAAATAAGCAACGGAAACAACAAAAGTGCACCCATTGCAGAAACAAGCACCATATTAAAATAATAATCCATTTTGAGCCTCCGTGTTTTTTTATAGATGAAGGGATACTGAAAGAACAGCATCCCTGTCACCATAAATAACTCAAATTGCCAGTCGTATTTAATTGTTAACAGGTGCTGGATCAGCTTTGCATACTGGTGCAGGGTTAAGGCTGTTACCGCAATACAGATCAGTATAACTGCTATTTTAAATCCGGTTGACTGTATGATCTTTTTATATTCCATTTGGATAAATCATTTACTCAATCCATTATCATCATTGTTTATTAATAATGGGGGCTTTATATCTTGCTTCCTGGGTTGCCCTTTTCCTGAGCGTAAAAAATATATACAGGTTAAAGAAATGCATGGCACCAAGTATTAAAATGATGACGCCGATCTTTAAGCTTAGCTTTTCAATTACTTCCTGGAAGTTTGTAATGTTGCTGGTAACCTGTAAAGTGTATACTGCATAACCAATATTGACCAGGTAAAATCCCACAAGCAGTAAATTATTTACGCTGTCGGCCAATTCTTTATTGCCGTGAAAAATATCAATTAAAAAAACTTTGCCGTTTTTAAACAGGGTCCTGGCAACCCAAACAGTTAAGGCAATAGTAATGAGCAGGTAAAAACAGTAGGTGATGATAATGTAGTTCATAAAATTTATTTTTAAAGGTTATAAATTATTTTAAGAGTGCTAAAGGCCGCTGATTCATTTTTCTCACTTCATTAAAACAAAGCCCGGTGTAAAAGATCGCCATAAAAGGTGCTGTAAAAAATAATATCCAGAAAGACCCTGCAGGCATAGTTGCTACAGATATAAAGGTTATCCAGTGATACATATACCTGGCGCCGTATTTATCCGTAAAAAATCCCTTTACAGCATGTACTATCATACTTATTACCTGCCATCCCCCAATAACGAAATAGCTTGTAAACAATAAATTATTGCTAATGCTAAAACCTTTACCCTCGTATATAATTAAGATAGTAAATGATATGATCAGGCCAATGCTGATCCAGGTATCTATGATCTTAAAAAATTTCATGATTGTGTATTTTATATTTTCAGAAAATTTTGAAACATATGTTCCAAATAAAAGCCGGAATTATCCAGCTTAGCTCCTCCCTTTTGGAGAGGTCATTTAAAGAACTTCAGCAGGCTGCCCAGGAACCAGCTTTCATCCGCCTTGATCATCACATCCAGCATACTATCGGCCTGGTTGCCAAATTTCCTGATGCCCCCAATCGTATCCACAAATTGCTTTACGTGTTTATCTTTTTTATCGCCGTCAACTTTTTCCAGTTGACTCAATAATTTCAACATGGGGTCCAGCTCCCTTTTTTTTCTTTCTTTAATGATCTGTGTGGCCACTTTCCAGATATCTTTCTCTGCACTAAAAAATTCTTTGCGTTCGCCCTGAATAAGTACCCTGTCCACCAATCCCCAGGACACCAGGTCACGTGTATTCATATTTACATTACCCCTGCTGATGTTCAACTGGTCCATGATATCATCCTGTGTTAGCGGATCGGGGCTGATCAGTAACAAAGCATGTATCTGCGCCATGGTGCGGTTGATACCCCAATGCGTACCAAAGGCTCCCCAACTGCTGATGAACTGTGTTTTTGCTTCGTTAAGTTTCATACCCGATCATTTATACCTCAAAGATAATACATTTATTGAATTTTCAAAACTTATTGAAAATATATTTTAATCCTTTATAAACCCAAATGGTTGCAACCTGTAAGCTTTGATTTGTTCACCGCCCTTTATAGCAGGCGACCAATCCGGCATATTGTAAATTACCCTCAATGATTCTTCATCCAGAACATATTCTACCGATTTCCATATATGTATATCGGTTGGCCTTCCTGTAATGTCTATTGCAAAAAATACTTTTACCGTTCCCCCTTTAACTGATTTTAAAGCAATGTCCGGGTTGAGGGTTTTAATTAGATAATTTTTCCAGGAATTCGTTTTTCCTATAAACCCAGCTTCTTTATCTCCATCCTGAAATTTTTCCTGCATTTCTTTTTTAACTGTATCCGGATTTATGCTTTTAATTAATTCACCTGCTTTATACATTTCTTTCAGTATAACTTTACCGGTATCATTAAAGTAGACCCATTCATTATCTTGCTTATTGTTTTTATATTCCCCGCTGATCTTAATAACGCCATTTATATCGTACTCGTAATAAGGGCCCTCCAAAACACTTAACGTAGCATCTGCATAAGTATTAGCTTTTCTTAAAGGTCCATGCATTTTATAATCCAGCAGTTCTACACTGCCATTCGGATATTTTTTTACCGCAATAAAATGTTTAGCTTCTTTTATATCTTTTGTGGTACCCTTATCCCCTACCAACAAAATTCTCGTAATCGTTTGTGCCGATAAGCCTGTAAAAACAGACAAAAGAAATAGTAAGCATAATATTTTTTTCATTGGGTATTTTCTTTAAGTGGGATGTGAATAAAATAGATCAAAAGTACCTTTAAAATAAAGTGCACTGAAATATTTCAGTGCACTTCTATGTAGGATTTAAATATTCTTACAATAGCATCGTTACCGGGTTCTCCAGGTATTTTTTAAGTGTTTGCAGGAAAGCTGCACCCACGGCTCCATCCACCGTACGGTGATCACAGCTCATGGTAAGCTTCATGATATTGCTTACCCCAAAACCTTCTCCTTTTTTAACCACTATCTCTTTAATGGTTCCTACAGCCAAAATTGCACTGTCGGGCGGGTTGATAATGGCTGTAAATTCTTCAATATCCATCATGCCCAGGTTAGAGATGGTAAATGTATTACCACTGAATTCGCTTGGCTGTAATTTTTTGTCCTTTGCTTTACTGTATAATTCTTTAGCTTCTGCGGCAATCTGTGATAAGGTTTTCTGATCGGCAAAACGTATCACCGGTACGATCAATCCATCAGGTGTTGCCACCGCACTGCCGATATGAATATGATGGTTCTGGCGGATAAAATCTTTCATCCAGCTACTGTTCACATTTGGATGCTGGCGAAGCGATAAGGCTGCTGCTTTTATAATAAAATCATTGAAAGATATCTTAACCGGGCTCAGTTCATTTAATTGTGTGCGCACACTAATGGCATTGTCCATGTTGATCTCCATGGTCAAATAAAAATGCGGAGCACTAAATTTACTTTCGCCCAGGCGGCGTGCAATGGTTTTGCGCATTTGTGTTAATGGCACATCGGTATGGCCTTCGCTGGTTGAAGCCGCAAATGGTTTTACAGAAACGCCAACAGGGTTTTCAACCGCTGTCGGGGTTTTGGCAGCAGTTGGCACATATCCATCAATATCTTTTTTAGTAACGCGGCCGCCATCACCGCTTCCGCTTACTTTGCTGATGTCGATACCTTTATCGGCAGCCAATTTTTTTGCTAATGGAGAAGCTATAATTCTTCCGTTTGTAGTTACTGTTTCCTGTTTGTCGTTACCAGTTACTTGTTTCTCCTCCTCAGAACTCTCTGAGCTTGCAGCTTCCACCGGTTTACCAGCCATTGCAGACTGCTCACTGCCAACTGCAGACTGCTCACTATTCCCCCCTGCTTTTTCTGCAGCTATATATGCACTTACATCGGTTCCTGCCTTACCGACAATGGCAATGATCTCATTTATTTTAGCTGCATTACCGGCTTCCACTCCTACATATAATAATGTACCTTCCTCGTATCCTACTATTTCCATGGTTGCTTTATCTGTTTCCACTTCAGCCAATACATCATCAGCTTTTACAAAGTCCCCGACTTTTTTATTCCAGGAAACGATCTTTCCTTCTGTCATCGTATCGCTCAATAAAGGCATGCGGATCTCTTTTGCACCGTCGGGTAGGGAAATTGTTTCTTGTTTTCCCGCAGGGCCCTGTGGGGTGTTTTGTGTTTTTGTTTGAGCAGCTCCATTCGATTCATTTGCCTGGGCTGAGGTTTGGGCAGGTGCTTCTTCGCTTTCAGGTGCTTCAGGTTTATCAGCCGATTTAGTTTCACTCTTTTCACCCTCTAATAACCCTTTATAATCTTCTCCTTCTTTTCCAACAATAGCAATGATCTGGTTAATTTTTGCGGCTTCGCCGGCAGGTACGCCAATATACAATAAGGTTCCATCCACATAGCCGTTCACTTCCATGGTTGCTTTATCGGTTTCTACATCCGCAAGCACATCATCAGCTTTTACTTTATCGCCTACTTTTTTATTCCAGGATATTATTTTTCCCTCGGTCATCGTATCGCTTAAAAGCGGCATGCGTATCACTTCTGCCATAATATTACTAGCTTATTTTATCCGCCCGGATCGTTCGGACGGTGATTGAGGTTCGAAATTAAGGCAAAATGAGGAAATGACGGGCAGTTTGGACTAATAATCGAGTTCTAACCGCAGCCTGTCTTTTAATTCTTTTACCAAAGGATATTCGGCTATGATCTTCTGGTATTGTTCCCGGGAACTTAATGGTTTTTCTGTAACCCCACCGATGCCTTCATTTTCTATAATGATCACCGTATAGGTCAGCTGGCGGTTGCAGAAGTATTGCTGCAGATCGTCAACAAGTGCGGCACGTTCCTGTTCAATGAATTTTTGCTGGATATTATTCTCCGTAATGATCTCAATAGAATTGTTATCAATGATCTTTAATTCGGCCATTTTAAAATTGGTTACCGCCGAATGGTTTTTCCTGGCAATAAGTCTATCAATAAATTTGCCCCAACAGCGGTGCAATTCTTCTTCGGTCAGATCTTTAACCCCGTTCCCGTTTGCATTATTTTTCGCAGTTACTTTTTTCCGGATGGCATCCAGGGAGCCGAGCGATCTTTTGGGTTCATTTGAAGGGACCGGCTTTGTATCTTTTTGCTCAATTACCGGTTTGGGTTCTTCAATGATTAATTTGGCTTCTGTATTTTCTTTAATAACCGGTGCGGATACAACAGGAGCTTCCTGCTCTTTTACTTTAATGGGTTGGATAGCCCTGAACGCAACCGAACGTGTTGCTTCAACTATTTTTTTTTTAGATATGGTTCCTTCGTTGTTTACCATTTCAACCGCCTGTAACAGGTAACAGAGTTTGATGATGGCCAGTTCAACATGCAGGCGCTTGTTGCGGGCCTGTTTATAATTTATTTCTGCTTCGTTCAGTAAATTCAAAGCAGCGATCAGCCAGCCGGTTGAGATCTGCTGTGCAGCCTGTACATATTTTTGTTTAAAATCATCGGCCACTTCAAGCAGGATGGCTGCTTTTGCATCCTTGCTTACCAACAGGTTCCTGATGAATTCACTATACCCTTCCAGCAAAGTATCTCCTTCAAAACCCTTACGGTTTATTTCATCATACAACAGCATGGCGTCGCTCAGTTGCTGTTGCTGCATAAAGTTGAGCAGTTTAAAATAATAATCTTCGTCTAAAATATTCAGGTGCTCTAAGGTGTTGCTGTAATTCAATTCTCCATTGGTGAAGCTTACTATTTTATCCAGGATGCTCAATGCATCCCGCAAACAACCCTCACTCTTTTGGGCGATCACATGCAGTGCAGCTTTATCAGCTTTTATTTTTTCCTTTTCACAAATTTCCTGCAGGTGTTCAATGGTATCGTTATTGGTAATTCTTTTAAAATCGAAGATCTGGCAACGGCTTAGAATGGTTGGAATGATCTTATGCTTTTCGGTGGTAGCTAAAATAAAAATGGCATAAGGCGGTGGCTCTTCCAGCGTCTTTAAAAATGCATTGAAAGCCGATGAGCTTAACATGTGAACCTCATCCACAATATATACTTTGTATTTACCGGCCTGTGGTGCAAACCGTACCTGTTCCACCAAACTCCTGATATCATCTACCGAATTATTGCTGGCGGCATCAAGCTCATGAATATTCATGGAAGTGCCGGCATCAAAGGAAACGCAGCTGTTACAGGTATTACAGGCTTCTCCATCCGCTGTTTGGTTTTCGCAGTTGATGGTTTTGGCCAGTATCCTTGCACAGGTTGTTTTACCAACACCCCGGGGACCGCAAAACAAAAATGCGTGGGCCAGCTGGTTATTTTTAATAGCATTTTTTAAGGTAGTGGTAATATGCGACTGCCCAACCACCGTTGAAAAAATCTGTGGCCTGTACTTTCTTGCCGATACTATAAACTTATCCATGGGCTGCTAATTTCGGTATTCTAAGTTGTAAAACAGAATTTGTTTTTTGGTCAGACGTCCCGTCTGACCATGCGTTTGCCACAGAAACACTGAAGCACAAAAAAATTGCTATCCTTTCCAGACAAATCAGTGTCTTGAGGTTTTCGTTAACATGGTCAGACGGGACGTCAGACCATCAATCTAAGATACCATCGGGTGTCGGTTAAATACTTTGGTACGGTCGAATAAATAGCGGTAAGTGGCCAGGTTACGGCTGCGGAAAGTGTCGCCAAAATTCTCTGCCACATTGATCATTTTGGGGTTAAAATCGCCGATCCACTGCATTTCATATTCGGTATATAAAAAAGGCGGTACCTGTATGATCTTACGGCATTCGCCGATGATATAAGAATCTATGCCGGTGCCCTGCCAATCGGGAACAACACCAAATACAACACCAAC
Source organism: Ferruginibacter sp. (assembly GCA_039919015.1). GTDB lineage: Bacteria > Bacteroidota > Bacteroidia > Chitinophagales > Chitinophagaceae > Ferruginibacter. Next base: position 27,078 of record JBDSGK010000210.1, read on the forward strand.
AAATTTCTTCGATCTTTTGAATTTTTGGCGCCATACAAACTCCAGTTTTTGTAACAGTCCGAATTTACCGTTCAGGTGTTTAAAATTCTGGTTGATATCAGGCAGGTTGATGAACATAGCTATAGCCGTGCCTTTGTGATAGACAAAATAAACCAGGCTTTCGTCCATCACCGGTTTCATGGTTTTGAACATGATAAGCACCTGTTCTTTATTCAATTGCTTCAGCCCGCCATGGCCTGCCCAGGCTTTATTGTACACTTCAGTAAAATCCAAAGCATATTTTTCCAGGTTATTCTTTTTAATGGTATCAAAACTGATATCGGGATCGGCTTCGTGAATTTTATGGCGGTCCATGGTTTTTTGAGCGATTGGTTTTTGTGCATCCAGTGCAAAGCAAACCTGGTTGTAAAACAATTTAAAACCGTAGTTCTCAAAAAGGGTGATGTAATAAGGCGGATTATAATTCATACAGTACAAAGGCGGTGTAAAACCCATGGTGATCAAACCCCACCAGCGGTCACGTTCGCCAAAGTTGATGGGCCCGTCCATGGCTTCCATGCCGTGTTGGATCAACCAGTGTTTGGCATTGTCGAGTAAAAGATCTGCGGCATCCTGGTCATTGATGCAATCAAAAAAACCAATGCCCCCTACAAGCACATCATCGCCTTTGTTCTTATATTTCTTATTGGTGAAAGCCGCAATACGCCCGACCAGGTTCCCGGCATCGTCTTTTAATATCCAGCGTATCACTTCTCCAAAACGAAAGGCTTTATTTTTCTTTACATCAAATACTTCATTGATATCCTTATCCAGCGGACGGATCCAGTTGGGGTCTTTTTTATTTAACAGCACAGATGTCTGGATGAATTCCTTTGCTGTTGTTGTATCAGTTACGGGTATTAGTTGCATGAATAGATAGTAAAGCTGCAAATATAATACATCGGTGCATGTCTTGCTAAAGCTTTGACAGTTTAAAGCAATTGCAGCCACTGTTTATTTGTATTAAGTTTGTTTATACATTGTTTTAGTCTTTTGATCATCAAAGATTTACTTTAACATTTTCCTTAACAGGAATCTAAACCCATATCGTTCATTTGTTATGAAAAAATATACCGCCACCATCATCATCCTCATTTGTGCTTTCAACAGTTTTGCTCAAAGCAATCATACAAACAGTATTCTTATCCGCCACGACACCACTTTATTAAACGCAGGTGAATGTGAGTGGATCATCAGATCGCTGATAAAAAACGATCCGGCATTAACTTCAGAGATCGGTAAGCCGGTTTCCTTGATCATTATGCAGGCCATCGAAAAAGGTAAAATAAAAGCCATTGACCCGGAAACCAATAAGCCTATTCCTTCGAAGGAGATCTTTACCTGGAAGATGGAAGGCGATACCATACCGGAGTATGATCTGGAAGGTAATATTAAAAGATACCTGGTTGCCAGGCGATCACATGCTGCAGAAAATCTAACCCAGATCAGAATATACCAGGATTGGTATTTTGATGTATCCACTGCAAAATTTCATTCCAGGATAAAATGGATCGAATTGATGGAAGACATTAGCACAAGCATGGGTATATATCTTGGCAAAGCTCCGTTGTGCAGGATCTATTACTAAAACACATAAAAAAAGGCAATGAGATATTGCCTTTATAAAAAATTAAATTTTTGAAAGATCACCGCACCTTGATCATCGCCTTCACCTGTTGCATGGGACCGTTTTGTAAACGTACATAATACACACCAGCAGGTAGCGGGCCACTATCATAATTATAACTATAGGAACCGACCGGAAGATCAGCATCAACGGGCGTTTTAACCAGTCTGCCCATAGTATCAAATATCTGCAGCAAGGTATGGCCGCCATCAGTTTTATATTTAATCGTTGTGGATTGCGTGAATGGTGTACCCCATATCTCCAGGTAACTTGTACCTGCGGTAGTTGGCGGAACAACAATACAATCCGGGTTTTGTACAAGTGCCAGGTTTTGAAAATCCTTAAACATGACCTGTTGCAGGTCGGCATGTTTTACACAAAGCCAATGTTCCAGCATGGATGCATATACACTTCTGAAATCGTATTGCATGGGAATATTATCATTCACATTCACCGTAGTTGGAATGGTTGGATTGGTGCCCCATAATTTAGGAACTACCGGTTTACCAAATAAGAACATAGGCGCAGCGGCACCATGATCGGTACCTGTACTGCTGTTACTTTTTATACGGCGGCCAAATTCAGAGAATGTCATCCCCATTACCCTGTCTTCAATATTTAAAAATTTCAGGTCATCCTGGAATGCTTTGATGGCATCACTCACATTTTTTAATAAGGTTGCATGGGCGCCAACAGTGGGATCAGTCGTAGAAGTTTGTAATGAGTGTGTATCAAAACTTCCATAACTCACCATATAAATTTTTGTTTTCAACCCGCCTTTTACCAACCTGGCCACGATCTTAAGTTGATCGGCCAATGGATTAGGTGTTGGATAAGGGGCCTGTTGTGTAACCGCATCGGCTGCGGCTTTTACTACGGTTGTATAGGCCGATGTTTGCTTGGCAACCAGGCGGATATATTTTAATTCTTTTCCTGCATTGGTATTTGGAGCAGGGTCTTCTATACCAGCGAGTAAATTATAAAAACTGGTTGGGTTGCTGATGCTCATGCCCATACTCACCGATGGGCCCTGAAAAGTTAGTGAAGTAGTTGAGCCGATCTGGATACCCAATGGATCCGGCATGGTGCTGTTTGGATAACCGACCGGAAAATTCGGATACTCATAATTTAAAAAGCGGCCACCCCATCCGTTTATAATGACCTGGTTACTGTCTGATGCACTCATCCAGATATCAGTTGCCCTGAAATGAGAAAAGTTTGGTGCAGGATAACCGGCTGCCTGTACCACACTTAGTTTACCTTCATCAAACAAGGCTTTCATACCGGTCATGGCCGGGTTTAAACCTGTTTTTGCATTTAGTTGTAATATTTTATTTTCCGGGATGGCGATATTGCTACGTGCATTAAAATAGTTGGAATAATTCTCAATGGGTATAACTGTATTTAAACCATCGTTACCGCCACTCAACTGTACGATCACCAGCACGTGATCATTTGGTGTGCTGCCATGTAATAATTGTGCCAGCGGCGATTCAGCGCCAAAGGCTTTTACAGAAAACCCATTGATGACAGTTGGCAGAACAACTGCCGGAACTGATGTGCGTAAAAAGTCTCTTCTTTTCATTTGTTAAGTTTGGCCCCCTCCAACTCCCCCAAGGGGGAGAGTTACCGAAGCGATTAATGAAATATAAGTATTCTCTTTATTTATTTTTTTCCCTTTATTCCCTCTAATTAAGCTAATTGGTATTCTGCCAGTTTCATTAAGTACTGATACAGGTCTTTCAACTTTGTTTTTACAATGGTTGCATTAACTGTATCATTGGGATTGGCGATCCAGGCATTCCAGGCATTGGTCCAATAAAAGTCACTGGTTTGTCCGCCTAAAATAATATCCTTCTTCAACTGGTCTCTTGATGCCTGTGTTAAAGGCAGCCGGAACAAATAAGTAATAGAATCCGATATCAGTAAATTAGGATCACCGGGGTTGGGTAATGACTTTGCAAATATGGTTGGATCGATCACTATTTTTTTACCGCTCCGTGTATATCCTGATGATAACATCAGATCGGTAAACTGGTTTCTTTTTGGAAAAGTATCTGAGTTGATCCATATTTCATAGTACTGCGGTTGCTGGTAATATGGAGCCCAGCCGGCTACATTTGGCGGGTCGCCAATGTATTGCTGAAAGGTAAAAGAAAGCTGGTTGAGGATAAGCCACATATTATAAGCACCCACATAATCAGTTGTTGCATTAGGGAATACAACACTAAACTCCCTGCACAAACCAACTAAAATATCTACCGGGCTTTTTATCAAACATCCCTGGTTGAGCACATCAAAAAAATGTTCGCTTTTTAAGAGTGCTTCCAATACAGGTTTTATTTCGTAATTATTTGTTCTGAAGATCTGAGCCAGTGGCGCTATTACATTTGCTTCAGTCGCAGCATCAATTTCATAATATACAAACCAGCGGTATAATTTGCGGCATATATGCAAAGACGGATCATTGATGGACAAAAGCATGTTCACCAGGTCAGTCAATTCCAGGTCACCGGCAGTGGCACCTGTTCTGCCGGTAATTACCGTGTTATTATAAAAGGACGAAAACTGCTTATTGGTGGAATCATGGCGTGAGGAAGTAAAAATTGCTGTATTGGTTGTACCGTTTATTTGCCAGCCGGTTAAAACTTTTGCTGCTGCTTTTACGTCATCTTCGGCATAACCCTGGGTAGCATTATCGGCACCTTTACCAACTACAAACAGCTCCTGTAATTCCCTGCCATAGTTTTCGTCGGGTGCGGCGTTGGTATTTAAATACCCATTTTGATACCGCAGCATACCGGTATCAATGGTCATTTCTTTTATAAACTGTTTAAAATTACCCAGGGCATTTTTACGCAGCACTTTATTATTTTGATAACACCAGATAGCACGGCCGATAGCGTCTGTTTCTGTAGCAAAATGATTATGCCAGAAAAGGGTCATTTTCTCCAGTATATTTTTATCCTGGTTAACCAGTTGTCCCATCCACCAGTTTCTAAAAGAGTTTACCCGTTGCGAATCTACACTACCATCGTTGGTATTTATATTTACCCATGTTTGTCCTGCCACTATTGCATTATCCGGGTCTGCAGGGTTAGTTGAATTAGTATAATTTTTTACAGGAGGAGCAGGCGTGAATTGTGCCAATGGAACATTTAGTAAAGCATCGACTGCCTGGTTCATGGTCATGGCTTTATAAAAATCCACATCTGATTTGGTTGCACCAAACAGGGTTCTTTTTAGAAGATGAATTACTTCATTGGTTGTCCAGGGGCCGGTATAAGGATTTATACCACTTAATGTTCTGGCTGGGGAAGTCCCGATAGTTATCGGGATAACAGGGGCAGCCTTTGTAGCTTTACCCGCTGTGAGAAAGTCTCTTCTGTCCATAGCAGTTAATTTGGTGACTATGATATTAATTAGTTATGACTAAAATATTCCGGTTAAGTTTAATAGGGGATATAAATCTTTCTATGTGATTACCTGCCTGGATACAACGCTGCCTTGCCTGTGTTTATTTTGCTCTTTAAAGTTAATCTTACTTATTGGATATTCTCAATTATTCCTGCAATACCCTGTCCGCCGCCAACACACGCGGTTACAATGCCGTATTTCTTATTCAGCCTTTTCATGTCATTGGTTATCTGTATGGTTAGTTTACAACCCGTACAACCTAATGGATGGCCCAGGGCAATGGCACCACCATTTATATTTACAATATCAGGGTTTAAATTTAAAGTTCTGATCACAGCCAATGCCTGGGAAGCAAAAGCTTCGTTCAGTTCAAACAGGTCAATTTGAGAAAGATCCATACCCGCCTGTTTTAAAACTTTGGGTACGGCTTCAACCGGGCCAACACCCATAATGCGGGGGTGAACCCCGGCACTTGCGCAATTGACCAAACGTGCAATGGGTTTTAATCCAAGTTCATTCACCATCTTCTCACTCATCACAATTACAAAAGCCGCACCGTCGCTGGTTTGAGAAGAATTTCCCGCAGTGACAGACCCTCCCAATGCAAATGCAGGTTTTAGCTTCGACAATCCTTCGGGCGAAGTATCGGCTCTTACGCCTTCATCCGTATCAACTATAAAATCACGTTTTTGTTTTTTTCCTTTACCATCCAGGTAAACTTCATTTACTGTAACGGGCAATATGCCCGATTTAAAATATCCTTCCTTAATGGCATTGCCTGCTTTCAGGTGGCTGTTATAACTGAAGGCATCCTGGTCTTCCCGGCTCACTTCATATTCTTTGGCAACTGCTTCGGCTGTTAATCCCATGCTTAAATAATAATCAGGTTCTGTTTCTGCAATAGCATAAGAAGGAACAGTTTTCCAACCGGCTGTAGGCACCAGGCTCATGCTTTCTGTACCTCCGGCAATGATACATTCAGCCATGCCGCTTCTTATTTTTGCTGTGGCCATGGCAATACTTTCTAACCCGCTGGCGCAATAACGGTTAATGGTAATACCGGGGGCATGAATACCAACAGCTCTTGCAGAGATCATTCTTCCCACCTGTAACCCTTGTTCAGCTTCAGGTACAGCATTACCAACAATTACGTCATCCACCCTTTTTACATCAAGCTGAGGTACGGTTGCCAGCAAACCTTTAATTACATCTACTGCCAGGTCATCCGGCCTGGTAAACCTGAATCCACCTTTTTTACTTTTTGTAATGGCTGTTCTGAATCCTGCTACTATATATGCTTCCTGCATGGTGTAAAAGTTAATGGTTATTAGTTTGGGCTCTTACAATTTGAAGAGCTTCTGTTTATTTACGAAGCTTAACCCAAAATCAAATTTGGTTGTTTATGCAACTTTATATACCAAAGTTATAATTTCTGGATGAAACCAAAAAACTGGGTGCAGTAACTTAATTTTGCGCCAAATGTATAAAGTACTTCGTTCTGTTTTATTTCTGTTTGACCCCGAATGGGTTCATTATTTTTCGATGAATGGGTTGAGGATGCTTTGCAGGGTTGGCTTTATTAAGAAGTTGATAGCATCAAGCTTCAAGCCACAAGGTGAAAATATTCCCGTCCGAACGGGTCATCCGGGCGGGCACTATTCCCTCTTCAATATTCAATTCCCAAACAAAGTTGGCCTTGGTGCAGGATTTGATAAAAATGCAAAATACCTGAACGAACTTGAAACCCTTGGTTTTGGCTTTGTAGAAATAGGAACGGTGACTCCACTTCCACAAAAAGGAAATGACAAACCCCGGTTATTCCGTTTGCCAAAAGATAAAGCACTCATTAATAGAATGGGATTTAATAATGATGGCGTTGATGTTGTTGTTGAAAGACTTAAGAGTTGGCAGTGGGCAGTAGCCAGTCAGCAGTGGGCAGTGGGCAGTGGGCAAAAAAGCCTTTGGAACAAACAGGGTGCAGATTGCAAACTGCAAACTGCGAACTGCCGACTGGTTATTGGTGGCAATATTGGTAAGAATAAAGTAACCCCCAACGAAGACGCCTGGAAGGATTACGAAAAATGCTTTTTAGCATTGCATGATCATGTGGATTATTTTGTGGTGAATGTGAGTTCGCCAAACACGCCGGGGTTGAGAGAGTTGCAGGAAAAAGATGCGTTACATAAAATTTTGACGAACCTGCAAATTCAAAATTCAAAAGTAAAAATTCAAAAGCCCATATTGCTGAAGATTGCCCCAGATCTTACGCAGGAACAGATTGATGACGTAATTGAACTGGCGCTTGAAATAAAATTAGATGGCCTGGTTGTTTCAAACACTACGATCAGCCGGGAAAACCTGGTAACAAATTCCACAGAACTTACCAGGATCGGTGCAGGAGGATTAAGTGGTTTACCTGTAAAAAAAAGAAGCACAGAAATTGTAAGCTATATTACAGGCAAAACAAAAGGACAATTACCAATTATTGCAAGTGGGGGTATCTTTACAGGGGCAGATGCAAAAGAAAAAATTGATGCAGGTGCATCATTGGTACAGGTATGGACCGGTTTTATATATGAAGGGCCGGGTATTGTAAAACAAATTTGTAAATCCTTATAATAAACAATGGAACAGTTCGCACATTTATTTACTTCAGAAAGCATTATCAGCTTTTTTATCCTTGTTGTACTGGAAGTAGTACTGGGTATTGATAACGTGATCTTTGTCAGCATTATTCTAAACAGGCTGGATAAACAAAAAGACCAGAAAAAAGCCCGCCGCATGTGGATGATCACCGGCATCATTTCAAGGAGCTTGCTCTTAATGGGTTTGGGCTGGTTACTCAGGCAAAAAGGGAAAGCTATATTTACCATTTATGATAAAGGATTTGACCTGGCCAGCATTGTGATGATCGCAGGTGGTGTTTTCCTCATTTATAAATCAGTGATGGAAATACACAGTAAACTGGAGGGCGAGGACCCGAATGCATCTGGTCAAAAAAAGAAAAAGATAACACTGGCAAATGCCATCGGGCAGATCATGCTGATCGATGCGGTGTTCTCTTTCGACAGCATCATCACCGCAGGCGGTACTGCAAAATATGTAGAGATCATGATCGCAGCTGTTGTGATTGCCATGACCATCATGTTCCTGTTCAGCCCGGCTATCTCAGCATTCATCCATAAACATCCAACATTAAAAATGCTGGCCCTTTCTTTCCTGGTAATGATCGGCCTTAGTTTAATTATCGAGGGCTGGGATAGTGAAGCTGCACATCAGCTTCACCTGAAAAATTATATTTATTTCGGAATGGCTTTCTCTTTTGGTGTTGAAATGCTGAATATGGTAATGCGTAAGCGGATGAAAAATAAAAGAATTGTACAGTTGAATGAGCCGATACTTACTGGTGATGAAGAAGTTGATTCAGACGAAGCAAAGTAGTAATCTCTATTTAAACAAGAAAAAGTAATTTTGTTTTACTAATAAAAAGATGAATAATTATTTCAAATTTTTGCCCGAGCATATACTTACCCAAAAAGTAAAGCGGGGAGATTTTCCTTTCTCTCAATTTCTTTTTTGGGATACTCCTGTTGAAAATATTGATACAGAGCAACACAAAAATCATATTATTGAAAGGGTATTGAGCCGTGGGTTACTACAGGATTTCTATTTCCTGCTTAAATTGTATTCAACCGAAGAAATAAAACAAGCGCTTACAAAAAGCAAGGTGCTGGACAAAAAAACAGTCAATTTTTGCAGCCATTATTTTAATATTCCTATAAGCGAAATGTATGCTTCACCTTACTACAGTTGACAGCAATACCTACGCACTGCTTCAACAAATATTTACGGTAGAAATTATCAAAAATAATTTTGCACTGGCTGGTGGAACAGCTTTAGCATTACAAATAGGCCATCGTAAATCAATTGACCTTGATATTTTTAACACCCAAGCCTTTGATGTAAAAGAATTAGAAATAATTTTATCAACTGCTGAAAAATTTAAATTTTCTTATACGGTAATAACAGCAGGATGTTATTCAGCTTTATTAATAATATTAAATGCGATTTTGTTAATGAGCCTGCCCGGTTATTAAACCCATCCATTATTATTGAAGGCGTAAACTATTTTCAGCATTGCTGATATTGCCGCTATGAAATTGCATACCATTTGCGGCAGGGGCAAAAAGAAAGATTTTTTTGACATTTACGCCCTCCTGGAATTATATACCTGGGAAGAATTGCTGAACTGGTTCAGAACAAAATACGATGACTCACAATTGTTTTTTTTACAAAGAAGCATTTTATATTTTGAGGATGCAGAAAACGACCCGGATATTATTGGATTATCGCCTTTTTTAAAAAGTTGGGAAGAGATAAAAAAAACTATTGTAACCAAATGCTTCTGAATTAAAAGACGTGTACTTATTTCAAATTTTTACCTGAACATATTCTTGCCCATCAAGTACAGCAGGGAGATTTAACTTTCCGCAATTAGATATTACATACCGGCTGTTGCACTCCTTTACCTTCGCCAAAACTGCTTTACCAAAATTTATTTTATTCTTTATTGTTTAAACACAACAAAACTAAACGGGCAATCTACCAATCCAACACCAACCATGTTGTACACAAGAATACGAAGCTTGGTACCGTTAAAACCCGTTACTGCAAGTGGAACACCGCCGGCAAATGTAATGGGGGTTACCGAAGTAGTAAATCCGGCAGTAGTGTAGGTTTCACCGGTAATGGTAATATCGTAGGTGCCGGTGGAAGCCTTTATCATAGTAAAATTTCCGGTGCCGCTGTTGATGACCCCGCTACTACCTATTGAGCCATAGGCGATGGGTACAATATTGGCAATGCCCGTTTGTGAACGGTTTATTTTTCCTTCTATGTTAGTATTTCCATCTACATCTATTGCCATTTGGGTGGTATTACCCCCGGCTCTGAATGCCAGGCTGCTATCGGCTCTGAAAATTATTGCACTGCGCATAGTGCTGCTTGTATTGCCAGATAATATGCCGGTTTCGGATGCATTTGGCCCGGAGAGTTGTAAATAAGAAGTTCCGCTACTTTCAATGATTGCAGCAGCACTGCTATGAAATGAACCGCCTGACGGTGCTGTACGTACCACATGCAGCATAGCCTTGGGGGCCTCAGTATTAATACCAGTCTTTGCATTTTTTAAGATGGTAAAGGCATTGTTCCTGGTATTATCTGCAGTGCCATTACCTATTATAAAAACAGGGTCGGTTGCTACCCAGCCGTTTGTAGTGCTCGATGCTATAGAGTCGTTGTATTGCCCTATGGTTAATGAAGCATACGCTTTTGAATAGGTATCAAGACCCATCGCTGTTGACCTAGCTCCAATTGCATTTGTACCAGTCCCCATCGCTGTTGAACTGGTCCCAATTGCATTTGTAAGGTCCCCCATTGCTATTGAAGAAGTTCCAATCGCATTTGTACCGGACCCAAAAGCCGTTGAGCCAAAGTTTCCAGATGCAATTGTACCGGACCCAAAAGCCGTTGAGCCAAAGTTTCCAGATGCAATTGTATGGTACCCAAGAGCTGTTGAACCAAAGTCTCCAGATGCTGTTGTATTGCTCCCCATAGCTATTGAAGCAGATCCAATGGCTCTTGTGTTGACTCCCGCCGCAAAAGAATAGTTACCAATACTATCCTTATCCCAATTTAAATTTGTTACCCCCCCTACCCTGAACGCTGCTTTATCGGGGTACCACATCATTCTTGTGCCGGCACCGCTAACGGGTGGGTTGCCGGGTGTAGCGGGCAGTGTGGCAGCACCGGTAAACAGTACACTGCTGTCTTTTACATGCAGCATGGCAAGTGGTGTAGAGGTATTGATACCCGTTTTTGCATTTTTTAAAACGGTAAAGGCATTGCTTCTTGCATTATCTGCCGTACCGTTACCTATTATAAAAACAGGGTCGGTTGCTACCCAGGTTGTTTTAGAGCTTGATGAAATGGAGTCGTTAAATTGCCCTATGCTTAATGAAGCATAAGCTTTAGAATAAGTATCGAATCCCATAGCTGTTGATCTATTTCCCGATGCATTTGTAAAGGACCCCATAGCTGTTGATGATGTCCCGGAAGCGGTTGTACCACTCCCCATAGCGGTAGCACCACCTCCTGAGGAAGTTGTAGCAGATCCAAAAGCTGTTGATGAATATCCTGTGGCATTTGTAGATTCTCCCATAGCAACCGATCCACTACTTGATGCAATAGAATTTTCACCGCTGGCAAATGAACCTCGACCCGATGCAATTGTATTAGATCCTGTAGCCGTTGCTCCAAAATCTCCGGATGCAGTTGTATTACTTCCCATAGCTGTTGCCCCAAAATCTCCAGATGCAGTTGTATTAATACCCATAGCTGTTGCTCTTAATCCAGATGCATTTGTAAAGGACCCCATAGCTGTTGAATTTTCTCCTTTTGCTTTTGTATTAAAACCGCTTGCAAAAGAATGGTTACCAATACTATCTTTATCCCAGCTTAAATCTGTTACCTGCCCCACCCTAAACGCTGCTTTATCGGGGTACCACATCATTCTTGTACCGGCACCGCTAACTGGTGGGTTACCGGGTGTGACGGGTAATGTGGCAGCACCGGTAAATAATACACTGCTGTCTTTTACATGCAGCATGGCAAGTGGTGTAGTTGTGTTAATACCCACTTTGCCTATCTGGGCTTTTGTGGTAATGCAGCAGACAAGCAGCAGTAAAAAAGTAAAAGAAAATTTCATGTATTTTTTATTTATTGCTTTGTTATAAATAAGGGGTTATATATATTTTTCAGGCTGCCAAAATTATTTTCTTCCTGCGGCTCATGGCAATTTTTTCGCCGTTACTTAACAGAATAATATTGTTTTCATCCGTTTCTTTTACAAACAGCCGGTTTACCAAATGGCTGCGGTGTACCCTGGCAAACATTTGCTGGGGCAATCTTTCCTCAAACCAACACAACACTTTGGCCACCACCATGGGCCGGTAACCCGTAAAATATATTTTGCTGTAATTGCTCATACTTTCTATCCGTATTATTTGTTCCGGTGGTACCAGTAAAACACCCCGGTCGTATGGTATGCGTAGCAGGTTCATTTTGTTTAATTTTTATTTTTAAATCAGCATTATCTGCGTTGAAACAATTTTTTCTGTTCCATTACCAGTTTTCGCAAAGTGTTTTGTAGAATTGATACCCATAAAAAGTTCACGATATCGTTTTACAAAAGTGGTTTTTAAAACCCCACGCCGCAATAGCTAATTGTAGCTATAATAAAAATTAAGGAGGGTTGAAACAAAGATTACATGAGGTATGAGCGGTAAAAGATCAGGCAACTTTTACATTAACGCCGTTGAACATAAGTTTTATAAACACAGTTACACTTTTGCGGCTACCGGCTGCGGCAATATTTTTCATTCCTTCTTTAACCTGCTGTAAAACTTTTTTTGCCCCGGCAACATCTGTAATATGCTGTATGGCAGTTTCATCCAATTCATAGGCGCAGGTAATATCCAGGGGAGTGAATAATTCAAGCCCACATTGCTTTATCCGTAGCGGCAATGCTTCGGCAATTGCTGCAGGTGTAAGGTTTAGCGCCCAAATAATATCGCTAACATCATCCATAATGCCCAGGCTGCTTAACTTTATCTGTTGAATATATTCAGCAGTCTTCTGCAGATCATTATTAACCATGCTTTCGGCCACGGATGCATACACATGGATACTGCTGAGCGCTGCGCCTACATCATCGTTTAATGACCTGGCGATGTTGGTGCGGCTTTCGGCTGTTTGCAATGATAAATGCAGCAGTCTATTTTTTTCCTCTGCAATTTTTTTAAAGCGATAACCAAGCGCTCCTGAGAAAATGATGATATCAATGAAACTGCCTATCAAGTAAGGCTCTACACCCGAAAGGCCAAAATAACTTTTATTAAAAATAAAAGAGAACACAGAAAACATGGCAAAGAAAGCATACACATAAGAACCAATGATGATCGTTTTTTGAAAAACTGATGTACGCACACGCCAGGCTAATAACAAGGCAAATCCGGCAACAAAAATTGTAGTAAGCCTTGAAATGGCGTAATTGGCACGTGTAGTTATACCCGGGCCAAAAAAAGTAGCTTTATATATATGAAATACGATAGCCAGTCCCGAAAAAATGAGCAACCCGATCCAGCACCATTTAATGACCGGCGGTTTGTTTGTTACCTCCAGTGTAACTGCTGCAAAAGTTGCATAACTACTGTACATGATAACCTGCAATATCTCTTCCAGGCTATATTTCCAGGTATTTGTTGTGGGCTCAAAGGGGTCGTAGTTATTACTTAATAATTTAAAAATGATGTACAGCGATGCAGAAAATAAATAGATACTGTAAAACAGGAGGAATTTATCTTTTTGCTGAACAAACAGTACAAAGTGATATATAGATGCGATCAAAGACGCACCGAGTACAAAAATTTCTATAAAAAGCAATTGCGTCATTAAACGATCTTATTCTTTATAGCAAGTGAAATGGCTTCCCCCAGGGAATGAACCTGTAATTTTTCGTATATTTTTTTTATGTGCGCATTCACAGTAAAATAGCTGATATCCATTTTCTGTGCTACCATTTTATAACTTAATCCATCAGTAAGGTGTTTCAGCACTTCCTTTTCTTTTACAGTAAGATTTGCCTGGCTATCACTATTGACAGTTGTTGCGTTAAAATATTTCATCACCCTTAAAGCCACGCTGGGTGTCATAAAAGCACCGCCATTGTTCACTTCTATAACACTTTGAATTATTTTTTCGGCCGGGGCATTTTTTAAAATATAGCCTTCGGCTCCTGCTTTTAATGCTGCAAATATTTTTTCTTCGTCTTCAAATACAGTTTGCATCACTACTTTTATTTCCGGATGATGTGCTTTGATAATCCCTACGCCCGCTATGCCATCCACATTAGGCATCTCAATATCCATTAATACCAGGGTAGGTTCAAGCATTTCTACATCTTTTAGTACGTGACTGCAATCGCTGAAACTTCCCACACATTCCACGCCTTCGCTCAGCAACAGGAGTGCTTCCAGACTTTTGCGCCTCGGTTCGTTATCATCGTAAACTATTATTCTTATCATCGGGTAAATTTCAATAAAATAACTATAATTTGGTATAGCTAATATTAGTAAGCGGTATAGTACCCTGTATGTTGGTGCCGATGCCTGTTACGGAATCAATATGAAGATGCCCACCCAATGCATTTGTTCTTGATCGGATATTTTTAAGGCCATTGCCGCTCTTTTTATTACTGGTATCAAATCCATCTCCATCATCAGAAATTAAAAAAAACAGGGTTTGGTCTTTTCCCGAAAGATCAATGACCACATTTTTAGCATTACTATGCTTCGAAATATTATTGAAAGCTTCTTTCGCAATAAACACAATGTTCTTTCTAAGTTCCGGTTCTTTACAAAGAATTTCTATTGACGCCCCAATCTTATAATCGCAGTTAATATTTTTATTGGCCAGCAGGCTGTATCCAATGCCTTTTATCCTTGACTCAATAGTTTGTGTATCTTCTTCAGACGCTTGCATGGCCCATACAATATGCCCCATGTTCAGCATCACTTCTTCTGTATTGGAAGCGATCTGTTCTATCATTTTTTTTGACTCTCCGGGTTGTTCATCCATTAATCGGGCAGCCAGCGAACAATATATCTGCAGGCTACTTAGGGTTGCGCCAATATCGTCATGTAGATCTTTACTTATCCTGGTTTGCATTTCCTTAATATCCAGTTCTTTTTGCAGTAACCTGGCAGTTTGCAAGGCAAGTAACTCCCGGTTTTGCGTTTCCTTAAGCATTACCTGTTGAAATTTTTCTCTTTCCTGGTAAGCAACTTTTAACCTGTAGCCAAGTGCTGCCGATAAAAAAATTGCTTCTATCAGCATACTTATTTCTAAAAAATATAATCCGCCAAAGGCAGTACCGCTTTTGTAAACAAACGCATTAATAATAAGTCCTGTTAATACACCTGATACAGATACAAGTGTCCCTGCAATAATCAGTTGATAAAATAATTCTTTCCGCAAAGCAAGTAAACGGAAACCCATCACCACACCAAAACCCATGCAGCCAAAACTGGCCGCTAAAATTACACTATCTGCGATCTGCAAAGGGTTTCCTGCAATCCGTAATATTACATACAGCAATAAAAAAGCCGGCACAAATACCTGTATAAAACGCCAGCACCTGTAAAAAAGCTTATCTGCAACAGTGATGTTGAGTATCACTCCTAAAAAATTCACGTACATTAAAAAAGCCAAATTCGATAATACCGGGTCCCAGGTCCCTACGGTATAAACAGATAAACTGTAAAATGAGCCAAGCCTTTCATCCAATAATCTTACCACGTTAAAAACCGACATCAGCAACAGGTAGAAAGCATAATTTCTGAAAGCCTTATCTTTTTGCTGCAGGTAAATGCTGAAATGAAAAATGCCCAGGATAGACAATGAACCAAAGGAGATCAGTAACACGTAAACGATATGCTGCATAATTATTGTTAAGATAAATGTTTTATGCAAACAATGTTACATGCAAATACAAAAATTAATTTGCTCTACATAAAATTACCCTGGAACTGAAGAAAGATTGACCAGCAGGGTTGCTGCCACAATGCCTGCTGTCTCTGTTCTTAACCGGGTATTGCCAAGCGTTACAGCAGTAAAATTATTTTTTATAGCCAGCTCAACTTCATCGGATGTAAAATCTCCCTCCGGTCCAATTAAAATAATTTTAGAAGAAAGCGATTCATTATTCAGATCAGCTAAACTTTGCTTTGCATCATCAATACAGTGTGCTATAAATTTTTGTTGCTGATTGGATGATTTGATTAGCTCATTAAATTTTGTTGGCTTGTGTAAAACAGGCAGCCATGTTTGTTGAGACTGCAGCATGGCACTTACCAAAATACTGTTCATACGCTCAAATTTAAAAGCCGTTTTTTCGGTGCGGCTACAAAGAAGCGGTATAATTTCTGATACCCCTATCTCGGTTGCTTTTTCTAAAAACCATTCAAAGCGGGTGTTGTTTTTTATAGGAGAAATGGCTATTGTAATGTTTGGGGTTTGTGGCTTGTGGTTTATGGTTTGGAGTATTTTAACTGAGCATCTTTTCCTGTTGTTGTCAGTTATTTCTACAGTAAATAAATCTCCCTTGCCATTGGTCAGTTGCAACTGCTCGCCGTTTTGCATACGTAGCACCTGCACAATGTGCTTGCTGGTGGCTTCATCCAGCACAACATCTGTATTTGATGTAATTAAATCTTCTTTATAAAAAAAGGGAAGGCTCATAAATAAAAAAAGAATGAAAAATCAAATTTAATTCTTCATTCCTCATAAATTATAAAAATTGTTCTTCGCACTTATCTTCTCCATTTCCTCCTCCTTCGGGGGAGATAGCGGGGGCCTCTAAAACGGCGCATCCTCATCAAACTCCCCGTCATTCATTTTACTGCCTTTTTGTATGTACAGTTTTGCACCATCTCCCTCATCACTCTTCACCGGTTTCCAGCTTCCGCCCGGTAAACCGCTGGCAAAGTCACTGCCGCCTTCTTCTTCAATAAATTTCTGAATATGCAATAATGCTTTCAGTTTTATCGTATCTAAACTACCATTACGGTGCTTGGCAATTTTTACGAAAGTTTCGCCCTTATTACTTTCTCCCATTTCATTGCTGGTGATATCATAATATTCGGGGCGGTACAGGAACATCACCATATCCGCATCCTGCTCAATGGCACCCGACTCACGCAGATCACTCAACTGCGGGATTTTTGCACCTTCTTTTCTTTTCTCCACTTCACGGCTTAACTGTGATAATGCAATGATGGGCACCTGTAATTCTTTTGCCAGGCCCTTCAGGTCCCGTGATATGCGGCTGATCTCCTGCTCCCTGTTTCCATTGCGGTTCTCACCGGCACCACTCATTAATTGTAAATAGTCAATAATGATCAATCCAACATTGTGTTTATTTTTTAAGCGGCGGCATTTTGCCCTCAATTCAAAAATATTCAGTGCTGCGGTATCATCAATAAAGATGGGTGCTTTTGATAAACGTTCAATGCCGTTCTTATACAATTGCTTCATCTCATGTTCTTCCAGTTTACCACGTGCAATTTTCTCAAGCCAGATCTCACTTTCGGCGCTTAAAATCCTTTGCACCAATTGAGAGCTGCTCATCTCCAGGCTAAAAAAACCAACTGCTGTTGGCTTGGTAGGATGCAGGGCTGCACTGCGTGCGAGGTTCAACGCAAAAGCAGTTTTACCAACCGATGGCCTTGCTGCCAGTACGATCAGGTCTGTTGATTGCCAGCCATAAGTAATTCTATCCAGTGATGGAAAACCTGTGGGCACACCGGTTATATCTTCCTGCCTATTACGCATGTCTTCAATACGCTGGATGGTTTTCACCAGGACCGTATCAATGCTGTCGAAATTTTTGCGCAGGTGATTATTGGTAATTTCAAAAAGTTTGCTTTCTGCTTCGTCAAGCATATCAAATACATCGGTGCTGTCTTCATACGCATCGCCGATGATCTCCCCGCTGATTCGGATGAGCTCCCGCTGGATAAATTTTTGCAGAACGATCCTGGAGTGTGCCTCTATATTGGCTGATGAGACAACCGCATTGGTTAGTTTGGTAACGTAATATGGGCCACCAACCGCATCCAGCTCTTCCCTGAATTTTAATTCTTCAACAACGGTCAAAAGATCTATGGGTAAACTTTTAATAGCCAGGCCCTGCATGGCTTTATAAATACGCTGGTTGGCATCAACATAAAAGCATTCGGGTTTTAAAATTTCCACCACGGTATCAAAAGCGCTTTTTTCAAGCATGATGGCTCCTAGTACCGCTTCTTCCAGTTCCTTTGCCTGGGGCGGAACCTTGCCGTACATCATGTTGCCGAGGTCGAGTGGCGCTTTACGGCGCAGTTTTTTGTCTTTATTAAAGTTAGTAAGTTCCATGTTCGATTTCAGTTGCTTGTTAGGGTTATTGCTTGCTGGGCGGCTAAGGTAATTTTAAAAGGATGACCAGTCCACATTCATTTTTATCCACATCAGGCCCAATACGTTTTTTGCAGGCGTTTTCCCCATGCTTTTCCACAGCAAATATAGTTTATTCAGGTTATTACAACATTACCCACAGCTAATTAACAAGCAAAAAATCAATGGAATTGGCATTCTCTTCAGGTTTATTAACAATTGACATATGTCGAATTTTCTTTTTTACACTATTTCATTTTTATCATTGCTTGCATTATCAAAAATCTATCATTAGATTCTTGGCCTGCCTTTTATTTTGCTTAGCAGCCAAAAAACTATCTTTGCCAATCAATAATAAATTTTAATACCCAGATGATCATTAGTTATAACTGGCTTTGTGAATACCTGCCTGAAATAATAGAACCGGAAAAGTTGAGTAAGATACTTACCTCGATCGGGCTTGAAGTAGAAAGCCTTGAAAAAAAAGAAGCCTTTAAAGGTGGCTTCCGGGGCCTGGTTATAGGCGAAGTTATTACCTGCGAAAAACATCCTGATGCTGATAAATTAAAACTAACAACAGTAAATATAGGTACGGGGGAGAATTTACAGATCGTTTGTGGTGCGCCAAATGTAGCAGTGGGACAAAAAGTTATTGTGGCCACCATCGGTTCAACCATTTACCCGGTCAACGCCGAGCCTTTGACCATGAAAAAAGCAAAGATACGCGGCGTTGAAAGCCAGGGAATGATCTGTGCCGAGGATGAGATTGGTTTGAGCGGGAACCACGCCGGTATCATGATACTGCCTGCAGACACGATCGTAGGTACAACTGCTGCTGCATATTTCAAACTTATCGATGATCATATTTTTGAGATCGGACTTACGCCAAACCGTATTGATGCCATGAGCCACCTGGGTGTAGCCCGGGATGTTTGTGCTTACCTATCGCACCATAATAAAAAGGATATTTCAATAAGGTCTCCGTTTAAAAATAATTTTAAACCCGATAACCAGGGTTTACAAATAGAAGTGATCATAGAAAATACCAATGCCTGCCAGCGCTATTCGGCAGTAAGTATTGCAGGTGTGACGATTGCAGAAAGCCCTGACTGGCTGCAACAAAAATTAAAAAGCATAGGGTTGAGGCCCATTAATAATATTGTTGACATCACTAATTTTATTTTACACGAGACCGGCCAGCCACTGCATGCTTTTGATGCAAGTGCCATAACCGGTAAAAAAGTGATCGTTAAAAATTTACCCGAAGCAACAACTTTTGTTACACTGGATGAAAAGGAAAGAAAACTTTCGGCAGAGGACCTGATGATCTGCAATGCAGAAGCACCCATGTGTATAGGCGGTGTGTATGGTGGTATGCACAGCGGTGTAACGGCTTCAACCAAAAACATTTTCCTGGAGAGTGCCTGGTTTGATCCAAAAGCCATCCGTAAAACATCTTTACGCCATGGGCTGCGAACCGATGCTGCTACACGTTTTGAAAAAGGTGTGGACATCAGTAACACGGTGAATGTTTTAAAAAGAGCGGCCGCTCTCATTAAAGAAATTGCCGGCGGACAAATTGCCAGCGACATCATTGATATTTATCCCAATCGCAAAGAAAAAACGGAAGTAGCGCTTAAATATCATTACCTGAAAAAGCTAAGCGGTAAAAATTATCATGGCAATACCATTAAAAATATATTAAACAGTCTTGGTTTTGAATTGATAAAAGAAGGGGATGATGAAATGCGTTTTAAAGTTCCTTACAGCAAACCAGACATCAGCATTTCTGCAGACATCGTGGAAGAGATCATGCGTATTGATGGACTGGACAATGTGGATATTCCATCTGTGATCACGATCGCACCTGCTGTGGAGACCCTGGCTCATGAAGCGGCATACACAGAAAAGATCGCTGAATACCTTGCCGGTTCAGGTTTTTTCGAAATATTCACCAATTCAATAACCAACTCAGCATATTATCCTGATGATGTTTTGAAAACCACCGTGAAGATGATCAACAATTTAAGTGAGGAGTTAAACATACTCAGGCCGGCCATGATGGAGACCGGTTTAACATCGATCGCATATAACCTCAACAGGAAAAATAACGACCTGAAATTTTTTGAGTTTGGAAAAACCTATGCCGTTAATGAAGCCGGAAAATATATTGAGCATGATCACCTCGCTATTTATATTACCGGTAATAAAACAACCCATAGCTGGAAGACTAAAGGAGAGAAAGCTGATCTTTATTTTATTAAAGCAGTTTTTGAAAAAATAATGCAGGTGCTGGGATTACCCGTTGAAGCTTATTCTCCCTCCGAAAATGCAGATGTAGAGAACGGCTTACTTGTAACTATTAAAAAGGAGCCTATTGCAGAGATAGGCATGGTAAGTCATCATAAACTGGATCGTTTTGATATTAAGCAACCTGTTTTTTATGCCAACCTGAATTGGGACAGGTTACTGAAACTGAACAGGAAAATAAATATTCAGCATAAAGAGGTGCCAAAATACCCTTCGGTAAACAGGGACCTGGCTATTATTGTAAATAAGGCCCTGCCTTTTGAAGCCGTGGAAAAAGCAACCCATACTGCCCGGGTAAATAAACTTACTTCAATCAGTTTGTTTGATATATTTGAAAGTGAAAAGATCGGCGCCGGTAAAAAATCGATGGCCATCAGCTTCACTTTTTTAGACGAAGAAAAAACATTGACCGATAAAGAGATCGATGGCATGATGAATAAGATCATTGGTGCTTATGAAAAAGAATTAGAGGCGGAGATAAGGAAGTAAGGCCCCCTAACCCCCTGAGGGGGAAATGCGAAGATCGGAGCGAAGTAGTCTCCAAAAGGAATAGATAATATTTGAATGACGGGAATTAATAAGAGGTTTAAATAAATTAAAGCGCTTGCGCCTAAGAATAGAATTACTGAAGTTGAAGCTACAGTAGTACAGATGTTCAACATAGCTACTTCCCGAAATCGGGCTGTATTCGATTTCGGGGCTCCTTTTTTGTTTCTTTTTTGGAGAAGCAAAAAAGAAAAATAAAAACTGAAAAAGACAAGATTGACAGATTTAGAAAATCATATCAAACGCATCAACGATAAGCTTCAGCAACTGCTGAAGAACTACCAGCTATTGCAAAAAGAGAACAAAAAGCAAAGCGACCTCATCGCTGCATTACAGGAAGCAAAGGAAAAGGACAGTCAGCAAATAAGTACGATGCAGGAAAAAATAACCATTTTAAAAGCTGCCGCCGGTAAAATGAATGAGGCAGATAAAAAAGAATTTGAAAAAAACATCAGCCAATACATTCGTGAAATTGATAAATGTATTGGCCTCTTAAGTGAATGATCATGGCAGAACTGATTCCGGTAAATATTGTAATTGGCGATCGTACCTATCGTATTAAGACCAATCCCACCGATGAGGAGGCTATACGCCGTACTTTAAAGGTCATCAACGATAAGATCATCGAATTTAAAACCCAGTTTGCCGGCAAGGATATGCAGGATTATGTGGCCATGGTGATGATCTGGTACGCCACGCAGGCCGGTAACGAAAGCAACCCCTCTTTAGAAAAGGAAATGACTGATGCCTTACAGAAAATTGAGCAACAGCTGGATAAGGTGAAATAATATTCAACCAGATAACCTTCTTTCAAAAATCATTCTAAGGGATGAGAAAATGCAGAAACTGCTAATGCAGTTTTACGAAATGGATATTGCAAGGGAAAGAAAAAGGTATTATATTGAATGGAAAATAAAGACCAAAACACTTTATATTTAATGCACTCTTAATACAACTGTGATATTACTTGACATTTTTTTTAAAAAATTAACTGCTTTTAAAATGAGCATATTTTCATTTTATCAACCATTTTTTTACCGGGATTGAGTGTGGAAAAATAAGCGGTGCCATGCATTTTTGATTATTAAACAGGATTTGTTTTGTGATTTTTTAAGTACTTGGAAATTAAATAGCGGCTGATAATTTTTAATGAAAAAGAATTTAATCATATTGCTGGTTTGTGTTACACAGTTTTGCTATGCCCAATATACAGGTGGCAGTGGTAACGGAAATTATGGAGGCTTTACGGCTGCTGTTTTTATGGGCGCCGGCAGCAACGGTTACGCAGGTGGTAATGGAGATGGTTTTAATGGATTGACTGCTACTGCTGTTTTAATGGGGGCAGGTAGCAATGGTTATGCCGGAGGTATTGGAGATGGTTTTAATGGAACTACTGCTACTACAGTTTTACTGGGCACAACGGCTACTGGTTTTGCCGGTGGCGATGGAGATGGTTTTAACGGAATAATTGCTACTGCTGTTTCACTGGGTACAACAGTTACCGGTTATGCCGGTGGTAATGGAGATGGATTTCATGGGCTGACTGTGACTGGGGTATTAATGGGAGCAGGCAGCAACGGTTATGCAGGCGGTAATGGAGATGGTTTTAATGGATTGAATGCTACAGGACTGTTAATGGGAGCAGGCAGCAACGGTTATGCAGGTGGCATTGGAGATGGTTTTCACGGAGTAACAGTTACTGCTGTTTCATTGCCAGTTACAGGCACGGCTTATAATGGCGGCAATGGAGATGGTTTTACTTCAGCTTTATCAGCGGCGCAGGTTTTAACGGTTGCCAATACTATGTTTTCAGGTGGTAGTGATGATGGATTCAGCAGTGCCACCGCCATTCGTAATTATATTTTTACCGGCACGGGTAATTGGGATATTAATACCAACTGGCAGTATTATACCATACCCCCGCCTTTTTTGCCATCAACTGCCGAAATTATTATAAATCCGGCAGGCAGTACCGAATGTATTTTAAATACACCGCAAACAATTTTACCTGGTGCCCGAATCACCATCATGGCGGGCAAAACACTGCGGGTTATTGGCAGCCTGATTATACAATAAAACAAATAGACATGAAATTTATAAAACATACTCCATCACTAAACAATAATATCATGAAGCAGATTCGTATTTTTTGCATGATTGTCATGCTGTTTATTTGCACAAACCTTAGAGCAAATAACATCGTCATCAGCAATATAACTTCTGTAACAGGCAGTGGCTTTGTACAATTGCAGTTTGATCTATCCTGGGAAAATTCATGGAAGAGCAGTATCAATTATGATGCCGCCTGGGTATTTTTTAAATTCAAAGATCTTGATGGCACCTGGCGTCACCTGAGTTTAACCAATGCCAATAATTCAATTACAGCTGGCTTTACCATTAATGTACCGGGAGATTTAACAGGCGCTATGATTTTTCGCAACACAACAAGTTCCGGAACTGTAACACTTACGGGTGTAAGAGTAGGGGTTACTAATCTTCCCGGCAGTTTTGATATCAAGGGTTTTGCTTTGGAAATGGTACAGATACCTGGTAGCAATACCTATTATTTAGGTGATGGAGAATCGGGTACCTATTATACAGCGGGGGGTACAATATTGCCTTTCCTGGTAACCAGCAGTACGATAACGATGGGTACTTTAGCAGGCAATTTGGATGATGGTATTCAAAATGGAGCATTGGCCACAGGTTTTCCGGTAGGATATAACGGCACATCATCGATATATATGATGAAACATGAAGTGTCGCAGGGAGCGTACCGTGATTTTTTGAACAGCCTTACTTATGATCAACAAACAACACGAACTGCATTTACACCCAACAGTGCCGCCGGAACAGTGGCGCTGAACGTCTCTCAAATTACCCGGAGAAACGGTATAAAAATATCCACTCCAGGGGTGAGTAATACAACACCGGCAGTATATTCCTGCGATTTAAGTAATAATGCAGTATATAATGAAGCTAATGATGGTGAATGGATAGCATGTAATTATTTAACTTATATGGATCTTGCAGCTTTTTTAGATTGGGCTGCTTTGCGCCCTATGACTGAAATGGAATTTGAGAAATCGTGCCGGGGAACGGTGTACCCTGTTAGTGCGGAGAATGCTGCAGGTACGGTAGCTGCTGCATCAACAACTTACCCCATTATTAATCCAGGTACTGCCAATGAAGCAGTAAGCCCTTACTCAGGCTCCGTATTTAACGCCAACATAACCTATAATTCCACTTCTCCAACATCAAATTCTCCTTTACGTGTAGGTATTCATGCAACTGCATTTGCCAACCGTATCTCTGCGGGGGCAGGTTATTATGGCGCATTAGACCTTTCGGGTAATATAGAAGAAGTATGCGTTACTTCAGGCTGTGTAGCTGGCCGGAGTTTTACCGGTGTTTCCGGCGATGGTACACTTACTACAGCCGGCGATGCGGATGAGAATTTCTGGCCGGGTATAAATGGTAACGCTGTTGTCACTACAGCAAATACCGCTTATGGCGGAACAACCGGAGTTACATCAAATGCAGGAGTTACAGGCCGCGGCGGATCGGCCGGTTATACCGGTTTTAATCTTAATAAAGTGAGTTACCGCACTAATTCCACAGTAGGTGGTGTAAGATCCAATGTGTCTGGCGGCAGGGGCGTTAAAGTCTTTTAATAATTAATCAAAACAGTTTCTTTGAAAATAATTTTTTAAAGAATTGAAAGGTAAAGTCTATACCCGTTTGCGTAAAGTGGTAATGTTGCTGCTGGTAATTATTTTCCCGCTTTTTGCCATGGCACAAGACCCGGGCGATTGATTGTCCTGTTGATGGTGGGTTGGGGTTATTAATTGCAGCAGATGCAGGATATGGTTTAAAAAATACAGAGAAGACAAGAGGCATACGAAACAGGATTTATAATTATTATTGACCGATAGAATTTTAATGCATGTAGCAAGGAAAGTCTTTAAGTGCCAGTTTAGGTGTTCCGGCTCTTTAATATAAAGACCAGAACCCTTAAACCCTAAACTCCTAAACCCAAAACCCCTGGCAGCTATACCCACCCCTTTATTCTCCAAACAAATTACTTATCTTCGCTAATTAAACATCTTAGCCCGCTTTTTAGCATGGGAATTAAGACTAACTATATGATTTTGAACCGTTTTAAAACCGAAACAATTAATGGAACCGATAATAGTATACATTATCATTGGTGTAGCAGCACTGATATTGGGCATCATACTGGGTAAACTGGTATTTGCCAAAAACACCCAAAAACAAATTGCAGAATCAGAGCAACAGGCTCAAAGGATCATCGCCGACGGACAATTACAAGCTGAAAACCTTAAGAAAGAAAAGTTACTGGAAGCTAAGGAGAAGTTTGTTCAACTCAAGTCTGACCATGACCGGGATGTAATGCAACGCAACCAAAAGCTTGTTGAAAGCGAAGCCCGTATCAAGCAAAAAGAACAATCCCTTAATCAAAAAGACCAGAACCTAGAGAAGCAGATCAAAGACAACGAGGCTATCAAGGAAAACCTTAACAGGCAGACTGAGATCGTAAATATCAAGCGTACCGAACTGGAAAAACACCAGGAAGAGCATATCCGCCGCCTTGAAAAAGTGGCAGGCCTTAGTGCCGAAGACGCCAAAGCACAGTTAATTGAAAGCCTGAAACAGGAAGCCCATACCAAGGCTTTGGTCATTCAGCAGGAGATCATTGAAGATGCTAAATTAAAAGCAACCAAGGAAGCCCGTAAAATAGTTATTCAAACTATACAACGTACCGCTGCAGAAGCTGCCATAGAAAACGCCATCACGGTTTTTAATCTTGAAAGTGATGAAATAAAAGGTTCTATCATTGGCCGTGAAGGCCGTAATATCCGTGCTATAGAAGCCGCTACCGGCGTAGACCTGATCGTTGATGATACGCCTGAAGCGATTGTACTTTCTTCCTTTGATCCTTTGCGCAGGGAGATCGCCCGTTTATCGTTGCAACGCCTTGTTGCAGATGGACGTATTCACCCGGCACGTATTGAAGAAGTAGTGGAAAAAACAAAAAAACAAATTGACGACCAGGTAATGGAAATTGGTGAGCGTACCGCCATGGAACTGGGCGTACATGGTTTACATAAAGAACTGATAAGAATGGTTGGCCGTATGCGTTTCCGTTCATCTTACGGGCAAAACCTGTTGATGCACAGTCGTGAAACTGCTAATCTTTGTGCCATCATGGCTTCGGAATTGGGAATGAATGCAAAATTAGCCAAGAGAGCAGGTCTGTTGCATGATATTGGTAAAGTTCCGGATGAAGAAACAGAGTTGAGCCATGCTTTATTAGGTGCTAAGCTTGCTGAAAAATATGGTGAAAATCCTGCGGTAGTTAATGCCATCGGTGCCCACCACGATGAAATGGAAATGCAATACGTGATATCTCCTATCATACAGGCCTGTGATGCCATCAGTGGTGCAAGACCGGGGGCAAGAAGGGAGATCATGCAGCAGTACATTCAACGTATTAAAGACCTGGAAAACCTGGCCATGGCCTACACTGGGGTTGAAAAAGCTTATGCTATACAGGCAGGCAGGGAATTAAGGGTAATTGTAGAGGCAGATAAAGTAACAGATGGAGAAAGCGATAAACTCAGTTTTGAAATAGCACAAAAAATACAGACTGAAATGACCTTTCCCGGGCAGATCAAGGTAACTGTGATCAGGGAAAAGAGATCGGTGAATGTAGCGAGATAAAGCCCAGGCCCCTCCTGAACTACGTTCGTTCCCTTCGAAGGGAACCCCAAAGGGGAGGGACGTGTAGAAGATTGAAGCGAAGATTATATGTCATTTGGGGGTTATTAATTAGAAGAATATTCTTAGAATCCGGCAGCCTTTAGGTTGCCGGATTTTATTTGGTTTTGAGGTTTTATACTGACCTTGAAAAAAATATTCTGCTTTACCAGCAAAAAACTCATAACTCATAACTCATAACTCATAACTTTCCCCTACCTTTGCCGTCCGTAAAAAAATCATACTAATATGAACGCAGTAGCATTTGTTCATGAGCAACTGGACACAAAAGGAAAGGCAAAACTTCCAAATTTTAAAGCAGG
>JBDSGK010000211.1:0-7418 GCA_039919015.1 Ferruginibacter sp.
GTGGAATATTGCACACGCTTGAATTAAGAGAAGAGGATGCAGCAACAGCAACTGCTTATTTTAAGAAAGCAGGAATGGAAGATAAAATTGAATTACATGTGGGAGATGCATTAAAGATCATTCCAACCCTTACTGAGAGCTGGGACCTGGTATTTATTGATGCTGATAAAGTGAACTATATTAACTATTACGAATTAACTTTACCATCAGTTAAAAAAGGAGGCTGGCTGCTGGCTGATAATGTCCTTTTTCATGGTGAAGTTCTGGAAGAAAATGTAAAAGGAAAAAATGCCCTGGCCATGCAGGCATTTAATGAACATATAAAGAACGACGACCGTGTTCAGCAAGCCATGCTCACTATAAGAGATGGGCTCTTATTAATTCAAAAAAAATAACCCGATGTTCAGGATCATTATTGCCATATTGTTTTCATCAGTTTCTTTAACTGCGGCTGCCCAAAGGGTTTCGGTAGAGGAATATATTGAGCAGTTCAAAGACATCGCCATCAACGAAATGAAACGTTCAGGCGTTCCGGCTTCCATTACTTTGGCGCAGGGCATCCTGGAATCTGAGAACGGTAACAGTGAATTGGTAAAAAAATCCAACAACCATTTTGGTATCAAATGTAAAAACACCTGGACCGGTGAAACTGTTACGCATGATGATGATGCAACGGGCGAATGCTTTCGTGCCTACATCAATGCTGATGAAAGTTATCGCGATCACAGTGATTTCTTAAAGGCCAACAAGCGCTACGGGTCACTGTTCAGTCTTGACCCAACAGATTATGCAGGCTGGGCCAGGGGCTTAAAAAAAGCCGGCTATGCAACCAATCCCCGTTATCCTGAATTGCTTATTAAATATGTTGAGCAGTATGACCTGCAGCAATACAGTTTAACTGCATTGAATCAACTGCCAAAAACAGATGTAGCAAAAAACGAAGCAGGCAAAAATAATATAGACCCTGTTGCCATATTGGAGCAAATAGCAAGTGAGGTGAACCGCAATACCACCATTGATACGGATCCCACTAAAATACTCATGGTCAATAATATCAAATGTGTATTTGGCAAAAAGGGTACATCTTTATTGCTGATAGCCGATAAGAATAATATCAGCTTGACCAAATTGATGGACTTTAACGATATGAACGAAGAAGGCTTACTTGGCAAAGACCAATATGTGTTCCTCCATAAAAAAGCAAAAACAGGCGAAGCAGAATTCTATGTGGTTCAACCGGGAGAAACCCTGTATGATGCAGCACAGAAAAACGGAATCCAGCTTAAGTATCTTTTGGAATATAATAATCTGCATGAGGGCACCAAAATAGCCGCCAATACAAAATTAACTTTACAACCCGGATTAGTGCCAGTTTCAAAAAATGATCTTAAAAATGATAAAGTTCATATAGTTGCACCAAAGCAAGGTTTGTATGCTATAGCCAGGATGTATAATGTAACGGTACAGCAATTGAAAACCTGGAATAAACTTGATTCTGAGGATCTGAAGATCGGCCAGCAAATAATAGTCTCTAAATAGTTAACTGCTTCCTGCTAAACAGGAATAAATAAAAACCAAATGATCATACAGGTACTGGATAAAAAATTTCAACCCTATATTAAGGCAGAACAGATACAGGAACAGATCGACACGTTGTCTAAACAGATCAATACAGATTACGCAGGTAAGAAGCCTTTGTTTATTGCTATTTTAAATGGCTCATTTATGTTTGCTGCAGACCTGTTTAAAGGGCTCACCATTGATGCCGAGATATGTTTTATCAAACTGGCTTCTTATAAAGGAACAAAGTCTACCGGCAATGTAATTACTTCCATTGGCCTGGACCTGCCTTTGCAGGACAGGCACGTGATCATCATAGAAGATATTGTTGATACAGGAAAAACCTTACATGAATTCTTACCACAGTTGATAAACCAGCAGCCGGCCAGTTTAAAAATAGCCGCATTGCTGCATAAACCGGAAGCATTAGTTTATCCGCTTGCAATTGATTATCTTGGATTTAACGTACCCAATAAATTTTTGTTGGGTTACGGCCTTGACTACGATGGACTTGGCAGGAATTTAAAGGAGATCTACCAGTTGGTAGAGGATTAGCGGGGCAACATAAAGCGAAAAAAATACGTCTTAGTGTCGGATTTAATACTTCGGTAATAACCTGCTTGAATTGAAAAAACTGTTATTCCATATCCCATTGGTATTATTGGCATTTACTGCCGAGGCACAATATTATCTGCGTGGCGAGATCAAGGATGAGAAGAATCAACCACTACAGAACGCAAAGATCCTCTTACATTCAAATAAGCATTATTATTTCACCGGTATCTCAGGGGGCTTTGGCATTACTACTAATATCCTGAATGATTCCCTGACCGTTTGCATGGATGGATATGAACCACAAAGTGTAAAGGTCAATTGCGAACAGTGGCAATATATAAGTTTAAAGATATTACCATCTAATGTGAGCAGCAACAGGCCGAAACTTATTTCCGTAACCAAAAATTTAGACCGTACATCCAGGGTTCGCTGGTATATCAATGAAGAGACTTATTTTCAGCTGGTAGAGAATGAATATGTGAATGCTTATAAATTCCCCAATACCGGTTTTTCATTAAATGTAAACAAAGCATCGTATAGTAATGTGCGTCGTTTCATCAATATGAAAAGTGTTGTGCCACCTGATGCAGTGCGTACAGAAGAAATGGTCAATTATTTTAACCTGCATTACCGGGAGCCAAAAAATGGTGACATCTTTCGATTTGAATCACAGCTTACATCCTGCCCCTGGGATATGGAAAAGCAATTGCTATTTTTAAACATCAATGCAAAAAAATTAAACCTGAACATGATACCACCCGGTAATTTTGTTTTTTTAATTGATGCATCGGGCAGTATGGATATGCCTAACCGTTTGCCCTTATTGAAAGCTGCCTTTCAAATGTTAGTAAAAAATCTGCGGGCTATTGATACGGTTTCGATAGTAACTTATGGAGGTACCGTAGGAATATGGCTTCAGCCTACAAGCGGTGCCGAAAAAGAGAAAATAACAAAATCCATTGAAGAGTTAACTGCAATGGGCGACACGCCCGGGGAAGCCGCAATCATGACCGCTTATGCACTCGCAAAGAGAACATTCAATAAAAACGGTACCAACAGGGTTATCCTGGCAACTGATGGCGATTTCAATGTTGGCCTTAGTTCTGAAAAAGCCCTGGAAGACCTCATAACAAAAGAAAGGCAGGGAGGTGTTTACCTGACCTGCCTGGGAGTGGGGATGGGTAATTTTAAAGATTCGAAACTGGCAACACTGGCAAAAAAAGGTAATGGAAATTATGCATACATTGATGATATCAATGAAGCTGAAAAAGTTTTGGTAAAAGAACTCTCTCAAACATTTTATGGCGTAGCAGATGATGTGTTCATTAATTTAAAATTCAACCCCGACCTGGTTAAAGAATACCGTTTAATTGGTTTTGATAACAGGAGGGACGCTGTAGCCGACAGCAGTATTGACCTGGAGGGAGGAGAAATAGGAAGCGGGAACAGTGTGCTGGCTGTTTTTGAGATCATACCGGCTACTGGTAAACCTTTTAAAACAGAGATCTTAGCTAAGGATAATATGGCAACGATAGAAATGCGCTACAGCCTTTGTAATGACACTACACATTTGGTGTTAACGAATAACTGTCTTGCTAATTTTGCAGAATTTAAGAATATTGATAAGGATCTGCAGTTTGCAGCTGCTGTTGCCATGTTTGGACTTAAAATAAAACAATCAAAATATATTAAAGATGTTGACTGGATGGATATTCAAAGAATAGCCACCGAATCATACGATCCGAACAGCTACCTGCAAACCGAGTTTTTGCAACTGATCATTAAAGCCGAGGAAATATACGCTCCAAAAAAACGAAAAAAGAAAGGGGATTAAGAAAACATTTCCCGCACTTTGTCAAAAAATGATTTATCATTTTTTTCGGGCTTGGGTTGAAAATTTTCTGACTGTTGTAATCTTTCAAGCATTTCTTTTTCACCAGCTGAAACGTGCTGGGGCGTCCATACATTTACCTGTATCAGTTGGTCTCCTTTTTCATAACTGTTTACATGCGGGAAGCCTTTACCTTTTAAACGGAATATTTTTCCGCTTTGTGTACCGGGTGGTATCTTGATCTTTGCCCTGCCATCGATCGTGGGTACTTCTATCTGGGTTCCAAAAACGGCATCAGGTATTGAGATATGCAGGTCAAAAGCAACGTTTAAACCATCCCTGTGTAAATGCGGATGTGATTCTTCCTCAATTAAAACGATGAGGTCGCCCGCGGCTCCTCCACGTTCTCCGGCATTCCCTTTTCCACTCAGGCTCAATTGCATGCCTTCCTGCACACCGGCGGGTATGTCTATGGTCACTGTCTCTTCACTATATATTCTTCCTTCACCTTTGCATGCAGTACATTTATGTGTAACTGTACTGCCCTCTCCATTACAGGTTGGGCAGGTTGTTACGGTTTGCATTTGCCCTAAAAAAGTATTCTGCACCCGTCGCACCTGTCCGCTTCCACCACAGGTACCACAATTCTGAACACTGTTCTTATCTTTTGCGCCGCTTCCGCTACAGGTATTGCACAGCACATATTTTTTTACCTTGATGGTCTTTTGTGCACCTTTTGCGATCTCTTCAAAATTCAGTTTTATTTTTACCCGCAGGTTACTGCCACGTGTACCACGGCTTCTTCCACCGGAACTGCGCCTGCCGCTTCCTCCACCAAAAAAACTTCCAAAAGGACTGTCATCGCCAAAAATATCTCCAAATTGGCTGAAGATATCATCCATATTCATGCCGCCCCCGCCGCTGTAACCGCCGCCTCTGCCGGGACTAAATGCCTGGTGGCCAAACCTGTCATATTGGGCACGCTTATCCGTATCGCTTAAGATCTCGTAAGCTTCGGCAGCTTCTTTAAATTTTTCTTCAGCAGCTTTATCACCGGGGTTCCTATCCGGATGAAATTGCATAGCAACCTTACGGTATGCTTTTTTTATCTCATCCTGTGAGGAAGATTTGCTAACACCCAATATTTCGTAAAAATCCTTTTTAGACATTTTTTTAATTCTTGGTATTTATAAAACCACTTTGAATTTATTACACCAGTTCCTCCGCCAGCTGGCGGAGGAAGGGGCAATTATTTTCCTACAACAACTTTTGCAAACCGTATAATTTTATTATTTAGATAGTATCCTTTTTCAATTTCCGCAACAACCTTTCCTTTCATTTCTTCCGGTGACGCTACTTCGGTGATGGCCTCGTGTTTTTCTACATCAAATTCTGTATTTACACTTTCCATTGCTTTTAAGCCCCTTGCCTGCAAAGTGCTTCTCAATTTATTAAATACCAATTGAACACCTTCTTTCTGGCTGGCAATATCATCAGTTTCAGTTAATTGTTTTTCGGCACGGTCACAATCATCCATTACTTCCAGCATGGAAATGATCACATCCTTACCGGCAGTCTGGATCAATTCATTTTTTTCTTTTGCATTGCGGCGCTTGAAATTATCAAACTCGGCAAAAAGCCTCAGGTATTTATCTTTTTGTTCTTCCAGTTCTGCCTGTAATTTTTGCATGGTATCCTCGCCTTCGGGGTTACTTAAATGCGTGTTTCCGGGTACATCTGCATCAGCATTAATGTTCATGTCGCCGTTTTCCATTGATATTGTTTCTTTCTGTTCCATATGATCAATTTTAAAAATTGGTTGCGAAGGTACAACAGTCAAACATTTTGCCAAGGCTCAATTTGCGGTCAAATTGACAATAATATTCAAATATGTGCCATACAGCTCTAAACTGTATGACAGGGATGTTACCTTTGCGCCATGAAGAGCATTTTTCTGAACAAAAAGATCAGCCGCAGGGTAGAAACAGGGCATCCCTGGATATTCGGGAATGAAGTGAATACGGGTAAAGCCCTGGATGCGGCCGCAAAACCGGGTGAAGTAGTAAATGTGTACACCCACGATAAAAAATTCATTGGAAGGGGCTATATCAACCCCCAATCGCAAATAATGGTGCGCCTGCTTACCAGGGATAAGGAGGAGATGATCGATGAACAGTTCTTTGTTAACCGGATACAAAAGGCCTGGGATTACCGTCAAAAAATTGGCTACACGGAAAACTGCAGACTTATTTTTGGCGAGGCTGATGATATACCGCAGCTCATCATAGATAAATTCAATGATTATTTTGTTGTTCAAACACTGGCCCTGGGCATTGATGTTTGGAAACCGGCAATTGTAAAAGCCATAGAGCAGATTTTTTCGCCCAAAGGGATCTATGAAAGGAATGATGTGCCTGTGCGAGAACTTGAGGGTATGGAGCAGCACAAAGGCTTTTTATCGGATGAGTTTGATACCAATATTATTATCCATGAGAATGATATAAAATTTCATGTGGATATAGCCAACGGGCAAAAGACCGGTTTTTTTTTAGACCAGCAGGATAATCGGCGGGCCATTCAGCATATTGTAAAAGATGCTGATGTGCTGGGCGCATTTTGTTATACGGGTTCTTTCGAGATCAGTGCTGCGCATTATGGCGCCCGGTCAGTATTGGGATTGGATATTTCACAGAACGCCATTGATATGTGTAATACAAATGCAGCATTGAACGGGCTTGACCAGGTTTGCAAATTTGAATGTGTAAATGCTTTTGATGTGTTGAAGGAATGGTCAAAGGAAGGAAAGCAGTGGGATGTTGTAATGCTTGACCCGCCTTCATTTACCAAAAGCAGGGCCACCATTAATAAGGCCATTGGAGGGTACAAAGAGATCAATTTGCGTGGAATGAAATTAGTGAAGCCCGGGGGTTTTTTAGTTACTTCAAGTTGTACAAACCTGGTGCAACCGGAGCTATTCCTCGATATTATTCAAATGGCCGCAACCGATGCAAAAAGAAAAATAAGGCAGGTTGTTTTTAATTCACAGTCAGCCGATCACCCGGTAATAAGGGGACAGGAAAATACGCACTATCTTAAATTTTTGATCGTACAGGTACTGTAATTGAAAAGAGGGAAATTATTTTACAACCTGGAACTTACCGGAATCTATGATGTTTCCGCCCTTATCCCTAAGTTGATAAACATAAATACCACGGTAAAAATCATCCAATCGTATTGTTAAGCGGGGAGGCATTTTAGTGATCTCATGAACATTTTTACCCATAAAATTATATATCTGGAGGGTAAAAGACTTATCATAGCCATACAGGAATTCAAAATTGATTGCCGTAGTAGCAGGAATTGGATAAGGCTTTATCAGTTTTGCTATAGGTTCACCCTGGGCAGGGTTTTTAGCTTGAGCAAATGATGTAAAGTTTATTCCAATAATTAAAATTAGTATGTAAATAATTTT
>JBDSGK010000212.1:0-2554 GCA_039919015.1 Ferruginibacter sp.
GAAATTTTTTGTTTTGCTTCTACCGCTAACGATGACGCAACTTCCTTAAAATTTCCATCCTGGTATGTTGTATGAAGGATTTGGAAATTCGCCGGGTTTACATCCAGCAATAAAATAGCAGTGGATAATTTCTCCGGCACTTCATCTGTAAACTCTCCATTGCTGGTAGCACCAAAAACCTGCACGCCTGCTTTGTCTAACAGTTCACTGATGGCTTTTCTGTTTTGGCTGACGGATAGAAAAATAATAGCCAGTGTGGGCTTAAAACCATCTGCCATGCTTTCGGCTAATGCGGCTGTAATTTCTTCTGTTGATTTTCCTTTAATTGATTTTGCTTTCAACTTTTTTAATTGGTTATGGTTGTAAAAATTATGATAACTTAATTCAATCTATCTAAACCTTCAATAACTCTGTAAGGCTTTTTAAAAAAATCATCGATCGTTTCATTGAATTGTTTAGAATAATTCACAGGCGTTGAATGACCTGAATTTGGAATGATCCATAAATAAGATTGAGGTATAGCTTCAGCGATCAGCAAAGTGTGTTTAGGCAACAGCGCATCATGGTCGCCGCCAATTACCAGGGTGGGGCATTTGATTGTATGCAATTGCGCTGTGCTAATGTTGGGCTCTTTGGTCATCATCGCCATGAGCTTGTATTGATTCTTTATTTCCGCCGTTTGTTTCACTTTGGCCAGGGAATCAACCGTACCAGCCAACCAACGAAACAAAGAAGGCTCCACAGCTGATGAATCGGGCCAAAGGTTAGCACCCGTAACGGCAAGCTTTGCCACTTTTTCAGGGTGACGTATGGCCAGCAATAAACCGTTAATGCCACCATCACTCCAACCAATTACAAAACAGGAATCAAGATGCAGGTGATCCAGTAAAGCGTTGAGATCATCCGCCATCATTTCGTAGTTTAATGAATCACGGGTATCAATTGACTTGCCATGGGCCCTGCTGTCTGCAAGTATTACTTTGTACGCTTTGGAGAAGTAAGGAATTTGGTTGCTAAAGTCTTTGATACTGCCTCCGTTTCCGTGGATGATGAGTAATGGTTTGCCTGTACCGTAGATCTCATAATACATTTTAAAACCACGGGTCTTTAAATATTCCCCCGACTTATTATTGCCAAACGCGGTGTTATTAGCGGGAGCGACAGGCAACTGTGCAAAAACGGTCAACGTGAATGTAGAAGCAATAAGAGATAAAACAATCTTTTGTGAAATTTTCATGCTTTCGATTTTAAGTTTTATAATTTATTTTTTTCGAAGTTTTAATAGGCTCAAAAAAGTTCCACCAAAAATTATGTTGATATCTTATTCAATTATTATTTATTATGCTGATTGAATTTTCTTTGATTGATTTTCCTTTCATACTATAATTTTATTTCGGTAAATACAATTGTAACTGTAGTATTACCAATATTTTCAACATAGTGTTTGCCCACATAGTCCATCCATGAAGCTGTTCCTGTTTCTTCGTCTGCATAAATGATCTCCCCGTTTTCAAGGTATACCTTAAGTTTGCCTCCGCTCACTACATAAGATGATTTGCCAGGATGGGTATGCCAATCATCTTTTTCACCTGGCTTCAAACTATAGTGTACAACCCGCACATTTTCATTCTCCAGTAAGATTTTAAATTTATCAGGTAATATTTTTACCGGGTCAATGTTCAACATCGTATCTTTTTTTGCAGGGGCAATATCCTGTTTTCCTGGTTCAATGGAGTTATTACAACCAGACAGCATCAATATAATGGTTAACAAAAAAAGAAATGAAAACTTTTGGTTTATAGTTGGTTTTGTTTTCATAAATTATTATTTTTCTTTTAATGCCACCACACAACAGGCATTGTTATGAAATTCATGTTTTTCGGTTTTTCCTGCCTGTACGGCAGACAGGGATTTTCCATATTCGCCATAGGTAAAAAAGCCTGCCATGGGCGCATCCCAAACTTTTTGCACCTGCTCTATTTCCTCTTTCATTAAAACCCCAAACGATAAATGTCTGCTCACGCAAGAAAACATGATCAATGCATCTGCTTGCTGCTGTGCGTTGTCTTTAATGCTTTCACATTCTGCAACGACTGTTTCGATGGAATCAAAATCCGGGGGCATCGCAAACCTGATGGCTGACCCTTGAGGCACACTTCCGGTACAAATAAGTGAACGGTCTTTACTATTGGCGAACCTGGTTGCACGTATCACAGAATCTCCATTTTCCCGTTCCAATTGCAATGGGTAATACCAGGAGTTTTGGAAAGTCACTATTTCCTTGTTTTCATCCGGCATTACCTCAACGCCAAGGTATTTCATTAACATATCCAATGCAGGTTTATCATCTATGGTATACACAATATTACCTTCGCTTTTAGTAACTGTTTTTGTGGTGCCAATAGCTTTCCAGCCACAGGTAGCAATACCTCTGACATCTATTTTGTCTTCATCAATAATGAGTGCTACAATTGCGTTGTCTGTACTTTTTCCGTTGGTGAAAACAAGTGGTTTTTCAGCTAACAAATCATCTCCTGCCATACCTCCAAATA
This sequence comes from Ferruginibacter sp., assembly GCA_039919015.1. Taxonomy (GTDB): domain Bacteria; phylum Bacteroidota; class Bacteroidia; order Chitinophagales; family Chitinophagaceae; genus Ferruginibacter. Next base: position 2,553 of record JBDSGK010000212.1, read on the forward strand.
CG
>JBDSGK010000213.1:0-7205 GCA_039919015.1 Ferruginibacter sp.
TTATATTTTGGTTATAACATTGTAAAACAGCAACGGTTTGAAAATAGGGCAAATGATTTTATTAAAAAGGAAGCTGTATTCGCAAACGATTACCTGCTGAATAAAAAAATTAGTTTCCAGAACAATACTATTGTTTTAACATTTGGTGGAAGAAAAATTACGGAGGATGAAATAAGGATGCTGAAAAGCAGACTGCTGGCTTACGGCCTGAAGGATACCAAAATAGAAATAAAGCAAGGATTCGCATATCTTACTGATAACAAAAGTAACGAGCAGATAAGCCAGATGGCCGGAGCGATTGAGTTGATTGACAGTAATTTCAAAGCTTTACAGATCAAAATGGATAGTCTAATTATCAGGGACTCGCTAAACCAAATAAGAGATTCAATAAAGTTAAAAAAATAATTCAATGTCGGTATTTCCTCTTTTTTCAATGTTAATAGTCGTGTCTGCAGTTTTTGCGTATGTAAATTTCCGGTTTATCAAATTACCCTGGTCAATTGGTTTAATGCTCATGGCTTTAATTTCTTCCCTGATAATATTTGGTGTTGGAGAAATATATCCTTCAGTAACAATTTCAATAACCGCAATGATTCATGACCTGGATTTTTCCAGTTTGCTGATGGGTTCCCTGCTTAGCTTTATGCTTTTTGCCGGCGCTATACATATAAAACTTGAAGACCTAAAACCAGAAAGGTTTTCAGTGATTATTTTTTCAACCTGCAGCGTGCTGCTTTCTACATTTATTGTGGGCATACTTGTTTATTATTTACTTGCTGTGTTCGGTATGCCGGTAGATTTTGTGTATTGCCTTTTATTCGGCAGCCTGATCTCTCCAACCGACCCTATTGCGGTACTTGGCATATTAAAGGAGGCTAAAATATCGAAATCGCTTGAAACAAAAATGGCTGGCGAGTCATTATTCAATGACGGCGTAGCGGTGGTGGTTTTTGTTACACTACTTGAAGTAGCAGAACAACCGGGTAATCTTAAATGGACAAATGTGCTTGGATTATTTCTACGTGAGGCATGCGGAGGTCTTTTGTGGGGAGTAGTAATAGGCTATCTGGGATTTTTACTGATGCGTAGTATCAATAATTATAAGGTAGAAGTAATGATAACTTTAGCCCTTGTGATGGGTGGTTATAGTTTTGCCAGTATGATGCATATATCGGGGCCCCTGGCCATGGTGGCTGCGGGCATTATTATCGGCAACCAGGGAAAGAACGAAGCCATAAGTGATAAAACTGCTGAGTATATTGATAAATTTTGGGAGTTAATAGATGAAATACTAAATGCCATGCTGTTTGTACTTATCGGTTTTGAGCTCCTGATTGTTAACCTGCATTTTGTATATATTATCATTGGTTTTATCTCCATTATTATAGTGTTACTTTCAAGATATGTATCTGTTTTATTACCTGCGCAAATTGTAAAACTTAAAGAAAGGGTTTCACACAAAACAATTTTGATATTAACATGGGGAGGTTTACGGGGAGGTATTTCAATTGCACTTGCTTTGTCAATAAAGCCGGAAATGCATAAAGATCTTTGGGTAACACTTACGTATGTGATTGTTGCTTTTTCAATATTGGTTCAGGGGTTAACCATTGGCAGGTTTGCCAAAAGGTTGAATAAAAAATGATTTGGCATGGATATCTGTATTTCTTTTGCTGTCCTGGTTGATTGGTAGTTTAGGAAGTTACAACTTCAAAATAATGCGTAAAAAAATATTTTTTATACTTGGCCCAATTCTTATTTTGATATGCATAGTTATTATCATAGTATGGCAGAGTTATGCATCTTCTCCCGAATACAACTATGTTACCGCCAAACTTGACATTAAAAATAATAACAGCCGTATCGTCAATGTAATAGATTCTATAGTTCCTCTTAAGGAAAAAGAAATTCAGGCAATCGCTTCAAAGTATAGGTTTAAAAATGTTTACCTGCAAAAAATAACCCCGGGTGAAATGAATGGAATAAAACAGTATAATGAAACAATAGAAATGTATTTGAATTTTCGCAACGGCCCCCATTGGAAATATAGTTATCAAAAAGAGATTGATTCTTTATATAAAGAATCTCCTTCAAAATAATGCATCGAAGCTACAGCCAGTTAAGGATTTTAGTTTTTAAGTTCCTGCTGGTCGGTGAGACACCGACCAAGGAGAAGAATCTCCTTCAAAATAATGCATCGAAGCTACAGCCAGTGAAGGATTTTAGTTTTTAAGTTCCTGCTGGTCGGTGAGACAGGTCGGTGAGACACCGACCAAGGAGAAAAAAATGCACGCTATAATCCGTATCGATTATTATCTTTTGAAATTTCCCATTTGCCAGTAAATATGTCCACAAGAGTATCTTCGCCTGCTGGAATTTCATTTGCCCAGACTTCCCAACTACCCGAAAAAATTTCATTGTTTTCATTGAAAGTGCCTGTATATGAAATTCTGGGTTGAAGTAAATCTTCATGCTTCCCTTCATTTCCAAACTCGTCGATCGTAGAATAGGTTGAATATTCTTTTCTGAAACTTATAAACTGGTCTTCAATAAATCCTTCAATGATTGAAACCTCAGTGCTGGCTCCAATGCCCTCCAGTTCAATGCATTTTCCTTTAAATTTTTTATTGAATACATCTTCAATCAAAAATGAAAAAATAACCCGTTCTCCTTCCAATTGATCTCCATACTCCTTGCCATAACTAAAATAACCATACCATTGCCCTGCAAGATTTATTTTATTTCTTTTATCAGGGTTTAAAGGAGTGATCATACTATTGTGTTCGGGATTATTTTTTCATAATAGTGCTTGATTAATACCCTGCCTTCGCCCCGCCAATATTTTCAATCGGGTGCCAGGTGGTTTTTATTTCCTGCAGGTCCATAATAAAATAAGGAGATTGCCCTGTTGCATCATACCATTTTACTTTATCATACAACACAATTCTTTTTACATTCAATGCAGATTTTTCCTTGATCATTTTTTGTGTGGCAGCATCAGCTTCACAAAAAACAGTTGCATTCACATCCATATGATCGGCAAACCAGGGAGCAAGCTCAGCTACTTTACCTGTGAGTATATTTACAACACCACCCGGCAGGTCAGAGCTGTTTAACACTTCGGCAAATGTTACAGCACAAAGTGGTTTTGTATTGGAGGCAAGAATGATACATGTATTTCCACCGGCAATGATGGGTGCAATCACAGAAACCAAACCAAGTAAAGAGTCATTCTGAGGCGCAATGGCCGCAACAACACCTGTAGGTTCCGGTACCGAAAAATTAAAGTGTGAAGAAGCCACAGGGTTTACCGAACTGAATAACTGCTGAAATTTATCACACCAACCGCTGTAATAAATTAAACGATCAATGCAAAGGTTTACTTCTTTTTCTGCCTGTGCCTGCGTTGAATCCTGTTTTACCAGTTCATCAATGAACTGCGCTTTTCTACCTTCCAGCATTTCGGCAATGCGGTATAAGATTTGCCCACGGTTAAAAGCGGCCCTGCCGCTCCATCCCCCAAATGCATTCCTGGCTGCAACAACGGCGTCACGAAAATCTTTTCTTGAACCAAGGCAAACATTTGCCAGGTTTTCACCCTTCTTATTTGTAGCAACATAATACCTGCCTGATTCCGTTCTTGGAAACTGTCCGCCAATGTAAATTTTATAAGTCTTCAAGACGGCTAATCTTTTTGAAGCATTGGTTTTTTCAAGACCATTTTCGCTCACTGCCAGCGATGATTTTTTTATTATTGTATTTGCCATAATTCTTTTTTAACTTCTTTTTTTTGTGCATTTTCCTTCGCTTTAATCCCCGCATAGATCTTCTCCATTTCCTCCCCCTTTGGGGGAGTTAGAGGGGGCTGAGGTTTACATAAGCACTCAACCCATGCAAACCACCTTCTCTTCCATATCCACTTTCTTTATAACCACCAAAAGGAGAGGAGGGATCAAACTTATTAAATGTATTTGCCCAGATAACACCGGCTCTCAATTTAGTTGTAAGGTTGAATATCTTGGAGCCCTTATCAGTCCATACGCCTGCAGAAAGGCCATAAGGCGTATTGTTTGCTTTTTCAATCACTTCATCATCGGTTCTGAAACTCTGTATGGCCAGTACCGGGCCAAAGATCTCTTCCTGTGCAATGCGGTTACTTTGTGCAACGTTGGTGAAAATGGTAGGCCTGCAAAAGAAACCTTTTTTAGGAATAGCGCAGGAGCTCTGGTACATTTCTGCACCTTCCTGCTGACCGATCTTTATATATTTATTGATGATGTCTAATTGTGCTTTTGAATTGATGGCGCCAACATCCGTGTTCTTATCCATCGGATCTCCAACGATCAATGTTTCCAACCTGTCTTTTAATTTACGAACCACTGCTGCAAAAACAGATTCCTGCACATATAACCTTGAACCCGCACAACATACATGTCCCTGGTTAAAGAAGATGCCGTTGATCACGCCTTCAACTGCCTGGTCAATGGGTGCATCATCAAAAATGATATTGGCAGCTTTGCCACCTAATTCCAGTGTTGCTTTTTTGTTGGTGCCTGCAATGGCACGCTGAATTATTTTCCCCACATCAGTTGAACCGGTGAATGCAATTTTATTGATATCAGGATGATTAACAATAGCAGCGCCTGTTGCACCCGCACCGGTAATAATATTTACAACGCCGGGAGGGAGGTCTGCTTCCTGTATTATTTCTGCAAGCTTTAATGCAGTGAGTGAAGTGTTCTCAGCAGGTTTTAAAACAACCGTATTTCCACAAGCCAGTGCCGGTGCAATTTTCCAGGCAGCCATCAGCAAAGGAAAGTTCCAGGGGATTATTTGACCGGCTACGCCAAGTGGTTGCGTAGTACGGTTTGGAAAAGCATATTCCAGCTTATCGGCCCAGCCTGCATAATAGAAAAAATGATTGGCAGCAGTAGGTATATCAAAATCACGGCTCTCACGAATGGGTTTACCACCATCAAGGGTTTCAATAATGGCAAACTCTCTTGCTCTTTCCTGTATCATCCGGGCAATACGATAAATATATTTTGCCCTTTCGGCAGGTGGCATTTTTTTCCAGGTCTTATCATAAGCAGTTCTTGCGGCCTTCACTGCTTTGTTTACATCTGCTGTATTCGCTTCAGCTATCATGGATAATTTTTCTTCCGTAGCCGGGTTGATGGTAACAAAGTGTTTTCTGCTCAGTGGTTTTTCAAACTTGCCGTTGATGAACAGATCGTACTCCGGATCTATTTTGGCAGCGCTTTTACTCTCAGGAGCCGGGGATAGATCTCTTGCAGAATCAAACTTTAATTTTATTGTATTGCTTTTTTTTGTTGCCATGTTGTAAGTTTAAAAAGTTTAAGAGGTTTGAAAAGTTTAAAAAGTTTTTTTCTTTTCAAGCTCTCTTCCTTTGTACTTAATACCTTTTATTTCTGAGTTTTCCAGGTATGTTATTAATTTTTGAATAAGGCTACTGATCTTCATTGCATGTACAGAAAACAGGTCAAATTCTCGTTGGGTGATATAATTCCTGTCTAATGCCCTGTAGAGTTGAGAACGTAATTCTCCACATGAGCCTTTTGAAATAAACAAGAACTGGATAAATTCCCTGTTACCCCCTCTTTCAAAACCCTCTGCAATATTATCCATTATAGAACCTGCAGATCCTTCAATCTGGTTTATTAGCCTGTAATTGTGTTCAAATCTTTTTTCAGCAATGAGTTTGCCCAATATCTGATTAAGGTCTCTTGCTTCTTTCCATGAAATTATTTCTTCAAATTTATTAATGGTTGCCATAAGATTTAAACTTTTTGAACCTTTGAAACTTCTTAAACTGTGCTTTAGTCTATTGAAAAATAATTCGGTGACTGGTAAACTCCTGTCTTCAGTTTCATTACCTGCATCAGTATATCATTGGCCAGGCTGCTTGCACCAAACCTGAACCATTCATTATTCATCCAGCCTTCGCCAAGTGTTTCATTCAGCATAACCAAATAATGCAAAGCCAGTTTTGATTTTGAAATACCACCGGCGGGTTTCATAGCGATCTTTTTACCCGTCTTGTAATAAAAATCCCGGATGGCTTCCAGCATCACTAAGGTTACCGGCATGGTAGCAGCAGGGGAGATCTTGCCGGTAGATGTTTTAATAAAATCTGCACCGGCATACATGGCAATATCACTTGCCTTACGCACTTTATCATAAGTTACCAGTTCGCCGGTTTCCAAAATAACTTTTAACCTGGCTTCACCGCAGGCTTCTTTAACAGCGGCTATTTCATCAAAAACGAAATTATATTCACCTGCTAAAAATTTCCCCCTGGAGATAACCATATCCACTTCATCGGCACCATGCTGTACCGCATATTTTGTATCCCTTATTTTTACATCACGTGGTGCCTGTCCGCTTGGGAAAGCGGTTGCAACCGATGCTACTTTTACACCTGAATCGCCTAAAGCTTTCTTAGCTACTTTAACCATGGATGGATAAACACAAATGGCCGCCACGGTTGGCAGGCCGGGATATGCATCATGCAGGTGCAGGGCTTTATAACATAGCTGTTGCACTTTTCCGTCGGTATCTTTTCCTTCAAGCGTAGTAAGGTCGATCATGTTCAGGGCCAGCATCAGGCCATTTAACTTGCTCTCGTTCTTAATACTCCGCTTGGTAAACCGGGAAGCTCTTTCTTCAATACCCACTTGGTCAACATGTGGAGATAAAGAAAAATCCGGTATTGTTTTAGTTAAGATCATTTTATTATTTTTTTTCAGGTTTTAAACGGGTGAGTCACCGTCTTGCGGTGACTCACCCGTTTAAAACTAAGAAGCCGTTAATGCATCCAGCGATTTAATAATTAGTTTTTCCACAGCCGCATTGCTGTCCTTCGAAAATTCTTTTACGACCCGGTTCGCTATGATGGCATTTATACTCAGGCATTCATGCCCCATCAGTTTTCCCAAACCATAAATGGCGGATGTCTCCATTTCAAAGTTAGTGATTCGGTGATTATTAAAGTTGAAATGAGTAAGCTTGTCAACAAGCCCCGGACTGCTTAACCCCAAACGCAATACCCTTCCCTGCGGACCAAAAAAACCGGGACAGGTTACTGTAATGCCTTTGTGAAAATCGTCACCAAATTTTTGTAACAGTGTGTTGCTGCCGCTGAAGGCATAAGGATTGGTGATGGCTGTATCTAAACCCGTTTG
>JBDSGK010000214.1:0-3655 GCA_039919015.1 Ferruginibacter sp.
TATTCAGGGGATTGCTGGCACTAACCATTGGTACATTTATGGCACAGCCCGCCGTGTTATATATGTTTGATAAAGAAATAAAACTGCAAACCTCGCTCGACAATGAGAAAAAAAAGATATTGAAACAGCAGGAACTGGTAACATTGTATAAAGCACCAAAAGAGGCATTGGTAAAGCAAAATGCAGTTTTAAGATCTGAGCTAGATCTGAAATATGATGCTGTTAATAAAGCAAGACAAAATTTTTTAGCCGAAACAGATGGCAGCGGCGGATCGGGTAAAGTGGGCATAAAAGATATTGCCATTGCCAAGCGGAACGAATACCAAAAACTGGATGGTGAATACCAGGCTTTCTTAAAAGAGACCCAACCCAAACTGGATAGTAATGAAGCAGCATTAAAAGAAATTGAGAATAAGATAAAAGAAGGGGAAGCGAATTTTGTTTTGTACCTCAACAACGGATTTTTAACAAGGGTTGAAGCATTGACCAATTTATTAAAAAACAATGCTGCTCTCCAATTCCGGTATTACCTGATCGTTTTTATTTTAATGCTGATAGAATTGATGCCCGTAATTGCAAAGACCATATTGCCTTCGGGCAGTTACGATGAAAAAGTGATGCTGCGTGAAGAAATGGAAATTGATATTGCCCGCAGCAATATCCGGAAAGAGCAACAATTAAAAGAACTGTACAACCAAATGGCATTTGAAAACGACTCCGAAGCCATCACCGTTTTTTTTGCTTTGACCAAAGATGACCGCATGGCAAAATTGCAAAGCTTCAGTAAAAAATGGAAGGAAGAGCATCACCAGACCTTTGACGGGCTTTGGGAAAGGATGAAAAAAGAGATACTGACCAAGCAGGAAAATTAATCGCAGATTAATATGATTTTCTCAGATTTCGCTGATTTTTATTTGCCAAATCCATTAATCTGTAAATCTGCGTTTGGTTTGTTATTTTTGATGCCCCATACGGTCGTCAGTGGTCTGTCGCCTGTGGTTTTTTATTATGGCCAAAGCAACTGCTGAAACTCCCTTAATGCAACAACACAATGCCATCAAGGCCAAATATCCTGATGCCATACTGCTTTTCCGGGTGGGTGATTTTTACGAAACCTTTGGACAGGATGCCATAACCACTGCAGCAGTGTTGGGTATTACTTTAACCAAGCGAAACAATGGAAATCCGGATGCATCAGAACTGGCAGGCTTTCCGCATCACGCACTGGATACCTATTTACACAAACTGGTCAAAGCCGGTTACCGTGTTGCCATTTGTGACCAGTTGGAAGACCCCAAACAGGCCAAGGGAATTGTAAAGCGTGGCGTAACCGAATTGGTTACACCCGGTGTAGCTACCAGCGATAAATTACTGGAACATAACAGTAATAACTTTTTAGCAGCATTGCATTTTGCCAGCCCGGATGGCACCGCCGGACGGGAAGATGAAAAAATAGGCATTGCTTTTTTAGACATCAGCACGGGAGAATTTTTTGTAGCTGAAGGGGATAAAGAATATGCCGATAAATTATTACAAAGTTTAAAACCTGCCGAAGTTATTTTTCAGCGCAGCAGCCAAAAATATTTTAAAGAATGTTTTGGCAGCAAATTTTTTACCTACACGTTGGAAGAATGGATATTTGCCGAAGCTTATGCAACAGAAAGCCTGTTAAAACATTTCGGCACACACAGCTTAAAAGGTTTTGGCATTGAAGGGCAGCAATCAGGTATCATAGCTGCCGGCGCCATACTACATTATTTAAAAGATACCGAGCATCCCAATTTGGGCCATATCACATCCATTCAAAGAATTGACAGGGAAGATCATTTATGGATGGATCGTTTTACCATCCGCAACCTGGAACTATTTGGCGGAGCCGAAGGCAGCAACACTTTATTGAAAGTTTTAGACAATACCGTATCTGCCATGGGTGCCAGGTTATTAAAACGCTGGATGGTATTGCCATTGAATAATATTGTAAAGATCAACGAAAGGCTGAACACGGTAGAGTTTTTAATTAAAGAAGTTGAGTTGCGTAATAAATTATCGCAGAGCATTAAGCAGGCGGGGGATGTAGAAAGACTGGTGAGTAAAGTGCCGCTCAAAAAAGTTAACCCCAGGGAAGTTTTACAAATTGCAAAAGGTTTACAACAAACCGACCTGATAAAAAATAGCTGTGAGTCTTCATCAAACGAATATTTAAAACGATTAGGTGACTCGCTCAATCCCTGTAAATATATTTTAGAAAAGATCATTAAAGAACTGAATGAAAATCCCCCCGTGGCTGCATCCAAAGGAAATGTGATCGCTCCCGGAATTAATGAAGAGTTGGATGCCTTGCGTAAGATAGCCAGTGGCGGTAAAGATTACCTGGTTGAAATTCAGCAGCGGGAAGCCATGGCAACAGGCATCAGTTCTTTAAAAATAAGTTTCAATAATGTTTTTGGATATTACCTGGAAGTTACCCATGCCCACAAGACCAAAGTGCCCGAAACCTGGATCCGAAAACAAACCCTGGTGAATGCGGAAAGATATATCACACCGGAATTAAAAGAGTACGAAGAAAAAATTGTTGGGGCCGAGGATAAGATATTGGCCATTGAAATGCAGCTCTTCGAAGAATTATTGAATGAACTGCAGGATTATATAGCGCCCATGCAGGTGAATGGTCATGTAATGGCAGTGCTGGATTGCCTGTGTTGTTTTGCCAACAATGCCCTTCAATTCAAATATAAAAAGCCGGTGCTGCAGGATGATTTTGTACTGGATATAAAAGACAGCAGGCACCCGGTGATAGAAAGGAATTTACCTGTTGGCGAAACCTATATTGCCAATGATATTTATTTAGACCCATCATCCCAACAGATCATCATTTTAACCGGGCCAAACATGAGTGGTAAGAGCGCTATTCTCCGGCAAACGGCCCTGATCACTCTGATGGCACATATGGGAAGTTTTGTTCCCGCCAGTGATGCAAAAATTCCATTGACCGATAAGATATTTACCCGGGTAGGGGCCAGTGATAATTTAAGCGGAGGCGAAAGTACGTTCATGGTGGAGATGAATGAGACTGCCAGCATCATCAATAACCTCACCAAACGGAGTTTGATACTGCTGGATGAGATTGGCCGCGGCACATCAACATACGATGGTATTAGCATTGCCTGGAGCATTGCCGAGTTCTTACACAATTCGGTTCATCAGCCCAAAACATTATTTGCCACGCATTATCATGAGTTGAATGAACTGGAGAATAAATTTACAGGCATTAAAAACTTTCATGTAACCAATAAAGAAGTTGGCAATAAAATAATTTTCCTCCGCAAACTGGCACCCGGCGGCAGCATACACAGTTTTGGTATTCACGTGGCACGCATGGCCGGAATGCCACCGCAATTAATTGACCGTGCCAACGAAATTTTAAAGCAACTGGAAGAAAGCAGGGAAGGTGGCGAAGGAATAAACCTGGATGAGAACATAAAAAAATTATCTGTACCCAAATTACAACTCAGCATTTTTGACGCACATTCAGCAACTTTTGATGAGATCAGGAATTTGCTGGAAGCAGTGGATATAAATCGTTTAACCCCTGTGGAGGCTTTATTGAAATTGCAGGAAATAAAATCGATGCTTAAATAATACTACAAATAACCCA
>JBDSGK010000215.1:0-17936 GCA_039919015.1 Ferruginibacter sp.
GTGAACAACGGCTGAATGGCTATGGCGTAAGTGCCTGTGCAGTTTGTGATGGGTTTTTCTTTAAAGGAAAGGAAGTAGCCATCGTTGGCGCCGGCGATACTGCAGCAGAAGAAGCACTTTATTTGTCTAAAATATGTTCGCAGGTGCACATGATCGTTCGCAGGGGTGAAATGCGTGCCAGTAAAGTAATGGCCGACAGGGTTATCAATACCCCCAATATCAAAGTTTACTGGAACAGCGAAACCGACGAAGTGATCGGCGATAAAAAAGTAGAAGCCGTGCGCATTAAAAATAACCAGACAGGGGAGAAGCAGGAAATTGCGGTAAGTGCATTTTTTGTAGCCATTGGCCATGAGCCCAATTCAGGTATTTTTAAAGGCTGGCTCGAAATGGATGAAGCAGGTTATTTAAAAACCATACCAGGTACCTCTAAAACAAATGTAGCAGGTGTATTTGCATCAGGCGACGTGCAGGATAAAGTGTACAGGCAGGCTGTAACTGCTGCGGGTACGGGTTGTATGGCAGCGCTGGATGCGGAAAGGTATTTGGGGGAGAAGGGATTGCATTGATAAATTCAAAAGTAAAAATTCAAAAATGGATCCTTCTTATGTGATAGCTTATTTGATAATCAATCCGTTTACAAATTGCAGAGTTCATATTTTTTACTTTTGAATTTTCACTTTTAACTTATGTTCACCATCAATCTCCATAATTTAAATTTCTATTCTTTTCATGGTGTTCATGAAGAAGAAAGAATACTGGGCAATAATTTTGTGGTACAGGTTTCTTTATCTTTTGTACCAGGCGAAAATATCATATCATTGGAGCAAACCATTAATTATGCGGGAGTTTACAGGATCATAAAGCAAAGAATGTCGATACCTACTGCCTTATTGGAAACACTGGCACAGGATTTGGCGCAGGAAATATATTCATTTGATAAGCGGATCAAATCCATTTCAATTACTGTGGAGAAAAAAGACCCGCCTATTCCAAATATATCAGGATCAGTGAGCGTTAATTATAAAAAGGACTATTAAACTGAAATTCGTATTCTTCATATTGATCTGTATCTTCTCCGGTACCGCTGGTTTTACTCAGGATATTAATGCCCTGATCAAAGAAGGCAACCGGCTGGAATCTGTACCGGATGAAAAAGCAGCTTTTCATAAATTCAAGGAAGTTTTAAAACTGAATGCCACCAATATTTATGCATTGAATAAATGCAGCGAATTGTGCAGCCGTATCGGTCAGCGTGAAACCAGGAACACAAAACTTAGAGATGAATATTATTTGGCTGCAAAGATCTATGCTGAAACATCCTTAAAGATCGACCCCAAAAACGGCGAAGCAAATTGCGTAATGGCCATTGCACTTGGCAGGTCATCACTCTCCAAAAGCGGCAAGGAAAAAATCATCGCTGCCAGGGAGATCAAAAAATATGTTGATGCTGCCATTGCCAACGACCCAAAGAACTTTAAGGCATGGCACGTGCTGGGCAGGTGGCAGTATGAGATCAGTAATTTAAATGGCCTGGAAAGGTCACTGGTAAAGATCTTATACGGCGGGTTACCTCCGGCTACTTTAAAACAATCGATCACGGCATTTGAAAAAGCCCGGTCACTAAGGCCTGAATTCATCCTGAACTATTTTGAAATGGCAAAGGCTTACGAGGATAATAATAATAAGGGAAAAGCCATTGCCTACCTCAACCTGATGCTAACACTTCCTAACCAGACTGAAGATGATCCCAAGATCAAGGAAATGGGCAGGGCATTGTTAAAAGACTGGCAATAATTTGCCCGGCAGTCACACTACATTTTTCTGCACCACGAATTAGCTTAACTTCGAAAACAAAAATTCAGGTTATGTCTAAAATTGTATGCGCCCTTTTCATTCTTTTCATTTCAGTGACCACCGTTCATGCCCAGGATGAAAATAAAATTGAATCAAAGTATGATCCTTATGCTTTGTTTAAACCAAACTTCTATCCATCAGGCGGCACCATTAGCCGTGCTGCCACCGGCGAACCAAATGTTGGCTACTGGCAGAACAAAGCCGACTACCAGATCAATGTTAGCCTGAATGATGTGACCAATGAGATCAAAGGCAGCGTTACCATCACGTATAAAAATAACAGTCCGCATCCTTTACCATTTTTATGGTTATTGCTGGAGCAGAATCTTTTTAACAAAGAGAGCAGGGGACAGGCCCGGATGCCGTTGAACAGTCGCAGCCGTTATGGCGACAGTAAAAGCAATTTTAATGGGGGCGATAAGATCTCAAGTGTAAAATACGCGGATGGCACAAATGCTGAATACATTATTACAGATACAAGAATGCAGATACGTTTGCCAAAAGCATTAAAGCCCGGTGGTGACGCGATCAAAATTAAAATTGATTACTCATTTACCTTACCGGAATATGGGGCAGACCGTTGCGGAATTTTAAAAACAAAGAACGGAAATATTTTTGCTGTGGCGCAATGGTATCCAAAGATGTGTGTATTTGATGATGTGGAAGGATGGAACACAGCACCCTATCTTGGTCCCAGTGAGTTTTACCTGGAATATGGTGACTTTGATGTGAGCATTACCGCACCGGCAAATCATATAGTGGTTTGCAGCGGCGAGTTATTGAATGAAGCAGAGGTGTTAACCCCAACACAGCAAAGCCGTATGTCGGCAGCGAAGAAAAGTGATAAAACGGTAATGATACGCACAGAAGCAGAAATAACCGACCCCTCATCACGCCCAAAAGCAACAGCACTTACCTGGCATTACAAAATAAACAATGCAAGAGATGTGGCCTGGGCCAGCAGCAAAAGTTTTATCTGGGATGCAGCTAAAATGAATTTACCAAGTGGAAAAACTTCTTTGGCCATGAGTGTGTACCCTGTTGAAAGCAGCGGGCAAAAAGGCTGGAGCAGATCAACGGAATATACAAAAGCCAGTATTGAAAATTATAGCAAGCGCTGGTTTGAGTACCCATATCCTGCCGCAGTAAATGTGGCCAGCAATATTGGGGGCATGGAATACCCGGGGATTGTTTTTTGTGGGTATAAAGCAACTACCGACGGTTTGTTTGGTGTTACCGATCATGAATTCGGCCATACCTGGTTTCCCATGATCGTTGGCAGCAATGAACGAAAGTATGGCTGGATGGACGAGGGTTTTAATACTTTTATCAATTCGCTGGCAGATGATGACTTTAATAATGGTGAATACAAGACCGGTGACCAGGGTATGGAATCTGCAGCAACTTATATGTTTGGCAAAAACACGGAATCTATTTTAAGTACGCCTGATGCTTTGCGTGAGGCTAATATTGGTAATTCGCTATACAGCAAACCCGGTTATGGTTTGGAATTATTACGAAATGAAATTTTGGGCCCCGACCGTTTTGATTATGCATTCAGAGAATACATCAAACGCTGGGCATTCAAGCACCCAACGCCATGGGATTTTTTCAGAACGATGGATAATGCATCGGGAGAGGACCTGACCTGGTTCTGGAAGAGCTGGTTTGTAGAAAATTACAGGTTTAACCAGGCCATTGTTGGGGTTAGCTACGACAATAACAGAGCAGCCGATGGTGCGATCGTTACCATTGCCAACCTGGAACAAATGGCTTTGCCCGTAAATATTTCTTACGAAACAAAGAGCGGTAAAACCGGAACTTTAAAACTACCCGTGGAGGTCTGGAACAATACCATTACCTGGAAAGTAAAGCTACCAACTACCGAAGAACTTAAGAAGGTTGAACTGGATGCGGCAAAAGTTTTTCCGGATTTGGATTTTACAAATAATAAGTGGGAGGGGAAATAAATTAATGGACTATTGTGCAGCCTAATTGAATTACATGAAAATTGTTAAGCTTATTATTGGTATGCTGATCCTTTATGGATCAGGAACGGAGTATATAAGTGCAAGTAAACAGCTTTCTACTTACTTTGATCCGGGTATTATTATCGGCTGTTTAATTGTTCTTTTATTATCGGGATGGCTTATTGGCTCCGGCCTTTCAAATAATAAGTTCGAAATCCGGTCATTCCAATTTGTAAAATACTTTTTGCTCAGTGTTTTAGGTTTCATTGCTTTTGCATTTTTTGCATTACTCAATTTTAAACCTGACACGGAGATCATAAAAGTAAACGGGTTAAATGTAAACATTGCTGAATTCATGGATGGTTCCAGGAATATAATTCCGGATGAAACCGAGAGAAGGACTTATTGTACCTGTGTGGTAAATAAGCTCGCCGGGAACGCAAATGTTAGGGATAATTTTTCTGCAGAATTACAGAACGGGAGTATTGATAAAATAATGATATCGATCAAATCTGATCCTGATTTTTATAAACTTAAATTGAATGAGTGTATGAGTTCAGTGAAAAATTTACACTGGACTGATACATTTGAAAAAAGTGCCCGAAAAAGTTTATATGAACAGGTAAAAAATTCAGAACTGTCAAAAACAAATAATATAGATATCTATTGTGACTGCTTGATTGAGGAATACAAAAAATTACCGGTGAGCGAAATTACTGACCCTGAATTTTATCAGTCTCAAAATAGTATCTACATAGATTCCTTGTGCAATTTGAAAAGTAAAAATTAAAGTAATTGGCAAGGCAAAACATACTCATCAATGTTTATCACTAAACCCATGAAAATTCTATGTTTTTCGGTTTTACTTTTTCTCTCCATAAATTCATTTGCCCAATTACCCAACAAATTAATTGATGGGCGTGAACACAAATACTGCAGCAGCTGCAGGGACGTGGTTCTACATAAGCCTGCAGAAGTTTTATTTGGGATACAGATAAATACCAATGGGGATATTTATTTTTTAATGAATGACCCGGTTTGGTTCAATAAAATTTTCAAAAATGATTCTTATGGTGTTGCGGTTGATCTCGTTTCCAAGGACAGGTATTCATGTAAGACGAACGCCGAAGAATATGATCAGTCACTTCCCAAAGGAACCATGCTGCTGCCTGTTTACAGGCCTGAATTGGTAAATGGATTTGATGAATTGTCACCCGGGAACCTATTTGTAAAGATCGGAAAAGTGCCGCCGGCATTAATGAACAAACAGATCGAAGGCAATCTGGTGATCATGAACGGAACTTATATATGTTATTATACAAATTTTATAAACATCGACCGTAGTGCATGGCAGCTTTTGCCCATGGGTTTATTTACCGACTCCTTGGTACAACACAACAGCATGAACACTGACGGGCAAAATGATTTCTTTACTTATACAAAAAAAATACAGCTCGATATCCCTTTTGAAAAAGCAAGTGCAAGTTTTAATAGCAATTACCTGGAAAGATTTTACGATTCGGTGGAGCTGACAAAATACAATATCCGTAAGATAGAAGTAAGGGCATATTCATCCATAGAAGGCCCTGAAAAAGTTAATGCTGACCTGATGAACCGCAGGGCAAACACGATTGTACAGACCTTGAAAATATACCAGCCTGCACTCCACAGGATAAAAGTTTTAACAGCAGAGAACTGGCTGGATTTCTTTGCAGCTATTGAAGAAACAACCTTCAGTGATCTCCAGTCATTGACTAAAGTGCAGATCAAGCAAAAGTTAACAGACAGGTATTTGCTGGATCAAATAGAACCCCTGCTGTCAAAACACCGGAAAGCAGTAGTTACCATGTACCTGGAAACCAAAACAACAAATGCATCAACCAGTGATGCTTCTATCGTTTCGGGTTTCGAAAGATCGGTCCTGGATAAGGACATTCAAAAAGCCAGGATCATTCAAAAAGAACTTGTAGAACGCATTATTGATAACAAAATGCCCCTGGAATATATCAGCCGCCTGGAAGTACCCGAAACAAAAGAGTTCTCCTCTTTACTGAATGACCGTGAAGTGTACAAATACCTCCTTAAAGCAACGTCTGAATACGAAGCGCTGGATAATCTTTTAGCGTTGCAGAAACTTGACCCAGAAAATGGAAAGATCAATTACAATATCTGTGCATTACAATTCTTTATGTGGCAATATGGTGGCGACACGCTTGTTCAAAAAACACTGCTGAAAAATATACATACACTTCCTAAAATGGGGATCAGCAATCTGCTTGTAAAAAGAATGCTGATCAATTATCACATTTTAAAGTGCGAGGAGAACATGAAGGTTTTTAATTATGCCGCCAAAGACAATTCCCTCCACATCATACATGAGATATACACGGAACTGAGTTTAAATGATGAAGATATTTATTCACTTGCGAAGTACTATGTCAATTATGCTCATTATAACTGGGCAGAAGAGATCATCGAACCACGCATTGATAAACTTGATGTAACAGAAGATCTGATCTTTTACTATATAAACCTGCAGTTTTATAATTCGGCAAACTACGATACCGAAAATTTTAAAAAAGCTGTTTTAAATGCTGTTAACCTTAATGATAAAAGATTCTGCAACTTCTTTTTACCTTACAACAAAACTGGGGCAGGAATGCAGTTATTGGATTATGAAGAACTGAAAACCATGTATTGTGAATACTGTAGGTAATCCTCAGTATATCTATATGCAGAAAAAGTTTTTCCGGATATCAATTTTACAAATAATACCTGTAAGGGGAATTAAATTGCAATCAGTATACAGCTAAAGAAATAGCGTTCATTATAAAAGCTGGCTACGGCCCGCTTTTATAATGCCAAATACAAAACCAGGGTTGCTGCAAAGCATAAAAGGCAGTGGCCTGGTTCATTACCTGCACTTAAATTTACCCGGTTAAAAAATAAATATAAAATAGTTTGTACCTATTATTTTAAGAAGTATCTTACTGTTAATAGCAATTTACCAATCGCTGGTTTTGTAAACTATTACTGCTTTTATAAAAAACCTCTTGATCCATCTGAAATTATCCAGTCTCCTTCCTGATTAATTAATTTTCTTATTTGAAAAAGATCTCCATGTTGTCATTTATTGTTTGACAACCTGATATTTGATCTATTCATCTTAATACCGCAAGAAAATAATTTCTTTAAAATGTTTACAGAAAAGAAACTATTGCATCTGTTACCTGTTGTTTACATGAATTTGCCGTTGCAGGTTCTTTATTTATATGAATACAGCTTTTATTATTTAACCAAATAAAAACCAAACAAATGAAAAAGATCAAGATTTTTTTTACAGCAGCAATTTTTTTGTCGGCTCTTATTACTATTGCAGCTTTTAAACCTTTACCGGCAGGGCCATCAGCAAATGGCCAGGGAACATTAACTATACCGGGTGACATTACCAGGCATTTTTCTTTTCATGTTAATACAATGCCTGGAGGTGGCGTGCAGGGTAATGGCGTACTGACTTATACAGGAGGTGTACAAAAGATCATGTTTGACATTAACTGTATGACGATAGTTGGAAACATCGCATATATGTCGGGAATTGTTACCCATTGGCCAAGTGCACCGGAAAATGTTGGCATATCCTGTTTTTTCCAGGTAATGGACAATGGCCAGGGTTCAGGATCCAGTGCAGACAGGATGTCTCTTCTGTATTTTGGAGGTAGTTTACCAATTGAATGTGTTGACCAGGAAGTAGGCATGTCACCTATTGAAGGTGGAAATATCCAGGTGAAAAATTAGTATCATTGGTTTGACAATATTTGAAAACACTAATTGATTATAAATGGTAATCGTTTTAGCATTTACTGATCTATAAAAGCGGCCGGGTATTCCCGGCCGCTTTGCATTAAAACAAGGCTAATATTTTTAATGATGAAAAGCGTTGTCTGCTGCCAATTACACATCGGCCACCTGCTTGTTATACTTATTCCTATATTCTATCGGCGTTAATCCTGTTATCTTTTTAAAAACAGTTCTGAAAGCCTTGGTATCGGTATAGCCAACATCAAACATCACTTCACTGATATTTTTTCGGGTGCTTTCAAAGCTGCGTTTGGCGGCTTCTATCTTTACCCGTTGCAGGTATTCTACCACCGTGTTATTTGTTGCTTTCTTAAAGCGCCGTTCAAAACTTCTGCGGCCGATGGCATATTTATCTGCTAATACCTCCACTGAGATCTTATCTGAATAATGGCCTTCAATAAATTCCTGCGCCAGTAAGACCTCCCCATCTTCATGTCCCTTTTGTCCCTGGAACAACATAAAGGCAGACTGGCTTTCCCGGTCAATATCAACTGCAAAATACTTTGATGCAAGAATGGCCGTGTCTCGGTCAGTATATTTTTCAACAAGGTATAAAAGCAGGTTCCAGTAAGAGTTTGCCCCGCCGCTTGAATAAATCCCATTCTCTTCGGTAATGATACTTCCATCAACCAGTTCCACCTCCGGAAACATAGCCCTGAACTCATTTGCAGAATTCCAGTGAGTCGAACATTTCTTCCCGTTCAGCAATCCCGTAGATGCCAGCAGGAAGGCGCCGATACAAAGCGATGCTATTTCTGCACCGTTGTTGTATTGGTCAACGATCCAGGGAACCAGTTCTTTATTCATTTCCAGTGCGGTTCTCATATCACCGCTTAATGCGGGAATAAAGACCAGGTCGCTTTGCTTTACGTCTTTCAATTGCTTATCTATATGTACGGTAAACAAACTGTTCTCCAGTTTTACTTCTTTATTTACAGCAACCAGCTCTACATTAAATAACGGCGCTTTGCCCGAAGCCTGCAAAAACTGGTTAACAGCTTTAAACATGTAGTGTGGATCAGCAACAGCTTCTATCACGGATGTTTCGGGAACAAGGATGGATACATTTTTCATAGCGCTAAGGTAGATAAATAACCTGTCGCATTCAACCCCCTGGAATGTCGTTTTTACCGACCATCAATTCCCAATTATCGCTGTAAGTTTGTTCTGAAATTAAACCGGACGTTCAAAACGATCATATCAAATCAAAAAATAACGATCATGCAAACAGAGAATAATACAACAGCAGGATTGAAAAAAGTGAATTTTTCAATTGATATCAATGCCCCAAAAGATAAAGTTTGGAATTCCTTGTGGGATGACGAAAACTATAGGTCATGGACAAAAGCCTTCAGCGAGGGATCATATGCAGTGTCTGACTGGAATGAAGGAAGTAAGATATTGTTCCTGGATGGCAAGGGCAGCGGTATGTATAGTACGATCGCTAAAAAAATGCCTAATGAAGAAATGTCATTCAGGCATATTGGTGAAATAAAGGATGGTAAAGAACAGCCCCTGGATGAAAAAACGAAAGCCTGGAGCGGTGGACTGGAAACTTATACATTGAAAGAATCGGGTGGGGTAACTACTGTAAACGTGGAACTGGATGTGCCGCGAGATTTCATGGAATATTTTACTACTACTTTTCCAAAAGCATTGCTACTTGTAAAAGATATATCAGAAAATAAGGTAACTGTTGAAGCCACTGTAAAAGCAGCGGTGGAAAAAGTTTGGGAATTCTGGAGTTCACCCGAACACATTACCCAATGGTGTAATGCCTCGGATGACTGGCATACCCCACGTGCAGAAAATGAACTGTGGGTGGGAGGCAGGTTCCTCACAAGAATGGAATCAAAGGATGGCAGTATGGGCTTTGATTTTAATGGTGTTTACAACAATGTAAAAACAAATGAACTCATCGAATATACCATTGAAGGTGGAAGGAAAGTAAAGATCATATTTAAAGGCAGCGGTAATGAAACCCGTGTGACCGAAACCTTTGATCCTGAAAATGAAAACTCCATCGAATTGCAACGAGGAGGCTGGCAGGCGATCTTAGATAACTTTAAAAAATATACGGAATCAAAAAATTAAAAAATAACTAACCTGAAATTCATGAAATCAACAAAGATCTTATACTGGATATTCACCGGGCTTATCGTCGCATTCGAAGGAGTAATACCTGCACTTACCTTTAATTCCGAACTTGCCAAAGAAGGCATCAGGCACCTGGGCTATCCCGATTATTTCAGGGTTGCACTTACGGTCTTTAAGGTTGCCGGCGCATTGATCCTAATTCTACCTATGTTTAAGGGCCGCATCAAGGAATGGGCCTACGCAGGGTTTACTTTTGATTTTGTATTTGCTGCCATTTCTCTCTTTGCTGTGGATGGTGTTAATGGCCAGTCATTTTTCCCTTTGATCGTTTTATTAGTACTGATGGCATCTTATTATTCTTACCATAAATTGCATCCGGTACTTAAAACGATTTAAAAGGAAATGAAGTGACCCATGTATAATTTTACTGTCAGCCTGAGCTTGTCGAAGGCGGGTTATTAGAAAAAGATGTATGAAATATTACTATGTCTATATCCTCAAATGCAGTGACGGTAGCTATTACACTGGTGTTACCAATAATATTGAAAAGCGATTGGCAGAACACAATAGCGAAAATTCAGTAACTGCTTATGCTTTTAAAAGAAGGCCCGTGCAATTGGTATATTGCCAGGAGTTTAATGATATTAAACAGGCAATTGAATTATAAAAACAAATTTAAGGTTGGAGTAGAAAGAAAAAAGAAGCGCTGATAAATGAAGATTGGGAGAAGTTAAAACTTTATTCGAAAAATTACACTGACTTTGGCAGGAGTGGAATACCTCAACTATTCCGCCTTTGACAGGCTCAGGCTGACAGCTTTTCTATTTTTGGAAGTAACATTTAATAATAACTTTTAAATCATAATTATGAATAACAACATTCACCCATGCCTTTGGTTTGATGGAAAGGCAAAAGAAGCAGCCAGCTTTTACTGTGGTATTTTTCCAAATTCAAAGATCACTGTGGATACACCCATGGTGGTAAATTTTGAGATCAATGGTAAAAAAATGATGGGCCTTAATGGCGGGCCCATGTTCAAATTCAATCCATCTATCTCCATTTTTGTAACCTGCAAAACTGAAGCTGAAGTAATTGGGATCTATGATAAGCTTGCGGAAGGCGGTGAACCCCTAATGGCCATTGGCAAATACGACTGGAGTGAAAGGTATGGCTGGATAAAAGACAAGTACGGATTGACCTGGCAGATCATGTTAAGTAATGAAGAAAAACTATGCCCTTCGCTTTTATTTACGGGAGCCAGTTTTGGAAAAGCCGAAGAAGCCCTGAATTTTTACGCATCCATTTTTGATAATTCTTCAGTTGATGTATTACAACATTACCCCAAAGAAACACCTTTCGCAGACAAAGTATTGTTTTCAGAATTTAAACTAGACCAATACAACATCATCGCCATGGATGGCCCCGGCGAGCATACATATACTTTTAATGAAGCCGTTTCTTTTGTGGTGGAATGCAAAGACCAGGAAGAAATTGATTACTACTGGAATAAACTTACCGAAGGCGGAGCAGAAAGCATGTGCGGTTGGCTAAAAGATCAATTTGGTATCTCCTGGCAGATCATACCCGCTGCGCTGGGCAAACTGATGAGTGATCCTGAAAAGGGCGGCAGGGCAATGCAGGCACTAATGAAAATGAAAAAGCTGGATATTGCTACATTGGAAAATGCTTAATCCATCTTTGCCAAAGCTGAATAACGTTTTGCAGGTAGCAGGTTTATCCTTCAAAAAATAAAATGACTACCAGTTTAACTAAACCTTGTAATGGAACCACCTTAGTACACAATAGGAAGAACAGCATAGAAACCTATGTGTTACAGGCAATTTTGGCAACACCATTCAAACCTACAGCTCCGAGATATAAGTTTGATTTTATGAAATAAAAATAAAAATTACGAAACATTTACTCCTAAAGAATTAGATGACTCACTAATAACTCTAAAAAAATGATACAACAAAAAATTACCCCATGCTTATGGGTTGAAAAAGATGCCAAAGCCGTAGTGGATTATTACCTCTCTATTTTTAAAGATGGTAAGTTAAAGGACTACCGCTTATTTACCAACATGCCTAAAGACGGCAACCCTGATAATTTATCAGGCGAGTTTGATACGGCTGTAATGGAAATAGCCGGAGTGGAATTCAGTATTTTGGCAGCAGGTCCATTATTTAAATTTAATGAGGCCATATCGCTGGTAATTAATTGTAAAGACCAAGCCGAAGTAGATTATTATTGGGAAGCGCTAACTTCAAATGGAGGTGAAGAAGGACCTTGCGGTTGGTGTAAGGATAAGTATGGTTTATCCTGGCAAGTAGTACCTACTGAATATTTTGACCTTATTCATCATAGCGACCCTGCTATTAGTAGAATGGCTTTGATGAACACTTTTAAACAAAAGAAACTAATAATTTCAGAGTTAAAGTGAAATGAAAAGAATAAAAACTGCCCACAACAAAAAGTTCCTCGAACGAAACCCGATGTATCTAAAAAAATGGAGGTTCGCTTAACCTGGTCCTCACTAAAAATAATGTATAAAAAATGACACAGATCAATGCATACCTAACATTCAGCGGCAACTGTAATGAAGCCATGAATTTTTATAAAGAATCGCTGGGAGGGGAGCTAACCCTGCAAACCATCAGGGAATCACCTTTGGCGGATAAAATGCCGGCACAAATGAAAGATTGTATTTTGCATGCCACGCTTACAAAAGGAAATTTAGTATTGATGGGTTCTGATATGGTGAGTGAGAAAGGGCTTATTAAAGGCAATGCCGTATCCATGGCCATTACTTGCAACAGTGACGAAGAGATAAGAACCGTTTACGAAAAACTTTCGGCAGGTGGCCTTAAAGACCATCTGTTGGAAGAAACTTTTTGGGGTGCAACCTTTGGCGACCTTACCGATAAATATGGCAATCACTGGTTGCTTAATTATGAGAAAAGTAAAAAGTAAAAATTGGAATGAAAACAAAAGCCGCTGTACCAACAAATGTTGATCAATATATTTCAGGTTTTGAACCTGCAGTACAAAACAAAATATTGCAGATTCGCCAGGCTATACTAAAAGCAGCTCCTGCTGCAGAAGAAATGATCAGTTATCAAATGCCGGCATATAAATATCACGGGATGCTGGTTTATTTTGCTGCTTATAAAAATCATATTGGTTTTTATCCCGGTGCAGGAGGGATCACTGAATTTAAAACAGCGTTATCGGTATATAAATGCGCAAAAGGATCTGTTCAGTTTCCGATGCAGCTACCGGTTCCATTAAGCCTGGTAACTAAAATTGTAAAGTTCAGGGTTAAGCAAAATATAGAAAAAGACAAAGACAAAAAGAACAAATAATATTTTTGACCAGCAGAGGAGAAGCCGGGTTTTAGAGCCCGGCTTTCTTTTAGTTTGTATATTGAGAGACAATAATTAATCATGGCAAGAAATATTTCAACACTGATCATCAATGCACCTGTTCAAAAAGTTTGGGATGCCCTTACCAAATCCGAACTGGTAAAACTCTGGCAATACGGCAGCGACCTGTTCACTACCTGGGAACCCGGTAGCCCGATCAGGTTCAGCACAGCATTTGGAGACAACATATTTGAACAATGGGGAACTGTTTTGGAAATAAAACCAAATGAACTGATCAGGTACAGTTTGTTTGCGCCAGGTCCTGGCCGTGAGGACAAACCTGAAAATTATTTTATCATGAATTATGTTCTGACTGGTAATAACGAAAAAACAACCCTCGAAATAATCCAGGAAGACAACCGGCCAAATGCAGTACAGGAAGAACCGCAGGGAGCGGAAAACCCGGTATTGAAAGGATTGAAAGAACTTGCAGAAAAAATTTGATATCACCTGTAAGCAATCAACTTCCGGTAATAAAAAGTTAGCGACTGACACCGGAAGATCTATTTTTCTTAATAGCAGGTAACCATGATATAAAGAATTCTACTATCAAAACAGGGAGTACCCAACTCATCCATTCATAGGTTGCATCTTTTACATCTCCATTTTTGATGAATGATAAAAAATTATGCTTATACACAAGGTCACTTAAAACCCGAAGGAATACAAAGGATAACGTTAAAGTATAACTTCGTATCATAAATAGCCGATGAGCCTGAACATTCTTCTTTTTGATCGTGATCCACGCAGAAGTGGTCATAAATAGCCATAACGTGGCAAGAATTAAAGTTGGAACAACTGAGCCCGGATATGGCTGAGTAATGCCCAGGTAAATAGCTGACAAGCCTCCCAGGAGACATCCTATAATATATACCTTTCCGATTAGCCTGTGCCAGTTAATATAATGTTTTCGAAACCATGGCCAGAACTGGAAAGGCCCGGTTATAAGAGGTATCACTGCAGTAGCAAGGTGGGATACAAACCAAAACTGTTTGTTCCAAAATGTTTTACCAATACCTTCCCTGACAAACCTATAATTTATTGCACGATAAAGATAATAGGCACTTAATAAAATTATTATTGCCCAGAAAGTTCTGATAAATATTTGCCTATTACTAGTTGTCATATAAGTTTAGCCGCTGCTCATAAATATACGCAGCTTTTTGTTTAATAAACACCTGTTTTCAAAGCATTTTGATAAAGCATTTTTACGTAGCCTTCCTTGGTTTGTGCCTAACGAACCTTTTTTTGCTATTTCGTCTCGTGAGCCACCTTTAGATTTGTTCTTTGAGATATTTCCTGGGAAATTAAGATTGAAATAATTTTTGAGGGGCAATAATGAAATCACAACCCTCGAAATAATCCAGCGAGACAACAGGCCAAATGCCCTGCAGGAAGAACCGCAGGGAGCGAAGAACCCCGTATTAAAAGGGGTGAAAGAACTTGCAGAAACAGATTGACAAAATAGCTGCTGAAGATTACAATGTCATTCCAGTCCTGGCTCCATGTTGTGGGCTGTTAATGCACGCCTTTATAAAAATCAGGCCGGCTTTATAAGTTTTATTTTATGCGTACAAGATCGCTATGCATGCTTTCCGGAATGCTTGCAATGTCAACAAATCTTAACGTTGGAGTTTCGGTAGATGTATAGCAAAAATCTGCATGTTGTGCGTACTTGCAGTTTCGATAAGGTTATTTAATAACAGACGGATAAACAAAATCAAGGTACAGATCATAGGGTGCCTTCCTCAAATTATGCAAATCATAATTACCGGCAGTGATGACCAGGATTAAATTTTTGGATCTGTTCATTTCTATTTTTTGTCCTCCATTGCCTGTGGCTTCAATTGTTTTTATGGGTTGGCCTTGGACGGTATCAACCAGGGTCCAAAACTGATAACCATAGCCATAAGGTTCTTCAGAGTAAATATGCGTACGCATTGACTCATCCACTAAATTGTTTGATATGATCTGTTTGTCATTCCATTTTCCACCGTTAAAATAAAGCATTCCAAACTTCAATATATCCCTCGATCGCATTCGTAAACCTCCCCAGGCGCTGATAAGGCGATTTTTTTCTTTGGTCCACTCGAAATATTTTATTCTCAGCGGTTGAAATAAATGCTTTGCCGTAAACTTTTCGATGTCCATTCCAGTAGCTTTTTCTACAATCTGTCCCAACAATTGTGTGCTACCGCTGTTATAACTAAACTTTGATCCTGGTTCATCAACCAGCGGTTGACGCAAAATAAAATCCAGGGCATAGGATACATCATGCTTTTTTAATGAATCATTTTGTTCTTCCTGCCAATTCAAACCAGAGGTCATGGTCAACAAATGCCTGATCGTTATATCCTTCTTCCTGCTTTGTGCATATTTAGAATATTCCGGAAAAAAATCAAAAACCCGTTGATCCAGGTTTTTGATCTTACCTTGATCTAGTGCCATCATTACTGCTGCACTCGTAATACTTTTTGTAATACTCCTGATATCGTGAAGACTATCACGATGGTGATCTATCAGACCGGTAAAACCTGTTATCCTATTCTCATCATACCCGGGCCAGTATTTCTCATATACCAGTTTGTTATTGCGAAGGATTAATACACTGTGAATATTTGAGTAACCGCCGGCGGTGATCGAATCCTGCATTTCATTGATCAGCTTTTCATCCATTCCAGCATCGGCTAGTGTTGAAGTTTGAATTCCATCATCTAGTTGGTCAGGTTTATTATATGTCGAATTTTCATGCTGTTTACATGAATAGAAAAGAATGAACAAAAATATGATGAACTGTTTCATTGAAAATGCTAATAATTTAAGTGTCATTATTTCTTAAAGTGAGTTGCCAAACATGACGCATAACACTTAAATATACAAACCTTTTTCAGCAACTTCAAAAGCACATCTAATGATCTTCAAAAGTTTAGTATTCGTCTTTTGTATTGCCAGGTTCACAAATACAAAAAATTATAATTGCTGTTTAACTGCCTTAGCTTCGATAAAAGTTCCCCATTGGTATTTAGATAAAAGGATTGCGACTCCGCCTGTTGCGGGGCGAACTGCAACGATGATGCTATAAAAACTTAAGCTGGTACCTGCTTCGTCTTCCATCTTTCACTCTTTAAATAAATAAATGAAATGATAAAAATGGTGAACCAGTAAACCAGTTCATTGCTCCAGGCCATGGCCAGTGAGGTATAATTGACTTTTACAAAATACCAGCTGTATACCAGGTACACCGTGATGGCAATTATTTCAATGAGCAGGTTCATCCTTGTTTTGCCAGTACCGGTAACACCGTTGAGCCAGATATTGGCAATGCTCATGATCAGTAAACCAACACTAACCACACGCAGCACAGGGATGCCTTGCTTTACAAATGCTTCTCCCTGGCCGAACAAACCAAAGAATGTTGTTGGAAAAATATTTACCAGCAGGCACATGGCTATACAAAAACCAATGCTCAGCATCATGATCTTAGTGATGGCTTCTATTACTTTGTCTTCCCGTTTCTGCCCCATCAAATTACTTACCATTACATTACAGGTACTGGCAAATGCCCACACAAAAACACCGGTTAATCCAAATACATTGCGCATGGTATTGCTAACGGCCTTGGCGGTAGGGTCGTGCAATCCTTCTATTAAAATAAAAAATACCAGCCAGGTGGTAACGCTGATCACATATTGCAACATGAGCGGCGCCGATATCTTCAATATCTGTTTGGTGATCACCTTATCATAAACATGGGTCGTGAGTAAGCCATATTGCTTTTTTAAACCGGTACGGAATAAAACGATCAGCACAACGATCATACCCGCAAGTTCAGCAATTACGGAGGCCACCGCGGCACCATTAAAACCAAGTGCAGGAAAACCAAAACGCCCTTTGATCAATAAAAAATCGAGTATGATATTTAAACCTGCTTCAAAAATAAAACCAATCATCAGGTAGCGGCTGTTTAGCGAGGATACCAGGAACGCATTGCCCATCTGGAATAAAAACAAAAAAGGTAGCCCCATGATCCTGATCTTAAGAAAACTGATCTCCTCGGGATAGGCTTGTGGATCGGCAACGGCTTTTAAAATAAACGGGGCGATGAACCAGGTAATTAAAATGCCTGCTACGGCAAACTGTAAACAGATCCTTATACCCTGTGCCAGGATGGTCTTGAATGCCTGGGGATCATCACTTCCCGCATACCTTGAAAAAACGGATTGTAATGCATTGTTGAGCCCATGACCCGCTACAGCAAAAATTAAATAGAATACACCGGTGATACCGGCATTGCCTAACTCTTTTGTACCCATTTCTCCCAAAAAAATGCTGTTTGTCAGCATATTTATCTGGGGAATAAGAATGGCCAGTGTGATGGGTAATGCAATAGACAGTATCTGTTTATTGGTAACCTTAACTTTTAAATCTTTTGTTATAGCAGTACTGTCCATAAAGTCAGCAAAAATATCTTATTTTGCCACCGAAATGAAACATGTTAATCCTTCTTTTAGTATCCAGGCACCAAAAATCAGTTTTGAGACCGCACAATTATTTGCGGAAGCGGGCCCAATGGGTATTGCGTTGGTAGTACTGGACGGCGATAATTGTTTTAAGGCTGTAGTTAGTTATGCTTTTCCATCGGGCTTAACCGATCATGAGCTTACTGAAAAAATGAAAGAGATATTCAGCAGCGAAAACCTGTTGCAAAAACGATATCATAAAACCCATA
>JBDSGK010000216.1:0-4763 GCA_039919015.1 Ferruginibacter sp.
ATGAAGCCCTTTTTTATTACCTTTGCCACCCTAAAAGCTGTCCCGCTTGAAACGGGAGCAATTACTGTTAATTTAACCAGGATATTACTATGAGTGGTGCATTAAAAGAGGTTCGTAACCGGATAAAAAGTGTTCAGAGTACACAGCAGATCACCAAAGCCATGAAAATGGTGAGTGCTGCAAAACTACGCCGTGCCCAGGATGCCATTACACAAATGCGCCCATATGCACAAAAATTGCAGGAAATGCTCAGTAATATCGTTAGCAACAGCGATGGTGATGTAAATATGGCTTTGGCTGTACAACGCCCGATTGAAAATGTAATGATCATTGTGGTTACCAGCGACCGCGGTTTATGCGGTGGCTATAACAGTAACCTGATCAAACTGGCCAAGCAGGTCATCGCTGAAAAATATCCACAGCAGTTTGCAAAAGGAAAAGTACAGATCTTACCGATCGGTAAAAAAGGATATGAAAGTTTTACAAAATCAGGCTTTAAAGTGGTTAATCAATACTGGGATATTTTCACCGGATTGAGCTTTGATAAAGTGCAGTCTGCCGCAAAACATGCCATGGATGCTTTTGCCAATAAAGAAATAGATGCTGTTGAATTGATATACAGCGAATTTAAGAATGCTGCTACTCAGCGTTTTGTTGCAGAACAGTTCTTACCCGTACAAAAAGTAGGAAAAACAGAAGGACAAAAAAATGCCGATTTTATTTTTGAACCGGGTAAAGATGTGCTTATCGCCGAACTGATGCCTAAAATTTTGAACACCCAATTATTTAAAGCTACCCTGGATGCCAATGCCAGTGAGCATGGTGCCCGTATGACTGCGATGGATAAGGCCAGCGATAACGCCAACGAATTATTAAAATCTTTAAAGATCAGCTATAACCGTGCAAGGCAGGCTGCCATTACAACCGAATTAACGGAAATAGTAAGTGGTGCTGCAGCGTTGCAGGGATAAAACCCCCTAGCCCCCTGAAGGGGGAACTGGGCATTCTTAACATAAAATAATAAGCTCCGCCAGCAGGCGGATTAGGGGTATGGAACTTTCAGAGATCATTCCACATATAGAAGCTTTAATTTTTGCCAGCGATAAACCGCTCAGCAATGAAGAGGTCCTTGAACTGGTGAACAGTGCTTTGGCTTTTATTGAAGACCGGGCCACCCGGGAACAGGTAGATGCAGCGATTGAAGGCATCAGTGAAAAATACAGTGCAGAGTTTTATGCATTTGAGCTGAGACAGATCGGTGGAGGCTGGCAGTTCCTTACAAAAAAAGAATACCACAAAACTGTTGCACAGCTGAATGGCGATAAATTCTTAAAACGCCTTTCGACGGCTGCGCTTGAAACCCTGGCCATCATCGCTTATAAGCAACCCATTACCAAAAGTGAAATTGAATCTATCCGTGGTGTGAACTGTGATTATGCCGTGCAGAAATTACTTGAAAAGGACCTGGTGATCATTTCAGGAAGAAATGAGGATGCAGTGGGCAAGCCGCTGATCTATGCCACTTCAAAATCCTTTATGGATTATTTTGGTATCAACAGCGCCGAAGACCTACCCAAGATCTCTGAAGTAATGATGGAAGAACTGGTAAAAGCCACCAATGTTCAGGAGGCTGAAGATAATATGGAAGTTGGAAATACAGAAGTGGATATCATTGAAGAAACGGTAGCTGAGGAAATAATTACCGATGAAACAGTCGACACTGATGAAGCCGGCATAGTTTTAACAGTTACAGAAAATGGCGACATCATAGAAGAAGCGAACGATGATAACCCAGATAAAGAAAAAGAGATCTAGGGCAATGTCCTTAAGTTAAGGTAAGTAAAAAGCTGTCAGCCTGAGCTTGTCGAAGGCGGGTTGTATAAAAAATAGCATCGGCTTCGACAAGCTCAGCCTGACAAACCTTAACTTAATGATATCGGATCTAGGGGGCAATAGATAAAGTTTTTCACTTAGGCATGATTATTTCATGCCTTTTGTTTTACTGATAGAACCCGGGGTTTTCTTTTACAAAGAGTTTAACTTTTAACAATGACGAAACAATTATTTGCTGTAACAACAGCCAGGCTGATAAAACTTTTTATTGCCTGTTTCATCTTCATGTCATGCACATCAACTAAAAATAATGGCGCTGTGAACAGTACGATCACCAATACCGCCCTGGGTGGACCCGAAGCATTCGATAAAGAGGCTCACCGCGGTGGCAGGGGCTTAATGCCCGAGAACACGATACCTGCAATGCTCAATGCGATTGGCCTGGGTGTTACCACTTTGGAAATGGACATCAGCATCAGCAAAGACAAAAAAGTATTGCTTTCGCATGAACCCTTTTTTAACAGGGATATTACCACGAAGCCCGATGGCAGTTTTATAACTCCAAATGAATTGCGGAGTTACAACCTGTACAAGATGAATTATGATGAGATCATAAAATATGATGTTGGCATGAAACCTCATCCACTTTATCCTGCACAGCAGAAATTAAAAGCAGTTAAACCGCTTTTGGCTGATGTATTTAAAGCGGTTAAAGAATACATGATGACGGCAAAGCGGCCTTTTCCTTTCTACAATATAGAAATTAAAAGCCTGCCCGAGGGTGATAATATCTATCATCCACTACCCGGGGAATTTGTAGACTTAGTGATGAAGGTGATCAAAGAAAATCAAATGGAAGAGCAGGTGATCATACAGTCATTTGATTTCAGAAGTTTACAATACATGAATAAGCATTATCCAAAAATAAAAACGGCTATGCTTATTGAAGCAGACAACAAAAGCAGTTTTCGCAAACAAATAAAAGACATTGGTTTTACGCCAACTATCTATAGCCCCGAAATGGCGTTGGTAACTCCAGAACTTATCAAAGATTGCCATGAACTGAACATAAAGATCATTCCCTGGACGGTAAATGAGAAAAGTAAAATAGAAGAATTAATGAAGATGGGTGTTGATGGGATAATTACGGATTACCCGAATTTGTTTAATGAGTAGCAGGAATGCCCAGCCAATCATTTGCATTCTTAAACAATAACTTTTCGGTGAGCGCTTTGTCAAAATTCATTTCAGCAATTAATTTTCCGGGATGATGTTCCCCCAATGGAAACGGGTAATCACTTCCTAAACATATTTTGTCGGCTCCCATTACATCAATAATGTAACGCATGGCTTTATCATCATGCACCAGACTATCGATCCAGAATTTACCGATATAGTCTCTCGGGTTTACCGGGTTATCAATGGCCACCAGGTCGGGCCGCACATTAAAACCATGTTCAATTCTGCCAATGGTTAAAGGAAATGAACCTCCGCCGTGTGCAAAAGCCACCCT
This sequence comes from Ferruginibacter sp., assembly GCA_039919015.1. Lineage (GTDB taxonomy): Bacteria > Bacteroidota > Bacteroidia > Chitinophagales > Chitinophagaceae > Ferruginibacter. Next base: position 3,347 of record JBDSGK010000216.1, read on the forward strand.
TAGTTTTGGAAACTTTTCAAACACACCGCCAAATATCATGGAGCAGATCGCACGGGAAGTTTCTCCCGGCATGCCAACCAACCAGGGCAACCAGTATTTTTGCATCTGGCCCTCACCCATCATCTCCCAGGGATGTACAAATAGGGCGCAGCCCAGCTTTTCAGCCGCTTCGTAAAATGGAAAGAATGTAGGGTCACTTAAATTAATACCGTTGATATTACTCCCGATCTCCAGCCCGGGCATCTTTAATTCCAGTACACAGCGTTCCATTTCTTTGATCGACATATCAATATCCTGCAGGGGAACCGTACCTATGCCGATAAACCTTTGTGGGGCTTTCGAAACCGTATCGGCAATATGGTCATTAAAAAAACGGGAGGTCTCATAACCATCTTTTGCCTTAGCCCAATAATTAAACAGAACGGGGATTGTGGAAAGTACCTGTACAGATACATCTGTTTCATCCATTTCTTTCAAACGAACTCCTGCATCAAAACAATTATCCTCCACTTCACGAAAAAGCTTATCGCCTTTCATCATGCATGCTTTGCAATTGCGGTGTTCAAGATGTATAAATTCACCATAGCCGAATTTTTGTACCCAGTTGGGCATTTTATCCGGCATGATGTGGGTGTGAATGTCTATTTTCAAGTTTAGAAAGTTTAGAAAGTTTAGGAAGTTTAGGTTGAAGTAAGCTAAACCTTCTAAACCATCTAAACTTCCTAAACCGGTTAATACATCAGCCCTTTTTAATAGGAGGTGCCATCACCGACCCACATTTACTACAGGTACGTTTCTGTTCATCATTATAAAACCCTTCCATAACAGGAGGCAGCTGGGCAACAATATCGGTGATCACTTTATATTCTTCATACAATTTATTGCCACAGTTCTCGCAATACCATAAAAATCCGTCTTCCTCAGTTTCTCTCACTTTTTCAATTACCAGTCCCACAGTACCTGGCCCCCGTTGCGGCGAATGCGGCGTTTTCGGTGGCAATAAAAATATATCTCCTTCATTGATGGGTATATCTCTGGCAATGCCTCCATCAATGATCTTTAAAACAATATTGCCTTCTACCTGGTAATAGAGTTCTTCGCTTTCATTAAAATGGTAGTCCTTACGGGAGTTGGGTCCACCTACCACCATTACTATAAAATTTTCGGCGTCTTTATACATGCACTGGTTGCCTACCGGGGGTTTAAGCTTATCCCGGTTATCGTCGATCCATTTTTTTAAATTAAAAGGTGCTGCTATTGACATGATATGAAATTTAGAGTTGTAAGTTAATTATTTTTTTGTACCAAGCATCTACTCTTTACCCAACTTCATTGGCAAGGATACTTAGTTATTATTTCTTTTTTGTAAAAAGAAATAAATAACCACTCTTGTACAACATAACTTTATTGAAACTCT
>JBDSGK010000217.1:0-11942 GCA_039919015.1 Ferruginibacter sp.
CTACTGCTACATCATAGTTGATCTCAGCATCGGGATTAGCCATAGCAAACACGATCGGGTTTTTGGCCATGCTCTTTACCATTTCCGGCGTTACTGTATTACCTGCACTTAACCCAATAAAAACATCGGCATCTTTAAATGCTTTTGCCAGGTCATAATCTTTGTATTTGGCATCAACGCAAAATTTCAATTTCTGTTCTTCTACATCAGGCCTGCCCGTATATAAAATTCCTTTGCGGTCAAACACCATAAAATTGCTGTGTTTTGCACCAAGCGATTCATACAAGTGCATACACGCCATAGCGGCTGCGCCGGCGCCATTCACTACAAATTTTACTTTATCGATTTTCTTTTTCTGAATGATCAATGCATTCAGCAAAGCCGCCGCACTGATGATGGCAGTACCATGCTGGTCATCATGCATGATGGGTATCTTGCAGCGCTTTTTTAATTCCTGTTCAATATAAAAACATTCGGGTGCTTTAATATCTTCCAGGTTAATGCCGCCAAATGTGGGTTCAAGAGCCTGAACGATCTGAACAAATTTTTCGGGATCGGTCTCATTTATCTCGATATCAAACACATCGATATCAGCAAATATTTTAAAAAGTACACCCTTGCCTTCCATTACCGGTTTGCCGGCTTCCGGGCCAATATTACCCAACCCTAAAACGGCGGTTCCGTTGCTGATCACACCAACCAGGTTTCCCTTGGCTGTATATTTATAAACGTCTTCGGGGTTGGCTGCAATTTCAAGGCAGGGTTCGGCAACACCGGGCGAATATGCAAGAGAGAGGTCTCTTTGTGTTTTGGCTTCCTTGGTGGGCACTACTTCTATTTTACCCGGGCGGCCTTTTGAATGATAGTCTAAAGCTTCTTGTTTACGTAAGTCTTTTGCCATAATGAATAAGCCCCCTCTATCTCCCCCGGAGGGGGAGGAAATGGAGAAGATTATGTTTTATTTTTTTGTTACGAGCATTTACAATTCTATTAAGCATCGTTGCGTCGCACTCTTGTGCGGCATTAACTTTATTGAACTTTTAAATCCCATAATTTGCAGTCACAAAATATCAGGGAGGTGCAATTTAAGCAAATAGGGCAATAGTAAGCTGATATCTAGTTATTTTAGATTTAATTTATTGCTATAGTTATGGAATGATAAAAACCAGTAACTTCAAAAATTCGCTATTAGCTACCAGTTCCTTCTCCTTTGGAGTTCCTGCTAAGGAACGGGCGTAGCTCATAGGGATGAGGCCTTAACTTTAAAACTCCAGGTAACGGTAAATTCTGCTACAATTTCGCCTGCGGTATTTCTGCCGTATGATCTTGCCGTAACTATTTTCCCTTCATTACTGAATATGGCATCTTCAATGGTCTTTCTGATCATCGCTCCATCCTCGCAGGTAAATACCGTAATGCCGGTTGCTTTTTTAATAAAACTTCCTTCAACTTTTGAAACCAACATGCTTACTGCTGGCTCCCGTTGGTAAATATGTGCCATAGCCAGCACACCGGTGCTCATTTCGGCAGCCATGCTCAGGCAGGCAAAATAAGTGCTTCTGAATGGGTTTGTGGTGAACCATTTATAGGGAATTTTTACTGAGCATTTATTTTCATCTACCTTAACAACCCTTACCCCTGAAAAAAATGCAGCAGGTAACTTTGAAAGCAGGAAGAGCCTGAATTTGAGGGGATGCTTTATTAGTTGAAGGAAGTTTGCAGCGTGACTCATAAGGAGATTTAATATTTAACCTGCCTGCCGGCAGGCAGGTATTGTTTATTTAATATTTTTTTAAAGCAAGGGGCTCTTCTAAATATTCAATATTCAATATTAGATATTAATAATTATTCTACATAGTTTTTTGGGTCCAGTGCCCTGGGGCTCCACAATTCTAAAAATTCCAACACTTTTGTTTTGTCATAACTTTTTTTATCATTCTCGAAATAAACACTGTGCTGGGTATGAATGCGGTTACCTTTTTGATCAAGGATGATAAAGACAGGGAACCCAAAACGCTGGGGGTATCCATATTTTGCGAAGGTCTTTTCGTTCTTATTGTCTTTATCTGTGTTTAAGTAATAGATCACAAAACTGGACTTTAAAACGGAATCGATCTGTGGGTCTGCATTACAAAACTTAACAAACTCAAAACACCAGGTACACCAGTTACCTCCTGCGTGTATCAAGACATATTTATTTTCTGACCTTGCTTTTTTAACAGCAGCTTTAATATCCTTTTTTGCATTGGCCTCCGGATTATATAATTTAGCTACATCTGTTTGTGCATGGGTTACAACACTGGCGAGGCAAAATGCAATGACGATTAATTTTTTCATATAAGGCCTTTATTTTTTTACTTCCACAACGCAAAGTACGGCATTACTGCCGTTATTATCTGCCCTGAAATTGATGGTTCCACCAGTGCCAGTTGCAAACCGTATACCAGAAACTGACTGCTGCTGCAAAGCATTGGCCACTTTAGCTGCATAATCGGCTCCTGTACTTTTTGAAATGGCATTATTTACCGCATACCAATCGATCGCCTGTTTTGTTACAACGATCGCAAACACATCTTTGTTACCAACATTATCCGGTACTAAACTTTTACCGCGGGGAAACAGGCGGTAACCGGTAATGCCGCAAAAAGGTGAAAATGCAGTTTTGGTTGGATCTTCTTTTGAAGGATAAGGGAATAAAGTATAACTGCTGCCATCTGTCTCCTGTCCGAAAATATAAATGTTGCACTCTGTTGAATTCTTTATTTCCATTTTGAATTTGGTGCCTGGTGTAACCGTACCTACCGTTTCAAAAATATTACCTGCTTTTAATTGCAAAGGAATGTATTGCTTGTTATCATTTTTTACCAGGCCAATGCTGGCTTCAAAAGCAATATTTACTGCTGCCCCACGCTTGGGCATCGGGTCAATTCCGTAGGCCTCTCTTACAAATTCCTTAAAATCTGCATAGCGAACCCAGCCTATACCGTTAACGCCCCATTGCGGACCCCAACTGTTCATGATCTGGAAAGCCTGTTTACGGTCGTCATACCCGATCACACACATGGCATGACCGCCAAAACCAGCCTGGCTGCGGTCTTCATTGGTTGGTGCCCACATTTCTTTTCCCATCATGCCCTGCATAAATGAACCGCCAACCATCATACCAATTACCACCGGTGCATCTTTTGCCAAATGTTCTTTTACCGCACGTACATTAATCCCTTCTGTACTTTCTCCATCAGTCAATCTTGTAAATCCATGCATGCGGTTTTGCGACGCTTTGCTTTCCAAAACCGAATTGGGTTGCCTGCTGCAATCCTGGTCGGTGTATGGAAAATCATTGTAAGACACCACACCCTTTTGGGTCATCAGTTCCATGGCGTTTTGAATATAGGCGCCCTGGCAACCTTCCAAACCTATTTGATTATATACAAATGCCGGACTATAAGCCGTACTATTTCCACTTTGGTTGGTTGATGCAGCTTCTACAATAGTACGTGCGGCATAGGTACTGCTCCATGCCACGCAGGAACCCTGCTGTCCCTGGTTTTGCCTGTCGGGTGCAAACTTTAATAAAGAAACGCTTTCTGGTAATGGATTCTTTGTATTGTCATCAGCCAGGCCTTCGTAAACATTTGCTTTTTTAAACTGCTCCGGGCTGAAACTATAGCCGCTTTGCGAAAATAGATTCTTTACGATATCTGTACTACCACCACAACCATTTTTGAAAAAGAAAAAATAAGCAGCAGCCCCTGCAACCAGTAGTAACAATATTTTTTTACCACCGCCGCCACCTCTGAATAAAGAAAGAAGCAGGGGTAAAAAAGCAAGTATCCCTCCACCACCTATGCCTCCGCCTCCGCCCCTGGAGGTATTACTATCGTCAAAGTCCTGTTGATCCGATGGATCATCTTCCATACGTATTGGCATAAAATTATTTTAATTGAATAATATGCTTAAAAGTAAGAAGAATTTTAATTAGTCATTGATTCATTTATATTTACCGTTTCAAATAAAGTAGCAACTATGGTTAATTGGTTTTTTAATCCTACAAAAAAAATAGTCATTATTTCTTTAATAATATGGCTGGCAGGTATAACAATGCTGTTTTTTGCTACTAATTTTTTCAGGGAAATAAATTTTATTACAAGTTTGCTCGTTACGAGCTCTTTCTTTGCAATAGTAAGAGTTTATATGAACTATAAAAAGATAAATGATTAAAAGCAGAACTGAATAATCAAAATTTATTTAACGATCTTCTTTTTCCAAAATCTCAAACTGCCTGCTTACACTTATCCCGTTCTCATCCACCAATGTAATAATGTGTTTTCCCGGTAAGGGATTCAATCCTATCTGGTGAAAATTTTGCGTTGTTCCAACAAATCCATCATCCATGCTCCAGAATATTTTTGCACCTGACCTGCGGTGGGCAGCAGTGAAAATGGTTTTGCCCCTTTCTCCATTTATCTCCAACGGTACATAGATCTTTGCATCAGGTTGTGGATAGATAATTTCTATCAGTTTTCCTGTTTCAGAAAAACTACAACCGGGTTTGAATGGAGGAAGTATCTTATAATCAATATTGCGCTGCCTGTAATAAAATTCCATAGCAGGGGATAAGATGAACCAACTTCTGTGCTGCATGTTTGATGGCGTTTCACATTCGCCCGTAACCCTGAAAGTTGCTGCTGCATCCAGGTGGATTATTTTATGATAAGCACAAAGCGCAACTTTAATGGCATTGGGTGGCATAAATAAAGTATCCACATCCGGGCAATCGATATTTGCTCTATAACCACTTTGCCTACACACAGGCATATACGTAAAATTATATTTTGGTTTTTCAAACCACTTGCTGTTGGGCAGTAACCTGAAAATGTCGAAGAGGATCGGTGCAGCCGTTTGTATGCCAACCAGGCCCGGCCTTCCTTCACCATCAGTATTGCCAACCCAAACTGCCACCACATGTTTTGTGGTTAAGCCAATTGCCCATCCATCCCTGAAACCAAAACTGGTTCCGGTTTTCCAGGCAATTTTTTGGGAGGATGAAAATTGTTGCCACAAGCCTTCCTCGCCCGGCCGCATTACATCCTGCATGGCCTGGAAGGCGAACCAGATACTGGTAGGGTCGAGAGGAATTGGGGATTGGGAATTAGGAATTGGGTTGGTGGCTGACGAATTCCTAATTCCCAATTCCTTACTTATGTAATGGGGTGGATGAAAATCTCCTGCCACCAGCTTGCCATGATCTTTTGTTTGATGGTTTAATGTACGGGCCATGGATGCATAAACACCTGCAAGGTCCCACATGGTTACTTCGCAGCCACCGAGTATCAAACTCAGCCCATAAAAATCTGCGTGGTTGTTCAATGTTGAGATACCGGTTTGCTGAAGCGTTTCATAAAAGCGCTGGTATTTATATTGCTGCAGCATTTTAACTGCGGGTACATTCAAACTCCTTGATAATGCCCTCCCCGCAGGAACCGCACCATCATAACTGAGATCAAAATTCTTGGGTGAGTAACTGCCGATCTGTGTAGGGATATCGGGTATGATGGAATTGGGTAAGATCAATCCGTCACTTAGCATGGCAGCATATAAAATCGGTTTTAATGCACTGCCGGGGCTTCTTGGTGCTGCTATCACATCAACATCAGCTTCCATCTCTATGTTGCCGGCACCTTTTATATTACCTACATAAGCCAACGTGTTACCGGTTTCTACATCAAGCACAAGGGCACATACATTATTAATGCCATTGCCTTTTAAAACGGCCTGGTGTTGTTGTATGAGTATGGAAACATTTTTTTGCAGGTTGCCATCCAGTGTTGTTTTTATTTTTGTCTCCTGCTTCCAGGTTTTGTTATCCTTAATAAAACGTTGTAACAAATGCGAAGCATTTTGCGGCAGCCGTAAAGGCTCATCCGGTAAGGGTTCCAGCTTGGCAAGTTCTGCACCGGCTTTATCTATCTTGCGGGCTTCCAGTAAATTATCAAGGAGCTTATTTCTTTTTACCAGCAATACATTCCTGTTCTTCCCCGGGTGAACGAGAGAAGGAGCGTTTGGTAATACAGCCAGTGCGGCCATTTCGCCCCAGCTTAATTTATCGGCACTTCGACCATAGTAGCGCCAGGCTGCTGCATCAAGCCCCACTATATTGCTTCCAAAAGGTGCATTGCTTGCATACAGCGCAAGGATATTTTTTTTGGAATAAGATAATTCAAGCCGTACAGCAAGAATGCTTTCTTTTATTTTGTTCCAGATACTTCTTTTGTCATTTTTTTTGGAGAGCCTGATCACCTGCATGGTAATGGTGCTGCCGCCCTGCACAACGCCTTTATTTTTTACGTTTTTTATCACAGCCCTACCAATGGCAACGGGGTCAACGCCGGGATGCTTAAAAAAACGCCTGTCTTCAAATGTGGTGATGCAGTCAATGAATTTTTGTGGTACATCTTTGTTGTAAGGAAAACGCCATTGTCCGTCGGCAGCAATCGTTGCATTTAATAAGTTGCCGTCTTTATCTTCAATAACATAACTCGTAGGGGCATTAAATAATTTGTAAGGAAGACAAAACCAGAACCATATCAATAAACCCAACAGCACAATCAGCTTTATTTTTGTTGACGTGCGGAGACCTATTATTTTGGATTGTATGTTTGAGAAGATGTCTTTCATTTGTTGTCTATCGTCCCTACGGGACTTACGGAAAATCTATTTCTATATATTCTACCAATCTTATATCCCTAAAGGGATAATTGGCGAAACTCAAATTTTTTAATTCTTTTTAAAGAGAAGTTTAAATGGGTTAGAGACTGTATGTTTTCATAATACCGTCGGCATTTGAGATTGGTAGAAAACATTCCCCTCCGGCAATCTAAGTCCCGTAGGGACGATAGATCTTTAATCTTCCAATTCTTTAAAAATATACCGTTCATCGAATTCAATTTCAAATGCTTTTAAAAATTCTTTGTATTCTTCAATAAAAGCTTTTTTCTTATGATGTTCTTCCTGATTTTTTACATATGCTATCAATTTTGGTAATTGAGATTTGCCGTATGAAAAAGCACCATAACCTTCCTGCCACTGAAATTTACCGGCAACCAATTTATGCTCATTTATCCATTTTGAGGAGCTTCCTTTTATATCCTGCATCAGGTCTGATAAGGATTGTATAGGCCTCATCCCGATCACAACATGAAGATGATCGGGCATTCCGTTTATGATGATCATTTTGTGGGTATGTTGCTGTACGATGCCTGTAATATATCCATATAACCTGTCCTTCCATACATTTTGTATCAGCGATCTTCTATTTTGAACTGCAAAAATTAAATGCAGGTGTATTTGTGTGTATGTATTTGACATCTATTTTAATAAAACATTAATTAAAGCTGAATAAAGATAGGATGTACAAGCAAGTTCACAATGACGTTAAATAGATTATTGAAGCTTGTATAAAAAAATAACCCTGCCGGTGTTTTAAAGACCGACAGGGTTAAACAATGCTTTACTGATTCACAACCTCCACCCACTTCCCATTCACGCCTGCGGCAATACTGTTATCATACATGGCTTCGCAATAAGTGCCCGGTAAAAAGAAACGGCCCAGGTATGATGCATTCAACTGTATATAATAAGTATATGTTTGGTTGATTCCAATATCGAAATAAGTGTACACACGGTCATCACGGATATCCTGGTAAGTTGATGAGGAAGATTTGAAAGATCCTTCGCCATCAAACATGCGGGCATTCAAAATTTCCCAACCACTTGGGAATATCTGCGACAATGCCATGTCTGAATAATAACCACGTTTGCCGGGATTTGTAATCACAACTTTGGCTACAAAATCGGTGCCCTGTGTCAGTTTGTTGATATCTATGGCAGCACCATTTTGATTGACATAGCTCACACTCATGTTTAATACCGCCGGGTTATTATTTATTTTAAGACTATCGCCGGTAAGCGGTTGACCCTGGGTAATCAGCCGTACATACAAAACATTATTGCCCTTGTTGGTAATGACCACATTACTGCTGCCTTTTGAGAATAAAATGGGTAATTGTTTGATGTAGGAAGCTGCATTGATGTCAATATTTTTTCCATTAACGGTTCCGGTTGCAATAATTTTTGTACCTGATGGATTCTTGCCGCAATATTTTGCAATGGCAATTAAACTATACGCCGTTGTTTGTGTACTGTACCAGCTATCCTGCGATAATTTTGCACAAATGGTTGGCAATAGGGCAGCGGCTTTTGCAGCTCCCTGTTTTCCCATCAGTGTCAATGTTTCAAATACCATAGCCTGGTCTCTTAATGCAGAGCCAAAGCTGTTACCGGGTGCAGGCCTTTCTTCAAAGCTTGTTGACAGGCCGCTGATGAGGTCAAGGGCTGTATTATCCTGGCCTGCCAGTTTATAGGCAGCCGCAAGCCTCCATTTTGCTTCCGTTGATAAATATTTAAATTCTTTCAAACGGTTCATGGCACCAAGTTCTGATGCTTTTGCCAGTGCTAATGTATAAAGCCGGTATGCCTGTGTAAGATCGCCGCCATAAAAATTAGTGGTGGATGGCACCCAACTGTTTGCCCTGCCACGTTGGTAATTTTTCCATTGCTGCAACATATAATCACTCACCACGTAACCACCATTTTGTGCTTCAACTAAAAAGTGGCCTGCATAGTTGGTACCCCATTCATCACTTTCACTGCCGCCGGGCCAGTAACTAAAGCCACCGTCTGGCCGCTGAAAATTCTGCAGCCTGCCGATAGCGGCTTTTACATTCCTGTCAACCCGGGCTTTTTTAGCATCATCCAGGTCGGTCAGTTGATTTAATACCAGTTGAGGAAAAGCTGCTGATGTTGTTTGTTCAACACATCCGTGGGGATATTCGATCAGGTAGTTCAACCGCTTCTGCAGGTTCATAGATGGAACACTGGAAATTTCCAGCACGGCTGTGCTTGTTGCAGGCACACCAATAGGCGATGCAACAGCTTTCCATTGTTGTCCCGCAGTTAACGTTATTGCAATAACCTGCGTTACAGGCGGGTTGGGATTCCGGATGTCAAGTTCCACTTCATAGTCGGCTTTTTCTTTACCGGAACTCGCCAGCAATTTTACTTTTCCAACACCAACATTTGGCTTGACCCGTACATCAAAATAGATCATCTCTTCACCTGTTTTAGGAAAACTGATAGATTGTGAATTAGCTCCCACAACCTCCAGGTAAGGATTTGCCATGAGGGTAACATTCACATTTTTAATATTATTCTCCATTGCAAAAACTGTAACGGGTAGTTTGATGGTCTCACCCGGGCCCAACACACGGGGCATGGTAGCCAGCATCATCAGTGGTTTTTTAACAGCTATTGCTTTTTCTGTGGCACCATAACTGCCATCATGAGCCGCAACTACCATTGCCCTTACAGAACCGATATAAGATGGCAATGTGAAAGATTGTTTTTGAGTTTGATTTCTTTTTAAATGAAATGGCCCAAGATATGCTACAACCGGTTTAAAACGATTGGCAGTTTTTTGTTTACCCGGGCCTGCTTCATTATCACCGCCAATGGTTAAGATCCTTTCCAGGTCTCCGCCCCAGGCGCCGATCACATAATCAAAAAGGTCAAAACTTTTTACGCCCAATGCTTCTCTTGCATAAAATACTTCATGTGGGTTTGGGGTTTTAAACCTTGTAAGGTCCAGCAATCCTTCATCAACAATGGCCACACAGTACGTCATTTCTTTACCGTTCTGTTCGCTTACGCTAAAAGAAACATTAGTTTCGGGCCTGATGCTGCCTGGAATATTGAGTACCGGTTTCAACACCGTATTTTTATCTTCAACAAAAATGGGCGTAGAGCCATACATACGGATGGGGAGGTCATTAATGGTTTGCGAATGTGGCTGCAACAAACTGATCGTTGCATAAACATTGGGAGCCATATCAGCATCAGCCTTAAATTTAACCAGAGTTTCTCCCTGCTTTGTTTCCTGCCAGAAAGATTTGATGACCTTGCTTCCATTCTCAATACTCACCAAAACACGGCCGCCCTTGCTGCTTGGAATGGTTAAGGAAACTTCTTCTCCAACATTGTATTTTTCTTTGTTAGACTTAAAGGATAACATTGATGCGGCGGTTTGGTCTTCACTGCCGGCACGTGTTTGCCAGTAAGTATCTTCAACATAAAAAGCAGAACCTGTGGTATGGCCGCTTTTCAGGTCTTTAACCAGAATTAAATAACGGCCCCATTCATTTTCCGATGTTCCGAAGGTCCATTGTCCACGTCCATTATTCAGTTTAACGGTTTGTGTCTTCAACAGTTTGTTGTATTCATCCTGTGTAAAATTGCTGAGGTTGTCGCCGTTGTTATCCCACCACCAGCGCCATTGAATGCGGTAGAACTGTACTTCCACATCATTGCTGCCGCTTACTAAATTTCCTTTGCTGTCAACATTTACAATTTGTACGGTATGATTTTTACCGGCAAGTAAATAATCAAATGGCTTTTCACCATCAGGTAATTTAATACCTGCATAACTTGCATAAGGACTGTAAGGCATGGTTACATTATCAACACTAAAACTTCCGCCGGGTTCAAAAACTTTCACCAGCATATTAGCGCTCAACATGCCGGGTGCAGTCTCATCAATTTCGAAATTTGTTTTTAATGCGGCATTTCCTTCAGCATCTAAAGTGCCTTCATAAATGGTCTTGCTTTGGGTTTCATATTTGGATGTAGGGTTGTCAAATTCAAAGCCTGCAAATTTGGGAAATGAAGTGCCCTTTGAAGAAAGGGAAGCATCGATCTTTGCTTTCAGGTCTTTACCCACGGCACCAAAGAGCCATTTGGCATTGAGGTTGCCGGTTTCGGTATTGCCCATACCCAGCACAGGGTCTTTTCCAAAATCAAGGTTTATCTTCAGCCTGTTGGGCATGATGGTTTCTACCTTGATCCTTTTTTCGAAGACAGCACCACCAACTTTTATTTTTGCCTGCCAGTTACCGGTGGGAGATCCCGCATCTGTATTGGTTTTAAAAAGATAGAACCCGTCTTCGGCATCAGTTTGCACCGTATGTTTATATAATTGTCCCTGTGGTGTAAATAAACTAAACTCAACGGGGTGGTCCCTGGGTAATTTACCCTGCTTATCTTCTATAATAAAATTCAGGAACATGGTATCGCCGGGGCGCCAAACGCCGCGTTCTCCAAAAATAAATCCTTTGATGCCGTTCTTTACTTCTTCGCCACTTACATCAAAGCGGCTAAGCGCCAGCGAACTTCCGTCATCCAGTTTTAAATAACCTCTTTCTTTTCCTTTACGGGCGATCAATAAAAATGGTTTTCTTTTCAGGTCAATATTGGCAAAACCATCGCCGCCGCTTTTACCTTTACTGATGATGGTACGCTGGTAATCCAGTACTTCAATATCAACCCCACTCATGGGTTCGGTGGTGAGTATATTGCTTATGGCAACCACCAGGCTGTTGTCGCTGCCACGTTTGGCAGTAAGCCCTATATTGCTGGCCAGGATATTCCTCGTTGCCCAGCGGTCCTTGTTGTAATATGACCTGCTGGCTGGGTCATCCCTGCGTTCCCAGCTATAACCAAAAGGGTAGTAGGTATCATACCTGTCCCAAAAAGCTTCATCTTCATCAACACCGCCGTTATTATTTTCATCATATTCGCCAGAATAATTCTCTTCCTCTTCATCAGCTTTTGTAGTGGTATCAGTTGATGTATATAAAGAATATTCCGGTCTGAAACCAATGGTCACTTTATAAATAGCGCCCTGTTCAGTTTTTAAATACTTATCAATGTCTAAAGAAAAATGTTGTTTTTTATGCAGGTCCAGTGTTTTGTCATCATCAAGTCTCAGTGTTTTTTGAACAATGGGTTTACCAACCCTTCTCAACTGATCGGTTCCGCCGAGGTCGTTC